>DASTVQ010000001.1:0-9317 GCA_035759015.1 Kribbella sp.
GACCTGTCGGTGATCCAGGGCCGCAACGTGGCCGTGCTCGGCTTCGGCAGCCAGGGCCACGCCCACGCGCTGTCCCTGCGCGACTCCGGTGTCGACGTCCGGGTCGGCCTGCCGGAGGGCTCGAAGAGCCGCGCCAAGGCGGAGGCCCAGGGCCTGCGCGTGCTCACGCCGTACGAGGCCTGCGAGGAGGCCGACGTGATCGTGGTCCTCGCCCCGGACCCGGCGCAGCGCAAGCTGTACACCGAGGCGATCGAGCCCAATCTGGTCGACGGCGACGCGCTCGTCTTCGGGCACGGATTCAACATCCGGTTCGGCTACATCAAGCCGCCGGCCGGGGTGGACGTGTTGATGGTCGCGCCGAAGGGCCCCGGCCACCTGGTCCGGCGCGAGTTCAGCGAGGGACGTGGCGTACCGGTGCTCGTCGCCGTCGAGCAGGACGCGACCGGCAAGGCCTGGGACCTGGCCCTCTCCTACGCCAAGGGCATCGGCGGCCTGCGCGCCGGCGGCATCAAGACCACGTTCACCGAGGAGACCGAGACCGACCTGTTCGGTGAGCAGGCCGTGCTCTGCGGCGGTGTCTCGGCGCTGGTGCAGGCCGGGTTCGAGACCCTGACCGAGGCCGGCTACCAGCCGGAGGTCGCCTACTTCGAGTGCCTGCACGAGCTGAAGCTGATCGTCGACCTGATGTACGAGGGCGGTATCGCCAAGCAGCGCTGGTCGGTCTCCGACACCGCCGAGTACGGCGACTACGTGTCCGGCCCGCGGATCATCGACGACTCGGTCAAGGCGCGGATGAAGGACGTCCTCAGCGACATCAAGGACGGCACCTTCGCGGCCCGGTTCATCGCCGACCAGGACGCGGGCGCCCCGGAGTTCGCCGAGTTCCGCAAGCAGAGCGAGGCGCACCCGATCGAGGCTGTCGGCAAGGAGCTGCGCGGCCTGATGGCCTGGGTCAAGTCGCACGACGACGACTACGTCGAGGGCTCCTCCGCCCGCTGACGCGGGACCCGGCGTCCGGACCACGGCTCCCGTCGAGCCGGTGGTCCGGTCGTCGTGCTGTCCGCCCTGGTCGTACCAGCTGATGGTGCCCCCGAGGGTGGGCGTACCGGCGACCGGGTAACATCTTTTCCTGCGGGCACAGCGAGGTGCTCTGACTCTTCGAGCCCAAACCGCTTCTGCTGAGGAATTCTTTCATGACTGTCGCAGCTGCCCGGCCTGTCGTCCTGATCGCCGAGGAACTCTCTCCCGCCACCGTCGACGCCCTCGGGCCGGACTTCGAGATCCGGCACACCAACGGCGCCGACCGCGCCCAGCTGATCTCGGCCATCGCCGATGTCGACGCGATCTTGATCCGTAGCGCCACGAAGGTGGACGCCGAGGCGCTCGCCGCCGCCAAGCGCCTCAAGGTCGTCGCCCGGGCCGGCGTCGGCCTGGACAACGTCGACGTGAAGGCCGCCACCCAGGCAGGCGTGATGGTCGTCAACGCGCCCACCTCCAACATCGTCAGCGCCGCCGAGCTCGCCGTTGCCCTGCTGCTCGCGGCCGCCCGCCGGGTGCCCAACGCCGACCAGTCGCTCAAGGGCGGTGAGTGGAAGCGCAGCAAGTTCACCGGCGTGGAGCTGTACGAGAAGACGGTCGGCATCGTCGGCCTGGGCAAGATCGGCGTCCTGGTCGCGCAGCGGCTGGCGGCTTTCGGCATGAACGTGATCGCCTACGACCCGTACGTCCAGGCCGGCCGCGCCGCGCAGATGGGCGTCCGGCTCGCATCGCTCGACGAGCTGCTGGCCACCAGCGACTTCATCTCGGTGCACCTGCCGAAGACGCCCGAGACGATCGGGCTGATCGGGGACGAGCAGCTGCACAAGGTGAAGCCCGAGGTCATCATCGTGAACGCCGCCCGCGGCGGCATCGTCGACGAGCAGGCGCTGTACGCCGCGCTCAAGGAGGGCCGGGTCGCCGGCGCCGGCCTGGACGTCTTCGCATCCGAGCCGTGCACCGACTCGCCGCTGTTCGAGTTCGACAACGTGGTCGCCACCCCGCACCTGGGTGCCTCCACCGACGAGGCGCAGGAGAAGGCCGGTATCGCCGTTGCCAAGTCCGTCCGCCTCGCGCTGGCTGGCGAGCTGGTCCCGGACGCGGTGAACGTGCAGGGCGGCGTCATCGCCGAGGACGTCCGGCCGGGCATCCCGCTGACCGAGAAGCTGGGCCGGATCTTCACCATGCTGGCCGGCGGCGTCGCGCAGCAGCTCGACGTGGAGGTCCGCGGCGAGATCACCCAGTACGACGTCAAGGTGCTGGAGCTGGCCGCGCTGAAGGGCGTTTTCGCCGAGGTCGTCGAGGACAACGTGTCGTACGTGAACGCCCCGCTGCTGGCGGCCGAGCGCGGCCTCGAGGTCCGGCTGGTCACGGATCACGAGAGCCCGGACCACCGCAACCTGATCACCCTGCGCGGCACCCTCGCCGACGGTGAGCAGGTCTCGGTCTCCGGCACGCTGGTCGGCGTGAGGCAGTCCGAGCGGCTGGTCGAGATCGACGGCTTCGACCTCGAGGTGGAGCTCGCGGCCCACCTGGCCTTCCTCAGGTACGAGGACCGGCCGGGCGTGGTCGGCGCTGTGGGCCGGATCCTGGGCGAGGCCGACATCAACATCGCCGGTATGCAGGTCAGTCGCGACCGCAAGGGCGGCAAGGCCCTGGTGGCGCTGAGCGTCGACTCCAGCATCCCCCCGTCCGTCCTGCACGACATCGCCACCGCCGTCCAGGCCGACACCGCCCGCACCGTAGACCTCGAGGTCTGACCTACCCGTTGCGTCCGGGCAACCGGCGCCCCACCCCACCACGGCTGCCCCGCCGCACCCGCGCAACCAGCCGCCACCCCCCGCCCCAGCCTCCGCCCCTGCCGCCGCTCCTGCTGCTGCTTGCTGTGGACACCCTTGCGACGATTCGTCGGAAGTGGTGGATCTGTGGACGCGTGGTTTGACATCGAGCCGGTACACGGAGTCGCCGCGCGAGGCGCCTCGTACGGAGCGGTGTCTGGGCATACCTACGCCGGCGCCGCGTTTGGTCATACCCGCCCGGGGCGTGAGGTCGGCCGTCCATCCACAGGCGCGTGAGGATGTGACGGATGTGCGCAGAGGGGAGAGGGGACCAGCCGCTGGCGGCCGCCGGAGAAGCCGAGAAGGACGCAGGCGTCAGCGGCGAGTGGCGAGGAGGACGGCGGCGTCGGGAGCGACCATCACCTCGACCGTGATGAAGCGCTCGTCCTGCAGCCAGTCCTGGCGGAGTGTGTCGACGCGACCCTGGTACATCGGCGGCCAGACGGCTGACGGGGTGAAGTCGTCCAGGACGACGAAGCCACCCGGCTCGACCGCCTCGGCGACGACGTCGCGGGCGGACAGCTTGGCTTCGCGGGCGTCGACGAACAGCAGCGCGAACGGGCCTCGCTCGATCAGCGCCGTCCAGTCGGCTTCGAGCACCTCGATGCGCTCGTCCGCGGCGAACAGATCGGCGACAGCCTGCGCCCGTTTCGGATCGCTCTCCGCGGTGACGATCTTGGAACCTTCGGCGGCGCCGCTGCGCAGCCAGGCGGAACCGACGCCGCACCCGGTGCCGACCTCGCCCAGGATGCCGCGCCGGGAGGCCGCGAGAGTCGCGAGCAGCCGGCCGGTCTCGTTCCTGGTCGAGCTGACGAAGCCGATCCGGCCGGACAGGCTGAGAGCCGCGGACACCAGCGGCGGAAGTTCTGGGGGAGCACTCACTGCCCGAGAGTTGCACAGCAATGGGCCAGTCAGCGCACTGGCATCTCGGATTTCGAGACGTCGTGCCCGCATAATGGCGAAGTAGTCGGACGTCGGAGTATCTTCGACGAATCATGCAGTTCGCGGTACGCATTCTTAGCTGCCGCGCCGGGTCTCGCTGAGGCCGACATCCCGGCGCGGGAAGAGGCGTGCCCCCCGCCCGGTAGCGCCACCGTCGGCCGTCCTTTCACCAGACGCGAACCAACGGGAGAGCAGCATGTACGACATGTATCCGGCCGACTGGCGAGTCGTCGACGGGCGTGAGCGGAAGGCGGCACGACGTCGCAGGCCCGCCCAGCGACAGGCCGACCGAGAGGCCGTCCAGGAAGCCATGAACCGCCGCGACAACGGGGGAGAACCCAAGAAGTGAGCGACAGGACCTACCAGCTGGCCGTCGTCGGGGGCGACGGGATCGGACCCGAGGTCACCGCCGAGGCGTTGAGGGTCCTCGACGCGGTCAGCGCCAACTACGGTGTCTCCTTCGCCAAGACGGAGTACGACCTCGGCGCTCGCCGTTGGCACGCCACCGGCGAGACCCTGCCGGACGCCGAGCTCGAGGAGATCCGCAAGCACGACGCGATCCTGCTCGGCGCGGTCGGCGACCCGACGGTCCCGTCCGGCGTGCTCGAGCGCGGGCTGCTGCTGAAGCTCCGCTTCGCGCTGGACCACTACGTCAACCTCCGGCCGTCGAGGATCTACCCGTCGATCGGTTCCCCGCTCGCGAACCCCGGAAAGGTCGATTTCGTCGTCGTCCGCGAGGGCACCGAGGGCCCGTACGTCGGCAACGGCGGTGTCCTGCGGGTCGGTACGCGGGCCGAGATCGCGACGGAGGTCTCCGTCAACACGGCGTACGGCGTCGAGCGGGTCGTGCGCGACGCCTTCGCCCGGGCGCAGGCCCGGCCGCGCCGGAAGCTGACGCTGGTGCACAAGAACAACGTGCTCGTGTACGCCGGGCACCTCTGGAAGCGGACCGTCGACGCCGTCGCGTCGGAGTTCCCGGAGGTCGAGGTGGACTACCTGCACGTTGACGCGGCGACGATCTTCCTGGTCACCGACCCGGCGCGGTTCGACGTGATCGTCACGGACAACCTGTTCGGCGACATCATCACCGACCTGGCGGCGGCGGTCACCGGCGGCATCGGCCTGGCGGCGAGCGGCAACATCAACCCGGACCGGACCGCGCCGAGCATGTTCGAGCCGGTGCACGGCTCGGCGCCGGACATCGCGGGCCGGCAGAAGGCCGATCCGACCGCGGCGATCCTGTCCGCAGCGCTGCTGTGCGACCACCTCGGCCTGACCGAGGCGGCGGCCGCGATCGAGGCGGCTGTGACCGCCGACATCGAGGAGCGGACCGGCGCGGCGCGCTCGACGGCGGAGATCGGCGAGGCGATCGCGAAGCGCGCGGCCGGGTGAGTCCGGTGTCCTTTTCCCCTGCCGCCGAGTCTCGCAAGGGCGGTTTCGCACGAGGTACCGTGCGGTCATGAGCGCCGATCTGAAGTTCACCGTTGAGCCAACCACCCATCCGGCCAGCGACGACCAGCGCGCCGCGATCCTGGCGAACCCGGGATTCGGGCAATACTTCAGCGACCACATGGCGATCGCCACGTGGACCGCAGGAAGTGGCTGGCACGACGCACGGATCACCGCCTTCGGACCGCTGGAGCTGTCTCCGGCGACCGCGGTGTTCCACTACGCACAGTCCATCTTCGAGGGCATGAAGGCCTACCGGCACCCTGACGGTTCGATCCACGCCTTCCGGCCCGAGGCCAACGCAAGTCGCTTCGTGCGGTCGGCCCGCCGCCTGGCGTTGCCCGAGCTGCCCGAGGCCGCCTTCCTCGACGCCGTGCGACAGGTCGTCACCATCGACCGGGACTGGGTTCCCTCCGGTGGCGAGACCTCCCTCTACCTGCGGCCCTTCATGTTCGGGTCGGATCCGTTCCTCGGCGTCCGGCCGTCGGCCCACGTGACGTTCTGCCTGATCGCCTCGCCGGCCGGCTCCTACTTCCCGAGCGGCGTGAAGCCGGTCCGCATCTGGCTGAGCGAGGAGTACACCCGCGCCGCCCCCGGCGGAACCGGTGCGGCGAAGGCGGCCGGCAACTACGCCGCCTCGCTGGTCGCACAGGCAGAGGCCGTCGAGCAGGGCTGCGACCAGGTCGCCTTCCTGGACGCAGTGGAGCGCAAGTGGGTGGAGGAGCTCGGCGGCATGAACCTCTACTTCGTGCTCGACGACAACTCGGTGGTCACTCCGGAGCTGTCCGGCACCATCCTCGAGGGCATCACGCGTGACTCGATCCTCAAGCTGGTCACCGACCTGGGCCACCACGTGACCGAGCGCCGGATCTCGATCGACGAGTGGCGCGACGGCGCGGCCTCCGGAAAGATCCGGGAGGTCTTCGCCTGCGGCACAGCTGCGGTGATCACCCCGGTCGCGTCCCTCAAGTGGGGCGGCGGCGAGGTTCAGGTCGCCGACGGCGCGGCCGGCCCGATCACCAACGCGGTGCGGACCGCGCTCCTGGACGTCCAGTACGGCCGGGCGGCGGACCCGCACGGCTGGATGACCAAGATCTGCTGACCGCCCTCTGTGACGGTCGGTCCGAACCCGCCCCCTGTGACGGTCGGTCCGATCCCGCCCCCTGTGACGGTCGGTCCGAACCCGCCCCCTGTGACGGTCGGTCCGAACCCGCCCTCCCCGTGGGCGGTCCGAACCCGCCCTCCCCGTGGGCGGTGTCCTGACGGCCGTCCACTCCCAGGACGGATTCGGACCGATCGTCGCCTAGCTGGGTCCTGGGCCAGGAATGAGCGATGACGAGCTCCCTGACGACGTCGAGCAGTACTACGCCGGGCTGGCCGGCTGCCGGGAGTGGCCGCCCGCCACCCTCGCCGCGATCCGCGCGACCGTGGAGCTGATCCGGGACCTGGATCGCGGTACCGCGCCCCGTACGTACGGCGCAGCCGGCGACGACGGCACTGCCTGGGACGACCCCGGGCTGGTCGCTCACGGCCTGACCTCGCAAATACGCCGGATAGCCCGCGACCGCACCCCGGAGCTGGACTCCAGCACACGCGGCAGTACTGGTCGGCGTACCGGATGTTCGCGTTCCGAGACATTCCGCCGCGCATTGGACGACGTGTGGCAGACTCGACGTGCCATGAAGAACTACCGGGTCATCATTAGCTAGGCGCGCTCAGCAAGCAGTACCTGAGCGCGCAGACCTCTCGCATCCCGCGGGAGGTTTTTTGTTTGCCCGTGACCTCTGCAGAACCCGGCTCCACGGAAGGCGACATCGTGAGCACACCCCAGGCGGACGAGTTCCACGTCTACGACACCACCCTGCGCGACGGGGCCCAGCAGGAGGGCCTTGCGCTGTCCGTGGCGGACAAACTGGCCATCGCGCGGCATCTGGACGACCTGGGGGTCGGCTTCATCGAGGGTGGGTGGCCGGGTGCGGTGCCCAAGGACACGGAGTTCTTCGATCGGGCCAGGAGTGAGCTGGAGCTGCGACATGCGGTCTTCGCCGCTTTCGGCGCGACCCGCCGGCCGCTGGTCGCCGCAGCCGATGATCCCCAGGTCGCCGCGCTGCGCGAGTCCGGCGCCGGCGTCGTCACCCTGGTCGCCAAGAGTCACGACGCCCACGTCGAGCGAGCCCTGCGCACGACGCTGGAGGAGAACCTCGCGATGGTCGCGGACACCGTCCGGCACCTGCGCGAGCACGGTCAGCGGGTCTTCCTCGACACCGAGCACTTCTTCGACGGCTACCGGGCCAACCGGCACTACGCGTTGGAGGTGGTCCGGGTGGCTGTCGAGGCCGGTGCCGACGTGGTCGCGCTCTGCGACACCAACGGCGGCACGCTGCCTCGGGAGTTGCAGGACATCGTGCGCGACGTGTTGGACACCACCGGGGCCCGCCTGGGTATCCACTGCCACAACGATGCCGGTTGCGCGGTCGCGAACTCGATCGCCGCCGTCGAGGCCGGCGTCACGCATGTCCAGGGCACCATCAACGGGTACGGCGAGCGCACCGGCAACGCCGACCTCCTCGCGGTGGTGGCCAACCTGGAGCTCAAGCGGGACCACAAGCTGCTTCCGCCCGGCCGGCTGGCCGAGGCGACCCGGATCGCGCACGCGATAGCCGAGGTGACGAACGTGCCGCCGTCGACCCGGCAGCCGTACGTCGGCGTGTCCGCCTTCGCCCACAAGGCGGGACTGCACGCCAGCGCCATCAAGGTGGACCCCGACCTCTACCAGCACACCGACCCGGCCCTCGTCGGCAACGACATGAGGATGCTGGTCTCGGAGATGGCCGGTCGCGCCAGCGTCGAGCTCAAGGGTCGTGAGCTGGGCTTCGACCTCGGCAACGACCGCGACCTGGTCACCCGGGTGACGGACCGGGTCAAGGAGATGGAGGCGCGCGGCTACACGTTCGAGGCGGCCGACGCCTCCTTCGAGCTGCTGTTGACCGAGGAGGTGACCGGCCGCCGGGCCAGCTTCTTCGACGTTGAGTCCTGGCGGGTCATCACCGAGTCCCGCGCCGATGGCGAGGCTGTCTCGGAGTCGACCGTGAAGCTGGTCGCCGGCGGTGAACGCGAGATCGTCACCGGCGAGGGCAACGGGCCCGTGAACGCGCTCGACCACGCACTGCGGACCGCGATCGAGCGGGCGTACCCGGTGGTCGGCAAGTTCGAGCTGGTCGACTACAAGGTGCGGATCCTGGACCAGGGCCACGGTACCGACGCGGTGATCAGAGTCCTGATCGAGACCGCCGACGGCGAAGGCTCGTGGGTGACGGTCGGCGTCGGCCACAACATCGTCGAAGCCTCCTGGGAGGCGCTCGTCGACGGGATGACCTACGGCCTCCTTCGCCACAAGGAGGTGGCCCGGTGACGGTCGTGGCCAGCCGTACGACGGACCACCGGCTTGCGGCGCTGAGTGAGGATCTCGTCGTACCGGAGCGGTCCGTCACCGTCTTCACCGCGCGGGTGGCCGAGACGCGCGGTCTGCTGGCCCGGATCGCCGTGCAGCTCAACCCGTACGACGTCCGCGAGCTGAGGCTGTGCTTCGACGAGTGCACGCTGCACGTCGTCGTCGGCGGTCGGGGCTTCGACGCCGGCCGGGTCGCCGCCCGCCTCGACAAGATCATCGGCGTCCTCGACGTCACGTACAGCTGAGTCCTTGCGCCCGGGGAACTCTGCTGACGCAAGGTTCCCCGGACGCGGCCTCGGGATCAGCGGAGGCAGTTGAAGAAGGTGGTCACATCGGCGGCGAAGACGGCGATCCCGCCGGCACCGGGCAGGCGGGAAGGAACCACCTGCGGTCTCCCCGCTCCTCCACCAAACCATCCATTGGCTACACCAACGACACCGCATTCATCGGCCACGCCAACAAATCTCCGCGACCACCCCCTCCGACGATCGGTCCGAATCCGTCGCCGGTGGGCCGTTATCTGACGATCGGTCCGAATCCGTCGCCGGTGGGCCGTTATCTGACGATCGGTCCGAATCCGTCCCTGGTGGGCCGTTATCGAC
>DASTVQ010000002.1:0-17060 GCA_035759015.1 Kribbella sp.
CCACTCGCGTGCTCCGGGGTCGGTGTAATTCCGAGCCGGCGGTGATAGTCCGCGACCCGGCCGATGCAACTTGTCGGTCGGTTGACCTGGTGGAACTCCAGGACCGACGGTGAAAGTCCGGATGGGAGGCGCACGCGATCGACGGGTGTGCTCCGGCGTCCGGGCGACGCGGCTGACCGCCGCCGTCCGAGCGGTCCGGATGCGCATGCGCCGGTTGTCACGACCCCGCGAGCGCGTCCGTGACAACGAGGGGCCGTTCAGTGCAGAACGCTTCGCCGATGGACATCGCGTGGATGCGGCGCGCCGTCGAGCTCGCCGCCCGCGGTGTCGGGACCACCCATCCGAACCCGGTCGTAGGGTGTGTCATCACCGACGAGGCCGGCCAACCGGTCGGCGAGGGCTTCCATGCCGTGGCCGGTGGTCCGCATGCGGAGATCGAGGCCTTGCGGATGGCCGGCGAGCGCGCCCGCGGCGGTACGGCGTACGTGACGCTCGAGCCGTGCAACCACACCGGTCGTACTGGTCCGTGCTCGGACGCGCTGATCGCCGCCCGGATCGGCCGGGTCGTGTACGCCGTTCCGGACCCCGACCGGCAGGCGACCGGGGGCGCAGCCAAGCTAGGCCGGAAGGGCGTGAGGGTCGAGGCCGGCCTGCTGCGGGACGAGGCAGAGGCGGTCAACGCCGTCTGGCTCCACTCGGTGCGGGCCGGCCGTCCTTTCGTGACCTGGAAGTTCGCCACCACCTTGGACGGCCGGAGCTCCGCGCCAGACCGATCCAGCAGGTGGATCACCGGGCCGCTCGCACGTGCCGACGTCCACCGCAAACGGGCCGAGTGCGACGCGATAGCGGTCGGCACCCAGACGGTGCTGGACGACGACCCGGAGCTGACCGTGCGGGACGAGCACGACCGGCCGGTCGGCCGTCAGCCACTGCGGGTGGTCGTCGGCGATCGTGAGATCCCGTCGTCCGCCCGGGTTCGCAACGACCGCGCAGAGACCCTGCTGCTGCCCACGCACGACCCGGCCGAGGTGCTGCGGCAGCTGGACGACCACCAGATCCGCCATCTATGGCTCGAGGGCGGCCCCACCTTGGCCGCTGCCTTCCTGCGCGCCCAGCTGGTCGACCAGATCGTCGCGTACGTCGCGCCCGCGCTGCTCGGCTCGGGCCATGCCGCGGTCGGCGACCTGGGCGCGGAATCGATCGCCGACCTGCGGCGCTTCACGCTTGCGGACGTCACCCGCCTCGGCGAGGACGTACGCCTGACTCTCACTCCACCGACCGACCTAAGGATGGTCTAGAAGATGTTCACCGGAATCGTCGAAGAACTGGGCACCGTCGAGGCGCTCGACCTGCTCGAGGGTGACGCGGCCCGGCTCCGCATCCATGGCCCGACCGTCACGTCCGACGCCGGCCATGGCGACTCGATCTCGGTGAACGGCTGCTGCCTGACGGTCATCGACGTGGACGACGGCACCTTCACCGCCGACGTGATGCGGGAGACCCTGCAGCGTACGAGTCTCGGCAGCGTCGAGAAGGGCTCGCGGGTGAACCTCGAACGCGCCGTCGCGGCCCACGCCCGGCTGGGCGGCCATATCGTGCAAGGCCACGTCGACGGGGTCGGCACCATCGCGTCGCGCGAGCCCGCCGAGCACTGGGAGGTCGTCCGCATCTCGGCCCCGCCCGAGATCCTGCGGTATGTCGCCGAGAAGGGCTCGATCGCCGTGGACGGCGTGTCCCTGACAGTCACGGACGTGGACGACGAGTCCGGCACCTTCGGCGTCAGCCTGATCCCCACCACCCTCGAGCTCACCGTGCTCGGCCGCAACAAGGTCGGCGACACCGTGAACCTTGAGGTCGATGTCATCGCCAAGTACGTCGAGCGGCTGCTGGCAGGAGGCGAGCGATGAACGTCTTCGACTGGTTGCTGCACGAGCAGGTGACGATCGCCGGCTCGCCGGTGCTGGTCAGGGAGATCGTGGGCAACGTCTTCGGCCTCGCCAGCGCGCTGTTCGGCATGCGCCGGCTGGTCGCCGCCTGGCCTGTCGGCATCATCGGCAACGTGTTGCTGTTCACGGTCTTCGTCGGTGGGTTGTTCGACACCCCGCAGGACAAGGACCTCTGGGGCCAGGCCGGGCGCCAGATCTTCTTCGCCATCGTCAGCGTCTACGGCTGGTACCGCTGGTACCAGAACCGTCACGCCAGCGGCAACGACGGGCACGGGGTCCAGCCGCGCTGGGCCACTGCGCGGGAGCGGGTCGAGCTACTGGTCGGCGCCGCGGTGCTCTACGCGCTCACCTTCGTCGTCCTCAAGGCCCTCGGCTCTTGGGGACCGCAGTGGGACGCGTGGATCCTCACCGGCTCGATCCTGGCGACGTACGGGATGGCACGCGGCTGGGTCGAGTTCTGGTTGATCTGGATAGCCGTTGACGCGGTCGGCGTTCCGCTGCTCGTGCAGGCCAAGTTCTACCCGTCCGCGGCCATGTACGTCTTCTACGGATTCTTCTGCCTGGTCGGTTTCGCCGCCTGGTGGCGGATCCAGAACCGTGCCGTCGTCGAACCAGCCCTCGCGGTCGAGGCGGTGCACTGATCATGGCTCACGTGCTGAAGCTCGACACCATCGAGCACGCGATCGACGAGATCCGCTCCGGCCGCCCGGTCATCGTGGTCGACGACGAGGATCGCGAGAACGAGGGCGACCTGGTCTTCGCGGCCTCCAAGGCGACCCCCGAACTGCTGGCGTTCCTGATCCGTTACAGCTCCGGCGTGGTCTGCGTCCCGATGGAGGCCGCGGAGCTGGACCGGCTCGGCATCCCGCTGATGACGCCGCACAACCGCGAGCGCCTGCGTACCGCTTACACGATCTCCGTCGATGCCCGCGACAAGGTGACCACCGGGATCTCCGCGGCCGACCGGGCCCGCACGATCCGGGTTCTCGCCGACTCCGCTTCGGAGTCGTACGACCTGGTGCAGCCTGGGCACATCTTCCCGCTGCGTGCTCGCGAGGGCGGCGTACTGGTTCGGCCCGGCCACACGGAGGCCTCGCTGGACCTGACCCGGTTGGCCGGGTTGCGCCCGGCCGCGGTGATCGCGGAGCTCGTGAACGACGACGGCACCATGAAGCGCGGCGCCGACCTGCGGAAGTTCGCCGACGAGCACGGCCTGGTGCTGGTCTCGATCGAGGATCTGATCCGGTACCGGCGGCGGACCGAGAGCCAGATCAGGCGGGTGGCGACCACCACCCTGCCGACCAAGTACGGCGACTTCGTTGCCCACGGCTACCGCAACATCGTCGACGGGTCGGAACAGCTGGCCCTGGTCCGCGGTGAGATCGACGCCGGGCCCACGCTGGTCCGGCTGCACTCCGAGTGCCTCACCGGTGACGTGTTCGGCTCGTTGCGGTGCGACTGCGGCCCCCAGCTGGAGGAGGCGATGCGTCAGGTCGCGACCGAGGGCGGCGTCGTGGTCTACCTGCGCGGGCACGAGGGACGCGGCATCGGCCTGCTGCACAAGCTGCAGGCGTACGAGCTGCAGGACGCCGGCCGCGACACGGTCGACGCGAACCTCGACCTGGGCCTGCCCGCCGACGCCCGCGACTACGGCACCGGCGCCCAGATCCTGGCCGACCTGGGCATCACGTCGGTCCGGCTGCTGACCAACAACCCGGACAAGCTGGCCGGTGTCCAGGGCTATGGCATCGAGGTGGTGGAGCGGCTGTCCATCTCCATCGACCCGACCGAGCACAATCTGCGGTACCTGAGAACCAAGCGCGACCGGATGGGCCACCACCTGCCCAGCGGCGTACTGACCGACGAGGACCTGGGCCGACACCTGCCCGGCGTACTGACCGACGAGAACGGAGCCGGCTGATGTCAGGCACTGGAGCACCGACCATCGAGATCCCGCGGGCCGAAGGTCTCCGCGTCGCCGTCGTGGCGGCGCAATGGCACCCGGTGGTGACCGATTCGCTCGTCGCCGGTGCGCGGCGCGCGCTGGCCGACTCCGGCGTCACCGACGTCACGGTGATCCGGGTGCCCGGCTCGTTCGAGCTGCCCGTCGCCGCCCTACATGCGGCCCGGAACGGGTACGACGCGGTGGTGGCGCTGGGCGTGGTGATCCGGGGGGACACCCCGCACTTCGAGTACGTCTGCCAGGCGGCGACCGAAGGACTGATGCGGGTGGCCGTCAGCACCGGCGTACCCATCGGCTTCGGCCTGCTGACCTGCGACAACGACCCCCAGGCCCTCGACCGCGCCGGCCTCCCCGACAGCCGCGAGGACAAAGGCTACGAGGCCACCCAGGCGGCCCTCACCACCGCCATCCAAATCCGCACCCTCTAACCCCACCCCCTCCACCCATCGGTCCGAAACCGCCCCGGGTGTTTGCGGTCGGTCCGAAGGTGCCCCCGGATGTTTGCGTCGGTCGGTCCGAAAGCCCCCCGACTGTTGCCGTCCATCGGTCCGAAGGTGCCCCGGGTGTTTGCGGTCGGTCCGAAAGCGCCCCATGCCACCCCGCGATCGGTCCGAAAGCGCCCCGCGTGCCTGTCCACAGGTCCCAAAGCTCCGAGGCCACCTGCAGACGCTGGCCCCGGAGCCGTCTTCGGACCGATGGACGGCAACACCCGGGGGCGCGTTCGGACCGATCGCGGGGTCGCATGGGGCGTCTTGGCACCGACGGACGGCATAGGTGCCGAGAGGCGCTTTCGGACCGATCGGCAACACTCGGGCACTTTCGGACCGACCGACCGCAACACGCCGGGGGCGCTTTCGGACCGATGGACGGCACAGGTGCCGGGGGGCGCTTTCGGACCCGACCGACCGCAAACACCCGGGGGCACCTTCGGACCGACCGACCGCAAACACCCGGGGGCACCTTCGGACCGATGGGCGGAGGGGTGCCGCGACGGAAGGCTGCGCGAGGGCTATGCGAGGGCCCCGCGAGGGATGCGCGAGGGCTGCGCGGGGCTGCGCGAGGGCTGCGCAGGGGCTGCGCAGGGGCACCGCGGGGGGACCGCGACGGCGCCGCGGGGGCGCCGCGGGGGCGCCGCGGGGCGCGGTGATGGGTTCAGGCGGGGCGGGTGAAGGTGGCTTGCCAGTTGGGCTCCCAGGTGCGGGTGGATGGGGGAGCCGTGACCGGGGAGAAGGACTGCTCCCAGGTGGGGGCTTCGCCTCGGGTCCAGCGGAAGCGGACGTCGATCGGGCGGCCGTCGTGCTCGTCCGGGCCGTAGAACAGGCCGACACCGTCGTCCCCGAATCCTCCCCGCACCGGTGTCTCCAGTACGCCGCGACGGCTGTTGACCCAGTGGATCGACCAGGTCTTGGCGGCCGGGTCGTACAAGCGGACTGTGAAGCCGCGGATGCCCAGCGCCGGCAGATCGACCTCGTCGACGCTGATGGCCCCGTTGAAGTAGGTGTAGCCGACGGAGGTGGACGTCAGCTCGTACCACTCGTCACTGCCGGTCAGGGGCGCCTTGAGCCGTCGCTGCACGCCGTTCCACGGGCCTACGAAGAAGTCGAAGTCGCCGGTCAGCTTCGGCAGGTCCAGGGGCGGCGGCGGTTCGGTGGTGCGCCGGGTGAAGTCCATCGTCCAGTTGAGCTCCCAGGTCTTGCCGCCGTCGACAGAGAAGGCCTGTTCCCAGTGCGCGGTCTGCTCGGTGATGTCGGACCAGCGGTAGCTCGCGAGGATCGGGCGGCCCTCGTGCTCGTCCTCGCCGACGAGCCGGCAGGATCCGTCGGCCCATCGCCCACGGACAGGCGGCTGGAGCCTGCAGTCCCGGCTGTTGACCCAGTAGATGGTCCACTGCTTCTCGGCCGGGTCGTAGAGACGGATCGACATCCCGGAGAAGCCCTGGTCGGGGAACTGCATCTCGTCGATGCTGATGGCGCCGTCGAGATGGGTGCGCGCTGTGCTGGTTCCGGCGAACTCGTACCAGTCGTCGCTTCCGGTGAGGGGAGCCTTCAACCGCCGGTGCACGACGTCGAAGTACCCGGTCAGGAAGTCGAAGTCGCTGGTTTCCTTGCTGAATTCGGTCATGGCTAGAGACCTTCCGCGATAAACCTGACAATGGACGGCAGCGTTACTCGCTGATGCGGGTGAAGGTCATGGTCCAGTTGGGTTCCCAGGTCCGCCCCTCGTCGACGGAGAAGAACTGCTCCCAGACCGGTGCGGTGGCTCGGGTCCAGCGGAACCGGACGTCGACCGGGCGGCCCTCGTGCTGATCGGATCCGTGGAACAGGCCGATGCCTTCGGCATCGAAGCCGCCGTGCACCGGCGGTTCGAGCACACCGCGTCGGCTGTTGGTCCAGTAGATCGACCAGGTCCGGGCCTCCGAGTCGTACAGCCGGATGGTCAGCCCGTGGAACCCCTCGGTCGGGAAGCCGGTCTCGTCCACGCTGATGGCGCCGCCGAAGAGGGTGTAGCCGTCGGAGGTGCCTGGCAGCTCGTACCAGTCATCGCTGCCGGTCAGCGGTGCGGCCAGCCTGCGATGGTGCACATCCCAGTGGCCGACGAAGAAGTCGAAGTCGCCGGTCGCCTTCGGGATGTCCAGCGCAGCCGGTTCGGTCGAGCGCCGGCTGAGCTGCATGGTCCAGTTGGTTTCCCAGGTCTCGCCGCCATCGACGGAGTAGGCCTGCTCCCAACGAGCGCCCTGCTCGGTGATGTCGGACCAGGTGAACTGCACGAGCACCGGGCGCCCCTGGTGCTCGTCCTCGCCGACGAGCCGGCAGGAGCCGTTGACCCAGCGTCCACGGACGGGTGGCTGGAGCTTGCCGTCTCGGCTGCTCACCCAGTAGATGGTCCATTGCTTCTCGACCGGGTCGAAGACACGGATCGACATCCCGTAGGAGCCCATCGTCGGCAAGCGCGCCTCGTCGATGCTGACGGCGCCTTCGAAATGGGTCCGCGCCGTGCAGCTACCGGCGTACTCGACCCACTCGTCACTGCCGGTCAGGGGCTCCTTCAGCTGGCGGTGTACGACGTCGAAGTGCCCGGTCAGGAAGTCGAAGTCGCTGGTCAGCTTGGTCAAGGTGGTCATAGGCCCCAGCCTTCCGGTGAAACCTGACACCGACTGGCAGCGTTTCCGATTAACCTCGAAGCATGCGATCCAGCCGGCTCCTGTCCATCCTGCTGCTGCTCCAGACGCGGCGGCAGCTCACCGCGCGCGAGCTGGCGGCCGAGCTGGAGGTGTCCCTGCGGACGATCTACCGCGACGTCGAGGCGCTCGCCGCGGCCGGGGTCCCCGTGTACGCCGACCAGGGACGCGCCGGAGGGTACCGGCTGGTCGACGGGTACCGCACGCGCCTGACCGGGCTCACCGAGCAGGAGGCGTCGTCGCTCTTCCTGGTCGGCATGCCCGGGCCGGCGGCAGCACTCGGCCTGACCCAGGAGACGAGTGCGGCCGAGCTCAAGCTGCTGGCTGCCCTCGCGCCGGAGCAGCGCGACCGGGCCGGCCGACTGAAGGATCGCTTCCACCTCGATGTGCCCGCCTGGTACCGGGACGCGGAGGACTCGCCGCACCTCGCCGCCGTCGCGGAGGCGGTCCTGCACGATCAGCGGATCGAGGTGGTCTACCGACGCTGGCAGGAGCCGCGAGAGGTGGAGCGCACCCTCGAGCCGTACGGCCTCGTCCTCAAGAACGGCAGCTGGTACGTCGTCGCCGCCGCGCCCGGGGGGATGCGCACCTACCGGGTGTCGAACATCCTCCAGCTGCGCCGGACGGGTGAGGCGTTCACCAGGCCCGACGGCTTCGACCTGACCCTCTACTGGCAGGACCACCTCGAAGAGTTCGAGAACCGGCGCTTCACCGGCCAGGCGGTGGTCCGCATCTCGGCCGGGTTGGTGCCGCGCCTCGCCGATCTGTCCTCCACCTTGTTGCTGAAGGCCATCACCGACAGCGGCGTGGAACCTGATGCCGACGGCGCCGTCACGGTCGTCGTGCCGATCGAGTCGGTCGGTCATGCGGCCGCGCAACTGGTCCGCTTCGGCACCGATCTCGAGGTTCTCGACCCGCCGGAGCTGCGGGCCGAGCTCGCCCGGCTGGCCCGATCCGTGCTGGATCTCTACGACCCGCCGGGCTGAACGGGCGAAGGAGCGAGTGTTTCACACCAGCATGCTTGCCCCCGGCCACCATCCGTCAACCGGTCGGTCCTACTGAGCCCCGATCGCCCCTGCCGCGGTCAGGCGTGAGAGGAGCAGATCGTGTGAGACGGCCCGGCGGGTGTGACCGCGGAACCCGGTCACAGTGTGAGCCATGGTCAGCGAGTTCAGCAGCGCCTCCTCGACGGCCTCGGTCACGGCCTTGAACGCTGGCAGGAGCTGCTTGTCCGGCAGCAGTTCCGCCCCGGAAGGCGCTGTGCTGAAGGTGATCGCGTAGTCGCCGCTGCCGGGAGAAAAGTCCGAACCGACCCGGCCAAGGGCGAACACCGCCCTGCGCGCCAGCCGCCCGAGCCGCCGAGCGTCCAACGGCAGGTCCGTGGCGACCACGATCATGCACGAGTTGCCGGGCAGGGTCTCCACGGACTCCGCCGGGATCGGTACGCCGAGGACCGTCAACAGGCCCGAGAAGTTCGACTGCACCAGCGCGCCGATCGTGCCGGCGCCCGCGACGTACCGCGATGAGGTGCCGATGCCGCCCTTTAAGCCGAGCGCGGCCGTACCGGTTCCGGCTCCGACGCATCCCTCGGCCGGGAGGCCGGTCGAGGCGGACGTCAGCGCATCGATCACGTGCTTCTCGGTGATCGGCCGGCGGCGGATGTCCGACAGGTAGCCGTCGTTGGTCTCGCCCACGATCGGGTTGAGGCTCGTGGCGTCAGGGTTCTGGTCGAGGAGATACCCGAGCAACGCGTCGGCGACGCGGAACACCGACAGCGTCCCGGTCAGCAGCACCGGGGTCTCGATCACGCCGAGCTCGTCCACCTGGGTCGAACCGACCAGCTTGCCGTACCCATTGCCGACGGCAACAGCCGCCGAAAGGCCGCCTGCCACGCTGTCGGGGACGATCGCGGTGACCCCGGTGTGCAGGTCGGCACCGTCGTCGATCGTGGTCTGGCCGACGCGGACGCCGGCGACGTCGGTGATCGCGTTCAGCCGGCCGGTGGGCAACGTGCCCGGCGCGATGCCGAGCATGCGGGCTCGAGTGGGCTTCATGGCAGATATCCTCTGGCAAATGGCCGAGCAGCTGCAGCACCTGTCCGGGCGCGTCTGGCTCTACCCGCACGATCCCGACCCGGACGCGATCCGCGGTTCGGTGGCGATCGTCGCCGATGACCGTGGCAGCGTCCTGATCGATGCCGGCAACAGCCCCGCCGCGGCTCGGGAGGTCCAGCAGTCGATCGAGGCGGCCGGCCTGCCGAGGCCCCGCTGGCTGGTCTACACACATCACCATTGGGACCACACCTGGGGTGCCTGTGCGTGGGAGGAGGTGGAGGTGATCGGCCACGCCGCGGGCCAGCCGCTTCTGCAGGCCGAGGGCGCCAGGCCGTGGAGCCACGCATACCTGCGCGACGAGGTGGTCAAGAACCCGAAGCTCGGCCCGAGCTTTCGCGCGCGGGCTCTAGCGGTGCCGGACTGGGACGGCTTCGAGGTGGTTCCGCCGCACCGGACGTTCAACGACGTGCTGACTCTGCCGACCGGGGTCGAGCTGCGGCACGTCGGTGGGAACCACGCGCCGGACTCGCTGGTGGCCGTCGTACCGGACTCCGACGTCGCGCTGCTCGGCGACTGCTTCTACCCGCCGCCGTACCACCTGCGCAGGGAGGGTGAGGCGACCGACTTCGCCATGGTTCGCGCCCTCCTCGCGGAGCGGCACGAGTGGTACGTCGACTCGCACTCCGCGCCGCGCAGGCTCGCCTCGGCCGGCCGGCAGGGTCCGCAGGACGAGACCTGACCGGGGCGGCCGACGGCCGGACCTCTAGGCTGGACCCCGCGATGAAGACCTTTGACGAACTCTTCGCCGAGCTGGGCGAGAAGGCGCTGACCCGACCGGAGGGCTCAGGTACGGTGGCAGCGCTGGATGCGGGCGTCCACACGATCGGCAAGAAGCTGGTCGAGGAAGCCGCCGAGTCCTGGATGGCCGCCGAGCACGAGGGCAAGGAACGGGCCGCGGAAGAGCTGTCCCAACTGCTGTACCACGCGCAGGTGATGATGCACGCGCTCGGCCTGAGCCTCGACGACGTGTACCGACATCTGTAGGAGCGCGCCTACAGACACCCCGGTTCACCTCCCACGAAAGGCCGTCCCATGCTGCGCGTCGCAGTACCGAACAAGGGCTCGCTGAGCGAGTCCGCCACCGACATCCTGGCCGAGGCGGGTTACAAGCAGCGCCGCACCGCCAAGGACCTGGCGCTCACCGATACCGCCAACGAGGTCGAGTTCTACTACCTCCGCCCCCGAGACATCGCCCTGTACGTCGGGTCCGGCACGCTCGACGTCGGTATCTCCGGCCGTGACCTGGTGCTGGACTCGCGCGCCGACGCCGACGTGGTCGTTGAGCTCGGGTTCGGCGCGTCCACCTTCCGGTTCGCGGGTCCGCCCGGTGTCGCCGACTCGGTGAAGGACTTGTCCGGCCTGCGCGTGGCCACGTCGTACGCCGGGGTGCTCACCGACCACCTCGAGGCCAACGGCGTGCAGGCCTCGGTGGTCCGCCTCGACGGCGCCGTCGAGACCGCCGTCCAGCTAGGCGTGGCGGACGTGATCGCCGACGTCGTCGAGACCGGTACGACGTTGCGGCAGGCCGGGTTGGAGGTGTTCGGCGAGCCGATCCTGAAGTCCGAGGCGGTACTGATCAAGCGGCGCGGTGTCGAGCAGCCGCCCGGCCTGGAGCAGCTGGTGCGCCGGCTGCAGGGCGTCCTGGTCGCGCGCAACTACGTGATGATGGACTACGACATTCGTGCCGAGTCGGTGGAGACGGCCAACGCGCTCACGCCCGGACTGGAGTCGCCGACGGTGTCGCCGTTGCATCGGGAAGGCTGGGTCGCCGTCCGTGCGATGGTGCCCCGGGCCGACGCACAGCGGATCATGGACCAGCTCTGGGAGGCCGGCGCCCGGGCGATCCTGACCACCGACATCCACGCCTGCCGGATCTGAGACGTGGCGGACAAGGTGATCTGGTCGTTCCGCCCCTGGGTGGTCGCGATGATGGCGGCCGTGATGGGGCTGTGCCTGATCGCCGTCTTCGCGGTGGTCTGGTTCCGGTTCTCCGCCGAGTCCCGCGACACGTTCACGCTGTTCCAGCGACTCACCCTGCTCGCGTTCTTCGGCGCGGTCCTGTGGATCCTGTACCGGATGGCGACCGTCCGCGTCGCCGCCTACGACGATGGCCTGGCCGTGCGGAACGTGTTCCGCTCGTACCGGTTCGGCTGGGCGCAGGTGCGGGCCCTGCGGTTCTCCCCGGGTGACCCGTGGCTCCAGCTGTTCGATGCCGAGGGCAACAGGTTGGGCGTGCTCGCGGTCCAGGCGTCGGACGGGGCGAGAGCGGGCCGAGCGGCCAAGGAACTGGCCGCGGTGGCCCGCTCGCACGGCGCTGGCCAGACCGCACCCTAGCCCGGGTCCCGAAGAGCAGATCCGTGAGCTAGTTCGCGTTGACGCTGAAGCGGGTCGTGTGCGATTCCCCGGGGGCGAGGGTGATGAGGTTCTCCCCGGTCACGAAGGCGTTCGGCGGGCAGGTCATCGGCTCGACCGCCAGCCCCGCGCGGCCGATCGCGTCGCCAGTGAAGAGCTGCATCCACGGCGTATCGCTCGACAACTCCGCGCCGCGCCCGCTCGCGGGATCCGTCAGCTGTACCGTCCATCTGTCCGGCAACGCCGTGAACGCGTTGTCGATGAACAGCCCGCCCACCGTGCGGGGCTTGCCGAAGTCGAACTCCGACGCGGCCACCTCCACCAGCCCGACCGGCAGCAACCGATCCGGCGTCACGTCGAGCCGCTGTCCGGCTGTGAACCTCACCTCACACTCGTCGAGCTGCCGCCCGACCGTGAGGTAGGGGTGCGAGCCGAATCCATAGGGCGCCTCGTCGCTGCCGATGTTCTCCGCGGTCGCCTCAACGGTCAGTCCTGCGACGGCGTCCAGCTCGTAGCGCACCGTGAGATCCAGCTGGTGGGGATACCCGGGTTCACCGTGCAGGCGGTACCCGACGACGACCACCGACTCGCTGGAACCGTCGTCCAGCCGGTTCCAGTTCGCCCACCGGGTCAACCCGTGGATGGCGTTGCGCCTGGTCGGCTCCGTCAGCGAGAGCTGCTGTTCGGTGCCGGCAAAGGTGTACCTGCCGTCGGCGATCCGGTTCGGCCACGGGAACAAGTGCTGCCCGATCCCGGCATGCGCGCTCTCCTTCTTGTCGTACCCGATCAGTACCTCCCGATTCCCGTACGACAACCCCCGCAAGCCACCCCCCACGCTGACCACGGTGCCGCGGTACTCCCCGGCGCTTATCGACCACTGCTCGCCCGAAGGCGCAACCCGCTCATTCATGGCCCCATCCTCTCCCGACCCCACCCCCACAGCGACTTTGCGCACCCGCACCCCCACAGCGACTTTGCGCACCCGCCGGCCACGGCGACTTTGCGCACTCGCCGGCCATGGCGACTTTGCGCACCCGCCGGCCATGGCGACGCCGTACGGCGGCCGGCCGGTGCACAGAGTCGATCCACACCCTGCCCACCAGCGAAGCCGGGATCATCGTCACCAGGCGGCGCACTGCGAGGCCCTGCGGCGGATTTGGCGAGGCGATGCCGTGCGGAACCCACTTTGTGCACCCGCCAGTCATGCCGAGGCGATATCGCTGACCTGCCCGTGCTCAAAGTCCCGCCTCCATTGCGACTTTGTGCACCCGCCGGCCACGGCGACGCTGTACGGGCGGTCGGCCGGTGCACAAAGTCGATCGAGACTCCGACTGCCGAGATTCATCGTGAAGCCCTGCGGCACGGCGCGGCAGGCGACGCGTGCGGAGCCCACCATGCACGCGCCCGAACCTGCCCCTGCGTGTGGGCGTCGATCGGTCCGTACTTGCCCTTGGCTTGGCTATCGGCGTCGGTCGCCGGAGGCGAGAGAACAGCGCACAGCGAGTCGGCGGCGCGGCGACGCCGTACGGGCGGCCGGTGCACAGAGTTGATCGACGCCCGACCGCCCGGCGGCGCTTGGGGTGTGGTTGTGGGGTTGGCGCCGGGTTGCACCAGTGGCGACGAATCGGCGGAGGGTTTTCCACAGATTCGCGGGAGACGACGCGGCCGTAGAGGAATAACCGGCAGGGCTGAGGGACTACCTGCGCCCGGCAGCAGCGGAAATTACGGCGTCCGGGGCCGTTTCGGCGAGCCGGAGAAGGCTGCGAGTGCCGAAGAGATTCACACCGTCGCCCACCATGATCGTGGCGGCCTCGGCGCTCTCGGTCTGGACCGCGTCGGAAGGGTCCGAAGAGAGTCGGAGCGGGCCGAACAGAGTCGGAGCGGGCCGCAGAGAGCCGGAACGGGCCGAACAGAGCCGGAGCGGGCCGAAGAGAGTCGGAGCGGGCCGATGAGGGCGTGGAAGGGGGCCGAAGGGAGTCGACGAGAGCCGGGAGGTTGGATGGGGGTCAGGAGGCGGCGGGGGTGTTGGGGGAGGCCAGGCGTACGGCCTTGGTGACGAGCTGAGTGTCCGGATCGTGGGTGATGGCCGGGTTTCCGTCGACGATCAGGTCCGCGCGGTCCCGGGTGCTCTCGACGGCGAAGTGGTCGCGTTCCCAGCGCATCCAGTCCAGCCAGCGGTCCCTCAGCGCCTCTCCGTCGCGCTCGATGCCGCGGCCGAGACGCACGTCGTTGCTGGTCTCGATCCAGATCCGCAGCGACTGCCACGGTTCGGCTCCGCGGTCGGCCGAGCTCACGCCTTCGACGATCAGGAGCTCCACTGTCGCCGGTACGACGTGTAGCTCGGCGTATGCGCCAAGCTTCCAGTCGTAGCGACGGTACCGGCCCTCGCGCCCTTCGGCGAGGCGGCTCAGCACGTGGTCCCGGAGCAGCCCGAACCCGCGGGTGGCGCCGTCCCAGCCGTCGTACAGGTCGTCCATGTGCAGGACGAGCACGGTCAGGCCGCGGGCCTCGGCACGAGCGGCCAGCCGGGCGGCGAGGGAGCTCTTGCCGGAGCCGGCGGGACCGTCCACGCTGACCAGCCGGGTGCGGCCGAGCCGGGCGGGGGTCGCCTGGATGTGGTCCAGGACGCTGTCGATGGACAGGGTGTCAGTTGATTCCATGGCGCTTCAGAATGTCCTCGATCTCGTCGAACTCGGACGTGTCTTCCGTGGTCTTCTTCGCGGACTTCGCCGGCTTGGCAGGCCTCGCGGACGCCGAGGCGGGTGCCGGGCCTGTGGCCGTCAGCTCGCCGGCCGCCCGCGAGGCGGACTTGTCGGTCGGCGCGTCAGCACGGCGCGAGCGGGCCAGGCCGGACACGACGTAGAGCACGACGGAAACGCCGAACAGCGCGACCCCGGCCCAGACGCTGGGGGAGAAGATGAGGTGCGTGACCCAACTGCTCACCGACCTCGCCACGTCCCAGACCAGCTCGAGCAGCCCGGTCAGGTACAGCGAGACCGGCAGCAACGACCAGGCCACCCCGCGGATGCCCGCTGCCAGTCCTCGGCGGCGCCAGGCAGCCCACGACGCGATCAGGCCGAGCAGCGTGAGGCCCGCACAGAACGGCAGCAGCGTCAGATCATTGAAGTCAGGCACACACCCAGGCTCGCACAGGTGGCTGCCGAACCAAGTCGGGACAGCCCTGACGCCACCCTGAAAGAGCGCCCGGGGGCAGTGCCGGAGGCCGGTACAGGGACAATGAGGGGGTGCAACCTCACCGCCGACTGGCCTTCACCGGCTTCGACCACGACGACGGCTCGGCCGATCAAGCGCTGGCCGACGCCATGACGCAGGGTGACCAGGGAGCGATCCTGGCCGCGCTGACGAGAGGGCGGCTGCTTGTACCGGTCGTCGCGACGCTCGGCGAGGTCGAGTACGACGAGCAGGGCCGCGCGCATGACAAGACGTCCGACATGGCCGTGGCTCTGCTGCAGGGCAAGGACGGGCGGCAGGCGCTGCTCGCGTTCAGCAGCACCGAGAGCCTGGTCCGGTGGAGTCCGGAGGCCCGGCCGATGCCCGCCGCGGCCCGGCTGGTCGCCACAGCCGCCATCCAGGAAGGCGCCGCCGCCATCGTGATCGACGTCGCCGGCCCCACCACCGCCGTACTCGAGACTGATGACGTACGGCGGCTGGCCGGCGGGCTGCAGGTGGTCCGTCTGGAGGATGGGTCCTACGCCTGGATGGCCACGGGCTGACCGACCCATCACCTCACTACCACTACTCCGTCAGGTGATGGGTTGGCCCCTCGCCCACCGCTGCGCGGCCCTGCCGGATCAGCCAACGTGCGGCGGACGCTCGCGCTGCGAGAGACGCCCGCAGTGAAGGACCGACGCCCCGCAGTGACGGCATTTCCGAGAGCCGGCAACTGAGCCGAGAGCCGGCAGGTGAGGTGGTGGAAACCCTTCCGGCGATTCGTCAGAAGTCGGCGTTCTGTGGATGGTGGACTTGCGGAGCCGGGCGGATCGTCGTACCCGACCTGCCTTCGCCGATGGGGCAGATTCGGACCGATCAAGGCCGCCGGGGCAGGGGGATCGGTCAGGGCGGCCGGCCGATGGGCGGATTGGGACCGATCGCGGTGATTGGACCCAAGCGCCACGGGTCGATGGCCGGAGCGACGGGGTCGATGGCCGGAGCTGAGGGCCTGTAGCTGGTCAGCTCGATCGACGGGCTGCTGTAACCGAGTGCGACCGGAGGTAATCGGATGTGACAGGGAGGTGGAGAAGTGTGAAGTCCGGGCGGGTCAGGGGTGGCGGGGTGGGGAGGGGTGAACGGGGCCGGTGTACTTCTCGCCGGGGGCCTGGCCGGGCTCGTCGGGGATGGTGGAGGCTTCCTTGAAGGCGAGCTGGAGAGATCTGAGGCCGTCTCGCAGCGGCGCGGCGTGGTGGTGGCCGAGACTCTGGGCGGACCCGTCGAGCAGACCGGCCAGGGCATCGATGAGAGATCGCGCCTCGTCGAGGTCCTTGTGCTCGGGCAGGTCCGCGGCCAGGCCGAGGTTCACCGCGGCGGCGCTCATCAGGTGCAGGGCAGCGGTCGAGATGATCTCGACGCTCGGCACCTCCGCGATGTCGCGGGACACGGTCGACAGCGCGTCCGCCTGGGGGGTCGGGACGCCACCGCCATCTCCACCGCCATAGCCACCGCCATCGCCACCGCCATCGCCGCCGGGACCTTCGGCGGTCCCGCCGGGGCCTTCGGCGTGACCGCGAACGGACTCCTCCCCAGCCGTCGAGGTGGGGGATTCGGCCTGGGTGGAGGAGGGGTCGGTCATGCTGGTACTCTTACACGGCGACCGACTCGGTCCGATGGTGGGTCCTGACCAGATTCCGGAATAAGTCAGGGCCTCCAGCGGTTGGAGTCCAAGCGGAGGGCCACCTCCCACCCGCCTCGACGCAGAGTCGACGGGTCCCGGTCACGCCATGGTTACCGGCCCAGCCGGTGGCTACGGCATCGTACGGCGTACCGCCCGTGAGGGCGCGAGCCGTCGATCTGGGATTGGGCCTTCGTGTGGACGCACGGAGGCCTTCGTCGTTTCTGCGGCGGCGGACCTGCGGGCGGTCACGAGGTGGCACGAGGACACGGACAACCCCAGGAGGACCCATCACCATTGAACTGCGCGTCAACGAGCGCATCCGCGTTCCCGAGGTGCGACTGGTCGGACCGAACGGTGAGCAGGTAGGCATCGTCCGGATCGAGGACGCACTTCGGTTGGCCCAGGAAGCTGATCTCGACCTGGTCGAGGTCGCGGCCACGGCTCGCCCACCGGTCTGCAAGCTGATGGATTTCGGCAAGTACAAGTACGAGACCGCGCAGAAGGCGCGCGAGTCCCGCCGGAACCAGACCAACACGGTCATCAAAGAGATGAAGCTGCGGCCGAAGATCGACCCGCACGACTACGAGACCAAGAAGGGTCACGTCGTCCGGTTCCTGCGTGCCGGTGACAAGGTCAAGATCACCATCATGTTCCGCGG
>DASTVQ010000003.1:0-110880 GCA_035759015.1 Kribbella sp.
GACCGATCGCCGGACGATGGCGGGGCGGGTTCGGACCGATCGCCGGACGATGGCGGGGCGGGTTCGGACCGATCGTTGGATGACGCCCACCGAGGCGCCCGAACCCACCCCCCGAGGCCCACCCCCCGGGGCCCACCCCCCGGGGCCCACCCCCGGGGCCCACCCCCGGGGAGGCCCACCCTCCGGCGATCGGTCCGTAGCCGCCCTATCGGTGGGCGCGGTCGGCGGGCTCGAGGTCAGGTCACGGGGGGCTTTGGTGAGCGGTCGACGTGGAGGTGGAACACGTCGGGGCGGGCGTAGTGGCCGGCTACGTCGAGGTCGTACTTGCCCTGGGCAATTAGTCCCAGGTCGAGGTCGGCTACGAGCAGGCCGGGGGCGTCACGCAGTGGTCCGGCCAGCACCTCGCCCATGGGGGAGACGATCATGCTGCCGCCACCGATGAGCACTGTCGCCGGGTCGTTACCCTGCACGCACGCGTAGTCCTCGGGGGCGTCGGCGCGGGTCAGGTACTGACAGGCGCTCAGTACGAAGCACCGGCCCTCCACGCCGATGTGCCGCATCGTGGACTGCCAGATCTCCCGGTCGTCGACGGTCGGCGCACACCAGACCTCGACCCCGTCGGCGTACTGGGACATGCGGTACATCGGCATGTAGTTCTCCCAGCAGATTGCCACCCCGACGCGACCGGCCGGCGTGCTGGTGACCCCCATCGTCGAGCCGTCGCCAAAGCCCCAGACGAGCCTTTCCATGGCGGTGGGCATCAGCTTGCGGTGGGTCGCCAGCAAGGTGCCGTCGGGGCCGATGGTGAGAGCGGTGCAGTACAACGTGCGCCCGACTCGCTCGATCACACCGACCACCAGTGTCGCCCGGAGTGAGGCGGCAGCCGCCGCCAGCCGGTCGAACTCCGGCCCTGGTACGTCGATCGCGGCCTCCCAGTAGCGCTGGTAGTCCGCCCGGCCGTCCGCTGTGCGGCTGCCGATCCGCGCGCCGAAGTCAAGGCCCTTCGGATACCCGCCGACGAACCCCTCGGGGAACACCACGATCCCAGGCTCGTGCTCGGCGACCTTGGCGCACCATTCATCGAGGCGATCGAGCGTCGCCGGTGTGTCGAACAGAACCGACCCCGCCTGGACCACGACTGCCCGCACAGTTGTCATGGGCAGACATTACGTCCGACGAACCGTGGGGCGGCACGGTTCTCCGGACGCGGGCGTCAGTCCCAGGTCAGGCCGCCGCCCGACTGGTACTCGATCACCCGGGTCTCGAAGAAGTTCTTCTCCTTCTTCAGGTCCATCACCTCCGACATCCAGCCGAACGGGTTGCGGGTCTCGCCGAACAGCGGCGCCAGCCCGAGCTGCTCGGCCCGCCGGTCGGTGATGAAATGCATGTACTGCTCGCACAGCTCGGCGGTCAGCCCGAGCAGGCCGTTCGGCATCGTCGCGCGGCCGTAGGCGACCTCCAGCTCACAGGCCTCGGCGAGCATCCGCCGCACCTCGGCCTGGAAGTCGGCCGTCCACAGGTGCGGGTTCTCCAGCTTGATCTGGTTGATGCAGTCGATGCCGAAGTTCAGGTGGATCGACTCGTCGCGCAGGATGTACTGGTACTGCTCGGCGATGCCGACCATCTTGTTCCGCCGGCCGAGGGACAGGATCTGCGCGAAGCCGGTGTAGAACCACATGCCCTCGAACACCACGTAGAACGCGATCAGGTCCCGGAGGAAGTCCCGGTCCCGCTGCGTGGTGCCGGTGCGGAACTCCGGATCCTCCAGGTGCTGGGTGTACTTCAGCGCCCAGGCGTCCTTGTCGGAGATCGACGGCACCTCGCGGTACATGTTGAACAGCTCGCCCTCGTCCAGGCCGAGCGACGTACAGATGTACTGGAAGGTGTGGGTGTGCACGGCCTCCTCGAACGCCTGGCGGAGCAGGTACTGCCGGCACTCGGGGTTGGTGAGCTGCCGGTAGACCGCGAGTACGATGTTGTTCGCGACGAGCGACTCGGCGGTGGCGAAGAAGCCGAGGTTGCGCTTCAGCATCAGCCGCTCGTCCTCGGTCAGGCCGTCCTTCGCCCCAGCCGGCCGCCGCCAGAGCGCGATGTCGGCCTGCATGGACACCTCCGTCGGCATCCAGTGGTTGTTGCAGGCGGCAAGGTACTTGTCCCAGGCCCACTGGTACTTCAACGGCAGCAACTGGTTGACATCGGCGCGGGCGTTGATCATCGCCTTGTCCGCGACTTCGATCCGCGAGGCCCCGACGGTGATCGAGCCCAGGCCTGTCGCGTTGCCGGTGCCGGTCACTGACAGGCCTCGCAATCCGGGTCCTCGATGGAGCAGAAGGCGGCAACTTCGGACCGTTCGCCGCTTCCGGAGGCCATGGACGCAAGGTCGGTCGGCTTGACCGCGGTCAGGCGGCCGTCGGTGCCGCGGAGGGTGGACTTCTCGACGTGGGTGGCGGACTGGGAGCGCAGGTAGTACGTCGTCTTCAGGCCGTGCCGCCAGGCCGCCCGGTACAGCTCGTCCAGGGCCCTGCCGGATGGTGCCGCCATGTAGAGGTTCAGCGCCTGGGCCTGGTCGAGCCACTTCTGCCGTCGCGACGCAGCCCTCACCAGCCAGAGCGGGTCGATCTCGAACGCGGTGGCGTACAACTCCTGCAGGTCGGGCGGAATCCGGTCGATGCGCGCCAGCACGCCGTCGTGGAGCTTCAGGTCCGACCTCATCGCCCGGTCCCACAGGCCGCGCGCCTTCAGGTCGGCGACCAGGTAGGGATTCGCCACAGTGAACTCGCCGGACATGTTCGACTTCACGAACAGGTTGCGGTAGATCGGCTCGATCGACTGGCTGACGCCACAGATGTTCGAGATCGTCGCGGTGGGCGCGATGGCCAGCACGTTGGAGTTGCGCATCCCGTCGCGCAGCACCTTCTGCCGCAGCGCCTCCCAGTCCCGCACCTGGCTCGTGTCGACGGTCAGGTCGCCGGCCCTTGCCGTGCGCAACAACTCGAGCGAGTCGATCGGGAGCACGCCTCGGCTCCACAGCGACCCGTCGTAGGTCTGGTAACTGCCCCGCTCGGCGGCGAGCTCACCGGAGGCTTCGATCGCGTGATAGCTGAGCGCCTCCATCGAGGTGTCGGCGAACGTGACGGCAGCCTCGGACGCGTAGGGGATCCGGAGGGTGAGGAGTGCGTCGGCGAAGCCCATCAGGCCGAGGCCGACCGGGCGGTGTCGCTGGTTGGCCCGGCGCGCCTCGGGCGTCGTGTAGAGGTTCGCGTCGATGACGTTGTCCAGCATCCGCACGGCGGTCCGGACGGTGTCGCGGAGCAGCTCGTCGTCGAGCCCGGTGGGGGTCAGGTGCGCGACCAGGTTGACCGACCCCAGGTTGCAGACGGCGGTCTCCTCGATGCTGGTGTTGAGGGTGATCTCGGTGCACAGGTTGGAGGAGTGGACGACGCCGTCGTGCTGCTGCGGCGAGCGCAGGTTGCAGGCGTCCTTGAAGGTGATCCACGGGTGCCCGGTCTCGAACAGCACGGTGAGCAGCCGGCGCCAGAGGTCCACCGCCCGGAGCCGGCGGAACACCCGGATCTCGCCGCGGTCGGCGGCCTGCTCGTAGGCGAGGTAGCGATCGGCGAAGTCCAGGCCGTACAGCTCGTGCAGGTCGGGGACCTCGTCGGGGGAGAACAGCGTCCAGTGCTCGTCGGCCTCGACCCGCTGCAGGAACAGGTCGGGCACCCAGTTGGCCGTGTTCATGTCGTGCGTCCGGCGGCGCTCGTCGCCGGTGTTCTTGCGGAGTTCGAGGAACTCCTCGATGTCGATGTGCCAGGTCTCCAGGTAGGCGCAGACCGCGCCCTTGCGCTTGCCGCCCTGGTTCACCGCGACAGCGGTGTCGTTGGCGATCTTCAGGAACGGTACGACGCCCTGCGACTCGCCGTTGGTGCCGCGGATCCTGGCCCCGATGCCGCGCACCGGCGTCCAGTCGTTGCCCAGGCCACCGGAGTACTTCGCGAGCAGGGCGTTGTTCCGGATGCCGGAGAAGATCGAGGAAAGGTCGTCCTCGACCGTGGTGAGGAAGCACGACGACAGTTGCGGCCGGGTCGTGCCTGAGTTGAACAGTGTCGGCGTGGACGACATGAAGCGGAACGAGCTGAGCAGCTCGTAGAACTGGATGGCGCGGTCCTCCCGGTCCGGCTCGTGCAGCGCCATGCCCATCGCGACCCGCAGAAAGAACGCCTGGGGCAGCTCGAACCGCACCTTGTCGATGTGCAGCAGATACCGGTCGTAGAGGGTCTGCAGACCGAGGAAGTGGAAGTTCAGGTCGCGCTCCGGCCGGAGGGCGCCAGCCAGCCGGCCGAGGTCGAAGGTCGCGAGTTCCGGGTCCAGCAGGCCGGCCTCGATGCCGGTCTCGACGTACAGCGGGAAGTACTCGCGATAGGTGGTGGCCATGTCGGCCTGGCTCGCCTGACGCGGCTCGCCGTGGACCCGTCCGAGCGTCTCCCGGCGGAGCTGGTCGAGCAGTAGCCGGGCGGCGGTGAAGCTGTACTGCGGCTCGGTCTCGACGTACGAGCGGGCCGCCATCACGAGGGCTTGCTCCACTTCGTGCTGCGGGATGCCGTCATAGCAGGAGCCCAGCGCCTCCGCCAGGATCAGCTCGGCGTCGACCGACTCCAGCCCGGCCGCGGCCTCGGCGACGATGCTGCTCAGCCGATCCAGGTCGAGTGGCTCGTTGCCGCCATCTGGCCGTACGACGATGACTGGGACCCGTGATACCGACCGGGGGGTTGAAACGATGGTCACAAGCACTCTCTCTACGCGAGTCTCGACGACCGGGACCGGCGGAAGAGCGCATGACGAAACAGGCCCTCCGACCCGTGAGGGCCAGGCGCCGTCGCGTCCTTGCGACCTACCCGCGAGGTCTCGGACAGCGCGCACCGGCGGTACGCGCACCGGTGGCAGGTCATCGGACTCGCGGATCTCCGCTCACCGCTGCGGGGCAGCTCCGGAGTTGCACCGGATTCCCCTCTTGCCCCCGATGAACCTACATCTTGTGGTGTCTATCCATCGGAACCACCAGTGGTTGTGATGGTAGTCGTCGCGGGGTCATCCGCCGGTAGCGACGCGCGGAGGAATCCGCCGTGTCTTGACGAGCTTCTCGTTCCGCGGCTGCATCCGTAGGGCCACGGGAGATCCTCTTGGGCCGACCGTACCGAAGTACGTGGCGTGCCGCCGGTTCGCGAGGAGGTTGTCTGTCCAGAGCGGACAAATCAAAGGGCAAGGAGAGTACACACTCCTTGCCACTCTCAACTTATAGCGCACCGGGGGGCTTGCGGCAAGACCCGGGTTGTGCCGCAGAATCGTCGGCCGTGCCCAGAACCTGCGGAAATGGGAGTAGCGAAGTGAGTGTGTTGTTGTCGACGACCGGGTCGCGCGGGGACGCGACGAAAGACTATGAGGGGAGTGGCCAGTGACGGACGCCGACGTGATCATCGTGGGCGCCGGCCCGACCGGCCTGATGCTGGCCGGTGAACTGCACCTGGCCGGAGTGCGACCGCTGGTACTGGAGCGGCAGCCGCAGCCCCGAGACACCCCGAGGGCCAACGGTCTCGGCGGGCAGATCCTGCAACTGCTGCGCTACCGAGGCCTGCTGGAACGATTCAGCACAGCCAGCACCGACTCCAGCCCGGCCCCCCGATTCCCGTTCGGCAGTGTGCATCTGGACTTCACACACCTGGCGGATCCTCCGATGCACGCGCTGCAGCTCCCACAGCCGCGACTCGAGCGCCTGCTCGACGAACGCGCCCGCGAGCTCGGTACCGACATACGCCGCGGACACGAGGTGGTCGGGGTGAACCAGGACGACGCCACGGTGACCGCGGACGTGCGCGGCCCGGACGGGCCGTACCGGGGGACCGCCCGATACCTTGTGGGCTGCGACGGCGCGCACAGCCGGGTCCGCGACATGGCCGGCATCCCGTTCCCCGGCACCACCTATCCAGAGGTCAACCGGTTCGCTCAGGTGACCATGCCCGATTCGCTGACCCGGCTCGGCAACGGCGACCTCGACGTCCCCGGGCTGGGCAGGATCCCTTGGGGTTACACACGAACAGAACGCGGTGTGTTCGCGGTCGGGTCGCTCACCCCCGAGGTTCTGCTCATCTTCACCACCGAGGACGAGTCCACCGAGTACGACGATGACGCGCCGATGACCCTGACCGAGCTCCAGGACAGCATCTGCCGCGTGCTCGGCGCGAATCTACCCTTGGGAGAACCGATTCGGCTGTCGCGCTTCACCTTTCAGGCTCGGCACGCCGAGCGATACCGCGACGGGCGGATCCTGCTGGCCGGCGATGCGGCCCATCTGTTCCCCGCCACGGGCGTAGCACTCAACGCCGGCCTGCTCGACACGGTCAACCTTGCCTGGAAGCTGGCCGCCGACATCCACGGCTGGGCGCCGCCCGGCCTGCTGGACACATATCACGACGAACGTCGCTTCGCCGGCGCACGTACACTGCTCCACACCCAAGCTCAGGTGGCACTGAGGCGCGGACACGACCCAGCCGCCGAAGCGCTTCGGGAAGTCTTCCAGGAACTGTTCGTCGACGAGCAGCCATTGCGCCGCATGGGAGCCCTTGTCGCCGGCACCGACATCCGCTACCCGATACCCGGCGCCGACCACCACGCCTTGACCGGTACCTTCGTACCCGACCTCACCCTGCACACCGACCAGGGCACCACCAGCGTCGCGGAACTCATGCACGCCGCACGCCCCATCCTCCTCGACCTCGCCGACCGCCCGGACGTCCGCGAGACCGCCCGAGACTGGCAGCATCGCGTCGACATCCATACCGCCAAGACCGATCATCGACCGGCCGACGCCCTCCTGATCCGCCCGGACGCCCACATCGCCTGGGCCGCAACCATCGACGAACCCTCCGACACCGCCACGCTCGCGCTGCGAGAAGCGCTGTCCGGCTGGTTCGGCACACCCCCTGAAACGACAGTGCCCATCATCGATCGGACCTTCTGATCGGCCGATCGAACATTCGCCCGGAGCGCTTGTCCGGTTGGCCTCAGACATTTCAACCCGCTGGATCCGGCTAAGTTGTCGACGCAAAGACAATCAAGCCAGGAGCCGGAGTAAACCCGGCTCAGCGGGTGGGGCGGGGCAGCGACGGCACTGGTCGGTTGGGCGCGGCGACGCGGGTGTCGGCGGCAGGGCTGGCGAAGCGCCGCTCCAGCAGGGTGAAGGCGTCGATCAGCTCCGGTGCCTCGTACACCCGGTTGCGACGGCCATCGGTGACCTGCCTCAGGACGCCGACCTCGACCAGACGGGTGAGGGCTTGGTTGGCGGCCTGCTGGGATCTGTCGATCAGCCGGGCTGCCGCGGAGAGCGTGAGCACTGGTGCCGCCGGCAAGGTGTCGATCAGGCGCTCGACGGCCGAGCCCGCGCGCACGGGTGCCGCTCGGGCCCGCCAGGACGACTTGAGCTCGGCGGCTGTCCGCTCGAAGCGAGCCGCCTCTCCGGTCGCCTGGCTGCAGGCCGCGGCGAACATCACGAGCCACTCGTTCGGTGCCGTGCGCGCACGAGCGGTGTTCGCGGAGCCGGTGTACCTGAAGGCCGTCAGCGCGTCGACGTACTGGGCCGCATGGGTCGCGAGTGACAGGGAGACCGGCGGGACGGTGCGTTCGACCAGGCCCTCGGCCCGCAGGATCAGGTGGATGAGGGCGCGCCCAGTCCGGCCGTTGCCGTCCGGGAACGGGTGGATCGTCTCGAACTGGGCATGGGCGATCGCCGCCTTGGCCAGCACGGGCAGCGGCGACTCGCGGGCGAAGGCCATCAGGTCCTCGAGTAGGTCCGGGACGAGTTGCGCCGGCGGCGGCACGTAGTACGCGTCGACCGGCGACCGGCCGCCGATCCAGTTCTGCAGGTAGCGGATCTCGCCCGCGAACTCGGGCGTCGGCGAGTGTGCCATCAGGCGGCGATGTGCCTCGAGCACGTGCTCCACCTGCAGCCTGTCGCCGGTCCGCACGGACTCCATCACCCAGATCATGGCGTCGATGGCGCCCAGCACCTCGTCGGCCGTCACGTCGTGGTGCCGCCCGCCGTCGCGGAGAGCGTCGGCCTTGAGCAGGCGTCGCGCCCCGACCACGAGTCCCTCGATCTGTGACGAGCCGACCGCCTCCGCGCGGAGCAGGAGCCGGGCGAGGGCCTCGCTGTTCGTCAGTACGGCGGCGGTCGCCTCGAGCCGGGCCAGGTCGCCCGCCGCGTCCTCGAGTGCGGCCAACGCCTGCGTGCTCAGGTCGAACTCGCGACCCTGCAGGAAATCGGGGAAGTAGATCTCGTAGTTCCCGCCCAGCCGCTCGGCCCGGGTGAACCCGTCCGGGTGCCCCGGCCATCGGTGCAGTTCGACCCTGGCCACAACTCAAGCGTCGCATATTCAAGGTTAGGAGACAACCTTGAACACAGGCTGAGCCCCGTTCGACCCGCACAGATCGGGCCGAACGGCCCTGACTGTCCTCGACGCGCGAACGCACGATGCAAGTGCGACGCGGAGCTCAGCAACGGGGTGAGTGCCATGCAGGTCTCGATCGACAACCAGAGAAATCAGGCCCAGGCGGCAGCGGCAGCCTGGTGGGCGGACAAGCCGTTCCCGGTGGCTCCATGGGGACGGCCGTACGTGTGCGATGTCTGTGGCGCCGTCATCTCCGCACGCGAGGGGACCTCGCTGGTCGGTATGCGCCTGCACTGTGCTGCGTGCACCGATCGGCTGTTCCCGCGCGAGGCGCCGCCCATACCCACCACCGGTCAGTCCGCCGCACCGCCGACCACCGCACCTCCTTATTGGCGAACACCGCTGCCGCCGCCGGAGCCGGAGCCGGGCGCGCACGGTCGTCGCCGAGCGTTCGTCATCGCGGGGACTGCCGTGGCCGCCGTGATCGCGTTGGTCGGCGTTCTTCTCTGGGCGCCCTGGGCCGCCGCCCCGACTCCCAACGCCCCGACAGGGCTGTACGGCGTGGCTGCGACGGCGACGACGATCAGCATCGGTTGGACGGCGTCCGCAGGCGAGCCCAAGCCCGACCGGTACGTGATCGAGCGCAACGGCAATGACGTGGCCACGGTCGACAGCAGCACGACGTCGTACCGAGACCAAGGCCTGGCTCCGGGACTCGAGTACCGGTACGCCGTGGTGGCCGAGACGGGAAAGCAGCGGTCGGACCCATCGGATGTGCTGGTGGCCACGACGTCAGCGCCGGGTCCGGTCGCGCTCAGGGCCGGCAAGGCCACGACCACGTCACTGTCGTTCAGTTGGTCAGCACCGCCGGACAGCCCGGCGCCCGACGAGTACATCGTGGTGCGCAGCGGCATCACCATCGCTACGATCCCAGGCACCACCAGGTCCTACAGCGACACGGGCCTCACCGCAGCCACGACCTACCGCTACCAGGTGTTCGCAGTGTGGTCCGGCCGGCGGTCAAAGTCGTCCGACCTCTTGTCGATGGCCACCAATCGGCCGCCGATCGCGTCGGCCAGGCTGCAAGGGTCCTTCCCGATGCGCTTCACGGTCGTCAGCTCGGGCGGAGGCAGCCTCTCGCCCGGTGACAGCTGGATCAACGCGTGGAGCTTCAGCCCCAAGTGCGCAGCCGGCCCGTGCGCGGTGACGGCCGCCGGCGTCGTCGCACCCGGCGGCTACACCCAGCACGACTTCAAGGTCACGCTGAACCGCTCCGGCACGACGTACACCGGCAAGGGCAAGGCGCACATCACGCACTGCGGCCAGGCGCCGCTCGTCGTCGCCGTCACCGACACCGTCACCGTCCGGCTGACGGCCCGGAGTGGCCGGATGAGTGGCGAGACCTGGGTCGTGGACTCACTGACGGGAACGATGACGATCGCCTCGCCGTACACCACGGCCGGCGCCTACTTCTGCCCCGCGCAGAGTGTGAAGGTGAATATCAGCGGGCAGTGACGGCGCCGGCGCTGGTCAGCAGAAGGTCGCAGACCTCGATCAGGCGCTGCCGCAACGGGCCGGCGCGTTCGGCGAACCGGCGCTGGGCCGTGGCGTATGCGGCCCTGCCCGCCGCCGTCTCGATCGGGACTGGCTCGTAGCCAAGGGCGACGAGGTCGTACGGAGAAGCGCGCATGTCGAGCTCGCGAATGGCCTTGGCCAGCTCGAAGCAGTCCATCGTGAGGTCGCTCGGGGTGAACGGCATCAGCTTGGCGGCCCATTTGTAGAGGTCCATGTTCGCGTGCAGGCAGCCGCCCTGCTCCAGCCGCGGTTGATCCTCCCGCGTCGGCTGAAGCACGTTGAGCGGTCTCGCCGCAGCGGTGAAGAACCGGAACGCGTCGAAGTGGGAGCAGCCCACCTTGTGCGACTCCACCACTGTGTCGGTGCCGTCGCTGCCCAGTCGGAGTGGCCACGAGCTGTGTCGCACCTCGTCCGCGCCGAGCCGGTAGACCATCGCCCACTCGTGCAGGCCGAAACAGCCGAACTGGGCCGGCCGGTCCGCCGTCGCCGCCAGCAGCCGTCGGATCCACCCGACTCCCTCGGCCCGCCGGCCGATCTCGGCCGGATCCAGCTCGACCATGCCGCCGTACGACCGGTAGCCGCGCTTCCCGTCGTACGACGGTGCGTCGAGCAGGCGAATGCCGGGCCCGGGATGCCAGACCCGCAGCTGGTTCGGCCGGGTCGGGTAGTAGGTGAACAGGAAATCCTCGACCGGATGCGGTTCGCGACGCCTGCGGCGATCCAGGTGACCGGCCACGAGGCCGTCGACGCGCTGCTGGTGGGCGGCCTGGATCGGCTCCCACTCGGCGGGCTGGAGGGTGATCGTCACAGCTCAAGGGTGAAGGCAAGCAGCCGGACGCCCGGCACCGGCTCCCAGTCCCGGTCCGGCAACCGGGTGAATCCGAGCCGTCGGTAGAGCCGGTGAGCGGTTGCCATGGTCGACGCGCTGCACATCACCAGGCGGCTGAGGCCGAGCTCGCGGCAGCGCCGCAGGCAGTGCTCCGTCAGGGCGGTGCCGACCCCGAGGCCGCGGGCGGCGGGGGAGACGGCGAGCATCCGGAACTCACCCTCCCCGTCGCGCGCGATCTCGCGGTAGACCGACCCCGGCGGGCAGAAGGTGACCGAGCCGAGCAGGCCCGCCGGACCGGACGCGACCCACAGCTCGGCCTTCGCCGCGCGGTCGGCAGCGGCGCGCAAGATCGGCTCGTAGTCCGACCCGGCGGGCACGAGGCCGTCCGACAGGTAGGCCTCGGCGGTCAGGGTGCCGATATCCTCGTACTCGCCGGGTACGGCCCGGCGGATGCCGAATGTCACCGAGTCACTGTCTCACCCCGCCGCGGCGGTAGGCTCGCCCCGTTCATCCCCTGAGCTTTGTGAAGGTCTCCCACTCGTGCGTATCGCCCGATTCTCCGTCGACGACGAGCCGAAGTACGGCGTCGTCGAGTCCGATGACCCCGAGGGGCTGGTGGGCACCGTCGCGGTGCTCGACTCCGACCCGCTCTACCGGCCTGTGCAGTTCACCGGTGAGCAGCTCCAGCTGGCCGACGTCCGGCTGCTGGCCCCGGTCATCCCACGCAGCAAGGTCGTCTGCGTCGGGCGCAACTACGCCGCGCACGCCGAGGAGCTCGGCAACGAGGTGCCGGCCGAGCCGCTGATCTTCCTGAAGCCGAACACCTCGGTGATCGGACCGCGCGACGGCATCGTCTACCCCGAGCAGACCAACGACCTGCACTTCGAGGGCGAGCTGGCGATCGTGATCGGCCGGATCTGTCGCGACCTGCCGAAGGAACGGGTGAACGAGGTCATCTTCGGCTACACCGTGGCCAACGACGTGACCGCGCGGGACCTGCAGAAGAGCGACGGCCAGTGGGCCCGGGCGAAGGGCTTCGACACGTTCTGCCCGCTGGGCCCGTGGATCACCACCGAGCTGGACGTCTCCGACGTACGGGTGACCACCACGCTGAACGGCGAGCCCCGGCAGGACGGCCGGACCTCGCAGTTCATCTTCGACATCCCGGAGGTGCTGGCCTACATCACCTCCTTCACCACGCTGCTGCCCGGCGACGTGGTGCTCACCGGCACCCCGGCGGGAGTCGGCCCGATGTTGCCCGGCGACGAGGTCGCGGTCAGCATCGAAGGAATCGGAACTCTGACGAACAAGGTGATCGTGCGTGACTGACAGGCCTGCCCCGACCGACGACGACGTCCTGGGGGGTTTGGAGCCGAACCAGGTCCGGGTGCGGTACCCACCGTCGCCGACCGGCTTCCAGCACGTCGGGAACATCCGGAGCGCGTTGTTCAACTGGGCCTTCGCGCGCCACTACGGCGGCACGCTGGTGCTGCGGATCGAGGACACGGACGCCGCGCGCAACACGCCGGAGGCCCTCGCCTACACGCTGGAATCGCTGCGCTGGCTTGGCATCGACTGGGACGAGGGCCCCGAGGTCGGTGGCGACTTCGGCCCGTACCTGCAGTCGGAGCGGATGGACATCTACGCCGACGTGGTGGCGAAGCTGCTGGCCGCGGGCAAGGCGTACCACTGCTACTGCTCGCAGGAGGAGCTGGAGCAGCGTCGCGACGCCGCTCGGTCCGCCGGCCAGCACAGCGGGTACGACGGCCACTGCCGCACGCTGACCCCCGAGCAGGTGCGGGCCTACGTCGACGAGGGTCGCCGTCCGGTGGTCCGGCTGCGTATGCCGGACCGGCCGATCACCTTCGACGACCTGGTCCGCGGTGAGATCACCTTCCTGCCGGAGAACCTGGGCGACTACGTGCTGGTCCGGGCGAACGGTCACCCGCTCTACCCGCTGGTGAACCCGGTCGACGACGCGCTGATGGACATCACCCACGTACTGCGCGGCGAGGACCTGCTGTCCTCGACACCGCGGCAGATCGCGCTCTACGAGGCGCTCGCGGAGATCGGCATCGGCAGCGGCCGGACGCCGCGGTTCGGACACCTGCCGTTCGTGATGGGCGAGGGCAACAAGAAGCTGTCGAAGCGCGACCCGGGCTCCGGTCTCGGCGAGTACATGGAGCGCGGCTTCCTGCCCGAGGGCCTGCTGAACTACCTGGCGCTGCTGGGCTGGTCGATCGCGGACGACCGGGACGTGTTCACGATGGACGAGATGGTGAGGGCGTTCGACATCCGCAAGGTGAACGCGAACGCGGCCCGGTTCGACCCGAAGAAGTGCGAGGCGATCAACGCGTCGCACATGCGGCTGCTGTCGACGCAGGAGTTCGCGTCCCGGGTGGTTCCGTTCCTGGCAAAGGCCGGTGTGCTGCCTGCGGAACCAGGCGGGGACCAGCTGACCGTGCTGGCCGCGGCGGCTCCGCTGGTGCAGGAGCGGATCAACACGCTGTCCGAGGCCGTCGACATGCTCGGCTTCCTGTTCGTCGACGAGGACGCGTTCACGATCGAGCCGGACGCCGCCGCCAAGGTGCTCACCGGTGAGGCCGGCAACGTCTTGGGGGCCGCCTCGAAGGCGCTGGCGGATCTCTCGGACTGGACGACCGAGGCGATCGAGCAGGCGCTGCGCGGCGCGCTGGTGGAGGGCCTCGGGCTCAAGCCGAAGAACGCGTTCGGCCCGGTCCGGGTGGCGATCTCCGGCCGCCGGATCTCGCCGCCGCTGTTCGAGTCGATGGAGCTGCTCGGGCGGGAGCGCTCCCTGCGCCGGCTCGAGCACGCCCGCTCCGGTCTTCCGGCGGACTGACCCGTGCCGCAGGACGCAACTCGCGGGCAGGGGGCTGTTCCCGCCGTACCGGATGGCGGTCCGCTGCCGTACCACCGGCTGTTGCGGGACCCGGCGATGCCGTGGTGGACCCCGCTGCTCGGGGCGTTCACCATCCTGGCCGGGTGGTTCCTCGCCAGCCTGGTGATCTTCACCGCGCAGGTGTCGATCCGGAAGGACCCGCCGGGCACGGTCTCGTGGCTTGGCCTGCTCGCGACGAACCTGTCGCTGGCTGTGCTGATCCCGATCTGCATGCTCGTCATGAGGAAGCTGAACCACCGACCGCCCGGGCTGCTGTCGTCCGTGACCGGGCGGCTGCGCCTGCGGGCGCTCGCCTGGTTCGCCCTGGCGGCGGTGGCGCTGGAGCTCTTGCTGCTCGCGCTCGTCCTGGTCGGCGGGGTCGATCTGCTCGGGGACAGCGGCGGCCCGGCCCGCGACGCGGCTGCGGTCATCGCGGTGGTGTTGCTGACCTCGACCCTCCAGGCTGCGGGGGAGGAGTACTTCTTCCGTGGCTACCTGATGCAGACCGTCGGCTCGCTGGTGCGCAACCCGCTGTACGCCATCCTGATCACCGCGGTGGTGTTCACGATGGCGCACCAGGTCTGGCCGTGGGAGAGCCCGGCGCTGTTCCTCGACCGGTTCGCATTCGGTCTGGTGGCCGGCTACCTGGTGGTGCGAACGGGCGGCCTGGAGGCCTCGATCGCGGCCCATGCGGCCAACAACGTCGTCACGTTCGTGTTCGCGGCTCTGACGAACGCCGTCGGCGACAGCCTGGAGGCCCAGGACGCGCCCTGGTCGCTGGTCGTGGTGGACGTCGGCAAGTTCGTGGCGTTCGGCGTGATCGCGATCGCGATCGCCCGCCGGCAACAGCTCTCGACCACGGCTGAGCCGTCCGAGCTGCGACTGGCTCCCCGCGCGGGTCCGAGGCAGAGGCTGATGTGACGGGAGTGACTGCAGCTCATCGCCACCCCGTTTTGGCTTCCGGCGCTCTGCTCGGGTAGGCTCAGCGCGCCAGGTTGTGAGGGCGGCGACGCCTTCACAATCGCAAGGAAATGCTTTGGGGTATGGGGTAATTGGCAGCCCGACTGGTTCTGGTCCAGTTAGTCTAGGTTCGAGTCCTAGTACCCCAGCGATTGGACCGTATCGCTGGAAGTCAGGTACAGTTCATCCTCGTTGCCCGGCTCGGCTGGAGCCGGTCGACAACCCTCTGGCCCCGTTGTGTAGCGGCCTAGCACGCCGCCCTCTCAAGGCGGTAGCGCGGGTTCGAATCCCGTCGGGGCTACAACGCCTGACCTAGGCGAATGCGTCCGGCCGGCCCTTTGGGCCGGCCGGACGTTGCATGTTTCGTGGCCCATTCTTGGACTGAGCGCGGCTATACCGGCCAGCCTCACCCTTATCGCCCTGACCGCGCACAACCTTCCGCGCGTGATCGCCCACTGACGACTGCACCGCGCACCCTGCCCGTGCCGTGCCGGCACAAGACGCCGGGGCCGTCCGTCCCTTTCCAGCGAGTCAGGCCGGCGAGACTCCACCCCCACCGGCCCTTTTGGGTGACGACTCTCGTCGGTGCAACGCGGTGAACTGGGGTGCCGGTGACCACTCCACCGGCTCCGCACTAGGGAAGGATCTTGCCGTGGACGCTGTGAGGACCACAGGACCGGCCGCACCGACCAAGCACCGCTTTCTCGAGGTCGACGGCCTGGACATCTTCTACCGCGAGGCGGGTGACCCGGCCCGCCCGACGCTGTTGCTCCTGCACGGGTTCCCGACGTCATCGCAGATGTACCGCAACCTGATCCCGAAGCTGTCCGACCGCTACCACCTGGTCGCGCCGGACTACCCGAGCTTCGGACACAGCTCGTTTCCCTCGGCCGAGGACTTCGACTACTCCTTCGAGTCCTTCTACGAGCTGATTCTGAAGTTCGTCGACAAGCTCGGGCTGGACAGGTTCTCGGTCTACATCCAGGATTACGGCGCCCCCATCGGGCTGCGCCTGGCCCAGCGCAACCCCGACCGTATCGAGGCCATCGTCACGCAGTCGGGCAACGCCTACCTGGACGGGTTCACGCCGTTCTGGGAGCCGTTGTTCGCCTATGCCACCGACCCCAACCCGCAGACCGAGGCCGAGGTGCGCAAGTACCTCACCCATGAGGCGAACGTGTGGCAGTGGACGCACGGGACGCGGGACCCCGAGCACGTCTCGCCCGACACCTGGACGCTGGACGATGCCAACCTCGATCGGCCGGGCAACCGGGAGATCCAGCTCGGGTTGTTCCGCGACTACCAGAACAACCTCGACGGGTACCCGGCGTTCCAGCAGTACTTCCGTGATCGCCGGCCACCCACCCTTGTCGTGTGGGGTCGCAACGACGAGATCTTCGGGCCCAAGGGCGCCGAGGCCTTCCTACGCGACCTGCCGATGGCCGAGCTGCACCTGCTCGACACCGGGCACTTCGCCTTGGAGGAGGACTGCGACCTCATCGCGGAGAAGATCGGCGACTTCCTCGGCCGCCACGTCGGCTGAAGCCGGCGCCCGGCCCTCGCACCGTCCGCGTCCAGCGATGGAGACACTTCAGCCATGAAACTTGTGTCGGTCAACGTCGGCAAGCCCCGCGTGGTCACCTGGCGCGGGCGTCAGGTGCGCAGCTCGATCTGGAAGACTCCGGTGACCGATCGCCGCCGGGTCGGCAGGCTCAACGTCGCGGGAGACGCGCAGGCGGATCTGGTCGGGCACGGTGGAGAGCACCGGGCCGTGTTCGTTTATCAGGTGGGCTCTTACCGGCACTGGGAGCGACAGCTGGGCCGTTCGCTACCCGGGTTCGGGTGGTTCGGCGAGAACTTCACCGTCGACGGCCTGTACGACGACGAGGTCTGCATCGGCGACCGTTACGCCATCGGCTCGGCGTTGTTCGAGGTCACCCAGCCCAGGGTCACCTGTTACAAGGTCGGCATCCGGCTCGACGAGCCGCGCATGCCGGCGCTGCTCACCGGCCATGGCCGCCCAGGCTTCTACCTGCGCGTGCTGGAGGAGGGTGAGGTCGGCGCCGGAGACGCGATCGTCCGGGTCAGCACAGGCCTGCACCGGCTGACCGTCAGACGCGTCTCGGCGATGCTGTACACCCCCGACTTCGACGACCATGCCCTGCGCCAGGCACTGGAGAATCCGGCGCTTTCGGAGGGATGGAAGTGGTCGTTCCGTCAACTGCTCGAGCAGAACGAGCGCGGCGCGTCCGGTAACAGCGGCCTGTCGCCGCTGACCGGCGACCCTCCGCCTTACGCCGGCTTCCGACGCTTCCGCGTGGCCCAAACGATGCCCGAGAGCGTCACCGTGCGCTCCCTGTTGCTCGAGCCTGCCGACGGGGAGGCGGTGCCGGCGTACCGCCCGGGCCAGTTCGTCATCCTGCGCCTGACCGACGGGCAGGGAGCGACGCTGACGCGCAGCTACTCGATCTCGGGGTATCGCGAGGAGCGCTCGCTGCGAGTCTCCGTCAAGCGGGACGGACGCGCCAGCACCATCGTGCACGACAGGATCAAGGTCGGCGATCAGCTCGAGGTCGGCGCACCGCGGGGCTCCTTCGTGCTGGAACCCGCCGGACAGGACGGCACCGTCGTCCTGATCAGTGCCGGGATCGGCGTGACCCCCGTGCTGGCCATGCTCGGAGCACTGGCCGAGCGGCGCAGCCGTCGCGCTGTGACCTGGATTCACGTCGCCCGCCGTGGCGCCGAGCACGCCTTCGCGCACGAGGCCCGCGAGATGATCGCCATGCTGCCGCGGGCAACGTCGTACGTGCTGTACACCCGGCCAGGGCCTGCGGACCGCCTCGGCGACGATTTCGACGCGGCGGGTCGTCTCACGCGCGAGCGCCTGGCGGCCATGCGGCTCTCGCCGCACGACCATGCGTACGTGTGCGGGCCGACGGGATTCATGGCGGACGTGACGGCCATGCTGCAGGGGCTCGGCCTCGACGCCGCGCACGTCCACACCGAGACCTTCGGGTCGATCAGCGGTGGTACAGCCGCACGCCCTCACGTGCCGAGCCGGCCGGCCGCGAGCGGACCCGAGGTGTCCTTCGTGCGCTCCGGGATCTCCGTCCGGTACGACCGCGAGCGCTGGGGCAGTCTGCTGGAGCTGGCCGAGGACTGTGACGTGCCGGTGACCTGGTCGTGCCGCACCGGCGTCTGCCACCGGTGCGAAAGCGCCATGGTTGCCGGCGACGTCTACTACGACCCGGAGCCCCTCGACCTGCCCGCGCCCGGCAACACACTGCTCTGCTGCGCAAGCCCAGCAGGCGACCTCGCGCTCGATCTGTAGGCGCAACGAGTGAGCCGTACGGCGTCAGGTGTCGAGCCCGTCTGGGCCTCCTTCCGGATGTCGTACTCACCGAACCCAGTCGCTCGTCGGTTCTCGTTCTGCTGCAGCAGGCTCGCGTCGCTCGGGGGTGCCGTGGGCCTGGATACAGCCGAACGTCGGCAAGCTCGCCGGACACCTCGTCCAGGACCTCCAGCCAGCGGCGGGTGAACGGAGAACAGGGTCGACATCGCGTCCACCTTCGGGTGTGACGACCCGCTTCACCGCCGGATCTGTCCTTACCTTCGCTGCTGCCGGTGGTCGGGGAGGGGCGCGGGATGGCCTACCTCACCGCTGCCCCTCCCCAGGTACGGATCGACTCGTCGTTCTCCAGGACGCGGCACCGGCTTGGAACATCGTCCGGGGTCAGGCCACCCCGCTGCGGGTAGCGCGTGACTGCGGCGACTCCGTGAGGACGGACTGCTCAGTGGCCGGGCACTGCTGTTCGCCGTTGCAGGACACGGACCTCAGGCGGCGGACGTACCCGACGACCCCGGTGCGGGCCATGCCACGCTTGACTCCCGGTAGATCTGCGGCGGGGATGTGTGCGGCGATCTCGCCGGCCGCGTCCGGGTCCCACTTCTGCAGCTCGGTCAGCGCCTCGCCGAGCAAGACGCTGGTGTGCCGGCTCATCCGTCGCTCCTGTCTTCAGCACGTGACGTGCTCTCGGTCGGTCCCGCGCCGGCTCATCATCAGCTCGCGGTCCGGTGGTTCGCCGCCACCGCACATCCCTGCCTCCTTGAGTCTCGGCGGTGGGCACCGCCTGCCTCAGACGCTGTGCGGGCAGGGCAGATGTGGCGTCACGCGAAGGTCGAACCCCCGGTGGACTGTTTGCCGGGTCCCATGGGTGGCCGGCCACCCATGGGACACCGCCGGGGCCGGTGGCGGACGGGATGGCGAGCAGCCGGTGCCGCGTTCGCCCGGGTCAGTGGTCCGCGGCGTCCGCGGTCGCGGACAGTCCGGTCGCCGGTGACACCACCGGCGGTCAGCCGGGCCTCGGCGAGCGCCTCGCCGGCCAGTGACTTGACCGGATAGCGCCACAGTCCCTTGAGGTGCATCGTCGTCTCCTCACCGATCCCGCGCCGACATGTGGTCAGGCGCTGACGACCGGGAAGTCGATTTCGACGCCGGCGGCCTTGTTGAAGTAGTTCGTCAGTACGTTGAGCGCGACGTGCCCGATCGTCTCGGCGATCTCCTGGTCGGTCGCCCCTGCCGCCCGGGCGGCATCGACCACTCCGGCCGGGGTATCGCCTCGGCCGTCGTTGACTGCCGCCGCCAGGGTCAGGATGGCGGCCGTCTTGGCGTCGGTGGCCTGGGCCTTGCGCGCTGCGGCGATGTCGTCCGAATCGAGGCGAGCGACGTGCTCGGCGAGGTAGCTGTGCGCCGAGAGGCAGTAGTCGCATTCGTTGCGCTGCGCCACAGTGAGTGCGATGCGCTCGCAGGTGGCCGGGTCGAGCACGCCCCGCGCAAGGGCGCCGGACAGGCCGAGATAGCCCTTCAGCAGTGCTGGGCTGTTGGCCATCGCCTTGGTCATGTTCGGGATCACGCCGAGGTTTCGCTTGACCTCGGCGAGCAGCTCGGCGGCGGGCGCGGGGCTGGTCGCGGGATCGATGAGGGGAAGCTGGCTCACGGTTCGCCTTCCTGTATTCTAACGCAATCTGTGGTGCTCTTACGTTAGAAGACAACCACAGGCGTCTAACGCATGCAACCCTATGTTAGCGTTAGGTAATCGATGGGAGGGTGCGGTGACGGAGACGTTGGCTCTGGTGCTTCCCGATGAACCTGCCTCGGTGCGGCTGATGAACACCGTCTGGGCCGACCGCCACGGGGTGCACGACGCACTGGTCGACGTGGACGACCTGCGTGCCTGGCTGTCTGCGGTCGACGAGGCGACAGCCAGCCTGCCAGGCGGTGGACGATTGGGACGAACGGACGTCACCGCGTTCCGCGCCCTCCGTGACGGGCTGCGGCGGCTGGCGGCGCTGATCACCGAAGACACCCGAGCGGCCGCTGCGGCCGACATCGATGTCGAGCAGGCGATCACGACGGTCAACGACGCCGTCACCAGGGACAACGTCTGGCCGCAGCTCAGCCTGAGCCGAGGCACGCTGGAACGACAGTCGGCCGGTACGGCCACGCCGGCGATGCGAGCACTGTCGATCATCGCCGCGGAGGCCATCGAGCTGCTCACCGGCGAGGACCAGATCCGGCTGCGAGCCTGCTACGCCCCCGGATGCGTCTTGTACTTCGTGAAGAACCACCCGCGCCGCGAATGGTGCTCGACGGCCTGCGGCAACCGAGCCCGCGCCGCCCGCCACTACCGTCGTCACCGCGGGTGATCTAGGAAACCACTGTGGACCTGCCGTGTCGCCAGAGCGGACGCGCCCCGTGCTTCCACAACATTCCTGCTAACTCGCCCGGTTCGCCAGTAGCCCGGAGGTGGTGGCGGGGAGCAGACTGGGTGCACCGATGTGGACGGCGTGCTCTGCGACGCCGGTCAGGCCTGCACTGTGCTCGCTACGCCGGTCACATTCCTGCGTGTGGTGAGTGGTGCAGGGGCGATGACTGAGGCGCCTGAGAGAGCCTTTCGAGAATCGGCGGCCAATCGGTCGGCCGGCCTGCTGGCGACCAAGCTGCATCTGCCTCGCACGCCGCCGGGCTTCGTGCCGCGCTCGCGGCTGGTGGAACAGCTCGAAGAAGGCCTGGCGCGGGAACTCGTGCTCGCCTGTGCCCCTGCCGGGTTCGGCAAGACCGCCTTGCTCGCCGACTGGAGCCAGCAGGGCAGCCGGCCGGTGGCGTGGCTCTCACTGGACGCCGGCGACAACGACCCCGTGCGGTTCTGGCGCCATGTCGCTACGGCGATGGACGGGATCCAGCCCGGGATCGCCGAGCACGTCGCACCGCTGCTCAGCCGGCCGGCGCCGGCGTCGTTCGAGGACGTGGCGACAACGTTGATCAATGAGCTGGCCGCGGGACCGGACGAGGTGGTGCTGGTACTCGACGACTACCACCTTGTCGAGGCTCAGCCGGTCCACACGTCGGTGACCTTCCTCATCGAGCACCTACCGCCCAGCCTGCATCTCGTCCTGGCCAGCCGGTCGGACCCGCCGCTGCCACTGGCTCGGCTGCGGGCCCGCGGCCAGCTCGCCGAACTGCGCACCGCCGAGTTGCGCTTCACCGTGGAGGAGGCGGCGGCGCTGCTGCGCGACGCGGTCGGACCGGACCTGTCCGGGGACGCCGTGGCGACGTTGGCGGCTCGCACGGAAGGCTGGGCGGTCGGCCTGCAACTGGCGGCGCTGTCGCTGCAGGGCCAGTCTGATGCCGCTGGATTCGTAGCGAGCTTCTCCGGCAGCCATCGCTACGTCCTCGACTACCTGACCACAGAGGTCCTGGACCGCCAACCGGCGCCCGTGCGGGCGTTCCTGATGGAAACGTCTGTGCTGGAGCGGCTGTGTGGCGCCCTGTGCGAGGCGGTCACCGGCCGCAGCGATGGGCAGGCGATGCTCGAGACGATCGAACGGGCCAACCTCTTTCTCGTGCCGCTGGACGAGGTGCGCGGCTGGTGGCGCTACCACCACCTGTTCGCGGACCTGCTCCGCACGCGCCTGCACAGGCAGCAGCCCCACCGGGCGCTGGAACTGCATCGGAGCGCGGCCGCCTGGTGCGAGGAGCAGGGTCTGGCCGATGACGCCGTCCGGCATGCATTGGCTGCGGGGGAGGCCGCGTGGGCGGCCCGGCTGATCGAGCAGAACGCCGACGCGCTGCACCTGCGCAGCGAAGGGGCGACTCTTCAGCGTTGGCTCGCCGCGATGCCCGCCGGGATGGCCGGCTCCTGGCCACGCTTGTCACTCGTACAGGCGCGCCTGGCACTCCTCAGCGGCCGCGTAGAACCGGTCGCGGACCTGTTGGATACCGCCGAGCGCGCGTGGGCGAATGCTCCAGGTGCTGCTGATGAGCCGTACGAGCCGTCGGTCGGCCGGGGCGCGAGCGTGTTCACCAACGTCCCCGCGATGATCGCGGCAGGGCGCGCCTTCCTGGCCGAGCTCCGAGGCGACGGCGAGAGCACCATCTCGTTCGCTTCGCGAGCCCTGGCCGAACTGGGTGAAGGAGACCGGATGCTGGAGTCCCTCGCCCGTGGGCACATCGCCATCGCCGAATGGCTGCGTGGCCGGCTGCCCGACGCGGAGCGTGCCTTCGCGCCACTCATCGCCGCGTGGGCGGCGGCCGGCGAGTCCGCGCTGGTCGCCTGGGGCTCTCATCACCTTGGCCAGATTCAGCGCGCCCACGGCAGACCGGATGCTGCGCTGCGAACCTATGAGCGGGCGTTGGCCATCGCAGCGCCGCCAGGCCGTCCGGCCTTCCCCGCTGCCGGCGCCGCGTATGTGGGAATGGCGGAGCTGGCGTACGAGAGGGACGAGATCGACAGCGCCTTACGTCTCGTGAGTGATGCGATCCCGCTCTGCCGACAGCTCACCTACACCCAGCCGCTGGCCACCGGCCTGGCCACCCAGGCCTGGATCCGCCAAGCGGCAGGAGACGCCTCCGGCGCGATGGATGCCCTCGCCGAGGCCGAGAAGGTCGCGCCGAGCCCTGAGGTCGCGGATCTGCTCAACCCGGTGCCGGCGCGTAGGGCACGGCTTCTCTTGGCCCATGGCGACATCGCGGCGGCTGCCCGCTGGACCGAGGAGCGCGGGCTGCGGGCGGACGATGAGGTGAGCTACCCACGAGAAGCGGCGTATCTGGTGCTCGCGCGCGTGCTGCTCGCCAGCCGTGAACCTCACCGGGCGCTCGGTTTGCTCGCGCGGTTGCAGGCCGATGCGGAGGCCCAGGGCCGGACGGGCAGCCTGCTCGAGATCCGAGCGCTGTTGGCGCTTGCTATGGCAGCCGCCGGCGACGAGGCGCGTGCGGTGCCCACCCTTGTCTCGGCACTCACCCTCGCCCGCCCCCGCGGTTACATCCGAGTCTTCGCTGACGAAGGCCCCTCCATGGGCGCCCTGCTCGGCCGGATCATCGCGACCCAGCGGCGGCGGCAGTCCGTTGCGGGCACCGTGCCCCTGGTCTACCTCGGCCGGCTGGCGCGGGCTGTCCAGTCGAGTACCGCCGACAGGCATCCGCCCAGCCGGCCAGGCCCGGTGGTCGCCACTGGCCCAGTGATAGCGCTTAGCGACCGCGAACTGCAGGTACTGCACCTGCTCGCGGCCGGCAAGCAGAACCAGGAAATCGCCGCCGAGCTCTACATCACGCGCGACACAGTCAAGAAGCACATCACCCACATCTTTCACAAGGTCGGCGCGGTCAACCGCACCCAGGCCATCGCCTGTGCCCGCGAGCTCGGTCTGCTCAACTAGCCAGCCCCGGTCCGGAACCGCGACCGGCCGTGACGTGGTACATACCAGGAAATGCGACGGCGGAGCTCGTGGTACCGCACTTCGGGGGCTTCGGTGATGACGATGTGCGCACGGAAGTCGGCAGTTGGGGTGCCGCCAGAAGGGTGCCTAATGAGCGGAGGCGCGTATGACGACGGTACCCGACGTCGGCTGGGTGAACTCGGCGACGGTGGTGCCCTCGATGTAGGTGGAGCCCGACGGTGTGACGCGGGTCGATGTGACCGTCATCGGAATGTCGGTGTGGGTCATGCCCATCGTGGTGCAGTTGTGGGTCACGAGCATGGAGACGACGCCGCCGTGCTCGCCGTTGGCGGCAGTGCCGAAGTCCGTCCAGCCGGTCAGCCTGCTCGCCGCCCAGGTGCCACGGCAGTGCACGGCACCATCGGCGTTGTAGTGGACGAACGCCCCCCCGGCATCGATCTTCCCAGTCGTCGGAGCAAAGGTGCCGCCGCCGGTCACCTTGATCCAGTCGCCCGGCATGGCCATCATCGCGCCGCTCGGCGCGACCGCGATGTTTGGCGTGGTCAACGCGAAGCTGAGAACCGTACCCGGCCCGGCAGCAGCCGTGGCTGCGGCAGACGCCGCTGTCGACGGAATCAATAGCGCCATGAGCATGAGCGTCATGGCGCCGATCAGGCTGAGCGTGCGTCGCATCTTTCCCTCCGAGGGATCACGGGGAATGTCTTCCACCATCCTGAAGGAGTGCAGCACACCACCGCGCGGGTCGAAGGGCGATCAGTTACCGTGCCAAAGGTCCCGGGGTCGTCGGCGCGAGGACGGGTGTACGGACAAGCACATCGCCGTCATCCGCCGCCGGGACGGCGTCTTGATCGTGGACGTGGATCTGCCTGACGACGCGACCAGGCGCATGTACGTCCTGGCACGCGTCCGCGGATCGGACCTACTTCTGCATGGTGAACGGGACGTCGTCGACCGTGGTCGGTTCCGGCCGGCCGGCTCAGCAGCGGTCGCGCCGGTGTTGGAGAAGTCGGCGAGTGTGTCGTCCACGTCGTACTCGCACGTTGCGCGCCGAGACCGCCAGGCCGGTCGTCGAAGTCGGCCAGGGCACTGACGGTGATCACCTCGTCGTAGGCGGCCGGCACGCTGTAGCGCATCGTTGGAGCTGTTGCCAGCAGCAACAACGTACGTAACCCTGCTGGCCACTGACGTGAAGATGGCCTCATGCAGTATGTCGGCGCCCGCACCGCAGGGGCTGTCGCCTCCCCATCGACCGAGGCTCATGTTGGCCCACCTCGATCCGGGATCCTGGAGAGAGCGTGTGATGCGCCGCAGAGTGGGATTGGCGAGCGTGGTCGTTGCGACCGTGCTCGGCGCGACGAGCCTGTCCCTGTCCAAGGCCGTAGGCGGCCGACGATGCGGGCCGGGCAACGTCTGCACGCTGGTGCGTCGGGTCGTTCATCTCGGGTAGACAGATGGACGGCACCGTCGTGCCATTTTCGCGCGCCATCAGTCGCGGCCGTCGTCCGCCGACCCTCTGTCACTTGGCACGAGCGGCCCGACGCTTGCCGCCCAGCGTGTCCGCGAGGCGCCGACGTGTGGCTGGCCGCGCGCTGCCGCCTTGCGACGGCACAGAGGGCACCGGCGGTCAGTCACGGGCACAGCTGATTGTCGTCATGTGCATTGGCTGCACGGGATCGGCTCGGACTGTGGAACCTCGTGTCACCTGGGGGTTGCGGGGGTGAACAGTTCGATGAGGTTGCCGGCTGGGTCGGCGAGCAGGACCTGGCGTCCGCCGGGACCGGTGACGACGTCGCTGCGGAAGGACAGTCCGGCGGTGCGCAGTCGCTCGATCTCGGCGTCGAGATCGTCGACGGTGAGGTGGATGCGGTTGCGGCCGGCAGTTGCGGCGTCAGTGGGTGTGGCGCGGGCACCGGAGCTGTCTGGTCCGGACAGCAGCAGCCGCAAGCTGCCGCGGGTGACGTCGGCGAACGCGGGTAGGTGCGCAGTGTGCAGGGTGAAGCCGAGGTGGGTGGTGTAGAACTCGATGGCTGCCTGCACGTCGTCGACGATGTAGCGGACGCTGACCATGTTGTCGGCGGTTTCGGTCATCACGGAATCATCCTTTCGTCGTAGGTGTCGCGATGCGGTGGGTGAAGTACTCGATCCGGGTGTGGAGGTCGGCGGCGATACGCCGGAAGGCGGGAAAGCTGGTTCGGCCGGCTTCGGCGGTGGGATCGGGGATGCTCCAGTGGATCAACTCGGGTCCGCCGGGGAACTCCGGGCTAACCTCGCGGACCTTGTCGCAGAGGGTGATCACGTAGTCGAAGCGGCGCCGGGTGAGCTCGTCGAAGTGCTTGCTGCGCCGACCAGTGAGGTCGATGCCGTACTGCCGCATCACACGGACTGCATTCGGGTGCAGGTCCTTGGGGTGGCTGCCTGCGCTGTCGGCCTTGACCCGGTCGGCGGCGGCCTGCGTGAGGAGGGCTTGGGCGATCTGGGAGCGGGCGCTGTTCCCGGTGCAGAGGAACAGCACCCACACTGTTGTAGCGCGATGGCGAGGCCCGGGAGCCGATGGTCTGGTGGCCAGACCAGGATGAAGTGCCGCCCCGGTCGCTGCGAAGAGCTCGCCGCAGCGGGTCAGCTCGAGGTGGTAGTAGCTGTCTCGGTGATCGGCCGAGCTACGCCGCATCGACACCAGCCCACCGGCGCGCAGGCGTCCGAGGTGATACGAGACCGCGTTCTGCGGTTGGCCGACCCTCACGGTCAGCTCCCCGACTCGCAGGTCGCTGCGCGCAAGCTCAGTGAGGAGCCGCCAGCGCACGGGGTTCCCCGCCATCTGCAGGAACGCCGGCGGTGACATGTCTGCGGGGGTCGAGTAGCCAACCACCCGTCGAACAATACATCAAACTGATTTGATGCATCAGTCCGGGTATCGCCTCGTCGACTTCGCCGTCGGCCGGCGAACCACCGTTCAGGGGCAACCATCACTGGTAGTGACTGTGGTGTCGGCCGGCCTTGGCACAGTCCGTGGCACGAAATGGGTTCGATGCCGGGTATGCACCGCCGTCGCGGTTCCGCCGCACACCCGCTCTACCGTTGGCTGCATGGCGCTGGCTGTGTGTCTCCTGTTCGACCGCCGGTCCGAGCGCGCGCTGCGGAACCTCTGGGATCGGGTCGAGGACCTAGGCGTACCGACTCTGAGGTCGCACACCCACGGCCGGCACGTGCCGCACCTGTCCTTCGCGGTGCTCCGGGACTGGCGGCTCGATGATGTCCGCAAGGCCGTCGATGCGCTGCCCGACGGCGGCCCGGTGCAGCTGTACGTCGATGCCCTCGGTACCTTCCGGCGAGGCCGTGTGTGGCTGGTCCCCGCCGTCACCGCCGCCGTTCTGCAACGCCAGGAGCGGACAGTGGCCGCGCTCCTGGCGACTGGCGCAGACCTGCACCGGCACTACCTGCCGGGTGTCTGGGTTCCGCACTGCACGATCGCGCCGCGGGTACCTCTAGCCGCGCTCCCGGTCCTCGCCGCGGCCGTGTACGACGTGTTGCCGCTGCGGCTGAATGCAGACCGGGCAGCGTTGATCGACAGCGGAACCGGTCAGGTCTGGCCCCTGTCGCACGTCATCTAGTCCTATTCGGAGGCGCGGCGGAGAGCCTCGGAGAGGCGTTCGGCGGCAGCCATCACGGCAGGTGCGTGCATCCGACCCGGCTGGCGGGACAGGCGCTCGATCGGACCTGAGACCGACACCGCGGCGATCACCTTGCCCGAGGGGGAGCGGACCGGGGCGGAGACGGAGGCGACGCCCTGCTCGCGCTCGCCGACGCTGTGAGCCCAGCCACGACGCCGTACGCCGGCGAGCGCCGCGGCGTTGAACGTCGCGTTGTGGAGGCCGCGGTGCATGCGCTCCGGATCCTCCCAGGCCAGCAGTATCTGCGCCGCCGAGCCGGCCGCCATCGTCAGCTGGCTGCCGACGGGGACGGTGTCGCGGAGGCCGGACGGACGCTCGGCCGCGGCCACACAGACGCGGTACTCACCCTGGCGTCGGAACAGCTGAGCGGACTCGCCGGTGATGTCGCGCAGCCGGGCCAGCACCGGACCCGCGGTGGCCAGCAGGCGGTCCTCACCGGCAGCGGACGCCAGCTCGCTGAGCCGCGGGCCGAGCACGAACCGGCCCTGCATGTCGCGGCCGACCAGCCGGTGGTGCTCGAGGGCGACGGCCAGGCGATGGGCCGTCGGCCGCGCCAGGCCGGTGGCCGCCACGAGCCCGGCGAGGGTGGCCGGTCCGGACTCGAGGGCGGACAGCACCAGGGCCGCTTTGTCGAGAACGCCGACTCCGCTAGAGTTGTCCATGGGACGATATTGCCGTCTCGAATCGTGGAACGCAAGTCGCCAGCGGCGGTGTCCCCGGAGCAGGGTGGGGGCGAACGGGCGGCACATCGTGGTGACCGCCGCGTTCACCGGAACCTCTAGGGAGAAGTCTGATGGGTAGGACGTTGTCGGAGAAGGTCTGGGATGCGCATGTGGTGCGCCATGCCGACGGAGAGCCCGACCTTCTCTACATCGACCTCCATCTGGTGCACGAGGTGACCAGCCCGCAGGCCTTCGACGGGCTCCGGCTGGCCGGCCGTCAGGTCCGCCGTCCGGACCTGACGATCGCGACCGAGGACCACAACGTCCCGACGTACGACGTGGACAAGCCGATCGCCGACCCGGTCTCGAGGACGCAGGTGGAGACGCTGCGCCGCAACGCCGAGGAGTTCGGTATCCGGATCCACACCCTCGGTGACCCCGACCAGGGCGTCGTCCACGTGATCGGCCCCCAGCTCGGCCTCACCCAGCCCGGCATGACAGTGGTCTGCGGTGACAGCCACACCTCGACCCACGGGGCCTTCGGTGCGATCGCCTTCGGCATCGGGACCAGCGAGGTCGAGCACGTGCTGGCCACCCAGACGCTGATGCAGGCCCGCCCGAAGACGATGGCGGTGACCGTCGACGGCGTGCTGCCCGACGGCGTCTCCGCGAAGGACCTGGTGCTCGCACTGATCGCGCAGGTCGGCACCGGCGGCGGTCAGGGGTACATCGTGGAGTATCGCGGCGAGGCCATCCGCGCGCTGTCGATGGAAGCCCGGATGACGATCTGCAACATGTCGATCGAGTGGGGCGCCAAGGCGGGCATGATCGCGCCGGACGACACCACCTTCGCCTACCTGAAGGACAAGCCGCACGCCCCGCAGGGTGCGGACTGGGAGGCGGCCGTCGCGTACTGGGAGAGCCTGGCCACCGACGACGACGCGACCTTCGACCGCGAGATCGTGCTGCGCGCCGAGGACATCGCCCCGTTCGTCACTTGGGGCACCAACCCCGGCCAGGGTGCCCCGCTGTCGGCGAACGTGCCGTCCCCGGAGGACTTCGAGGACCAGAGCGACCGGCTTGCTGCCCAACGCGCCCTGGAGTACATGGGCCTCACCGCCGGGACGCCGCTGCGCGAGGTGAAGGTGGACACCGTCTTCCTCGGCTCCTGCACCAACGGCCGGATCGAGGACCTGCGCGCCGCGGCCGGCGTACTGGCCGGGCGGAAGGTTGCCGACGGCACCCGCATGCTCGTCGTACCGGGGTCGGGCCGAGTCCGGCTGGAGGCCGAGGCCGAGGGCCTGGACGTGATCTTCAAGGACGCCGGTGCGGAGTGGCGCGGGGCCGGCTGCTCGATGTGCCTGGGCATGAACCCCGACCAGTTGGCGCCGGGGGAGCGCAGCGCCTCGACCTCCAACCGGAACTTCGAGGGCCGGCAGGGCAAGGGCGGCCGGACCCACCTGGTCTCGCCGCTGGTCGCCGCCGCGACTGCCGTCACCGGCAAGCTGGCCGCTCCGGCCGATCTGCCGCCCGTCGACGCCGTACCGCAGAACGCCTGAGCTCAAGGGACATCATGGAAGCCTTCACTGTTCACACCGGCACGGCCGTACCGCTGCGCCGCGGCAACGTCGACACCGACCAGATCATCCCCGCGGTCTACCTGAAGCGGGTCACCCGGACCGGGTTCGAGGACGGCCTGTTCGCTGCCTGGCGCAACGATCCAGCGTTCGTCTTGAACCAGCCCCAGTACGCCGGGGCGTCGGTGCTGGTCGCGGGTCCCGACTTCGGCACCGGCTCGTCTCGCGAGCACGCTGTCTGGGCCCTGCTCGACTATGGGTTCCGGGTGGTCGTCTCGTCGCGTTTCGGCGACATCTTCCGAGGCAACTCAGGCAAGGCCGGCCTGCTCGCGGCGCTGGTCGACCAGGAGGCCGTGGAGCGGCTGTGGGACGCGATCGAGGCCGAGCCGTCGACCGAAGTCACGGTCGACCTGGAGGGCAAGACGATCTCGGCCGGGGGGTTCACCGCGCCGTTCGAGATCGACGACTACACCCGCTACCGCCTGCTGAACGGGCTCGACGACGTCGGCATCACGCTGTCGCACGTCGAGGAGATCGAGCAGTACGAGGCGGGCCGGCCGTCCTTCAAGCCGGCCACTCTGCCCGTCAGGGCGTAACGGCCGGCGGGCCTGGGGCGATGTCCCCAGTGTTACCCTGATGCAGTTGTCGGCCGAGGCTTGCGAGATCCGGGAGGTGAGACGCGCCATGAGCAGCGATCCCTCCAGACATACCGATCTCGCTCGACCTTGAGGCGCTGATCCCTCCTTCCAGGTCAGGTCACCCGCACGATCCGTGCGGGTGACCTGCGGCGCAGTGCGCGGCCTTCCGCCGCGGGTCGGGCAGATGAGGCCCATCTCTTCCGCACCCTCGCACCTGGAGGACTCATGTCCGACCTGCGCAGCCGCACGTTCCGTGCCTTCGGCCGCACCCCTTCGCGTCGCGCCGCCGCCCGGCGCTACACGACCGGCGTAACCGTTCCGTCCGCGATCGAGGCGAACCCGGAGAACCAGCCCGGCCCGAAGCCGAACGGCCACAGCGTGGTCGACAGCGCGATCTACTGCGACGGCAGCCGGGTCGCGTCGCCGGAGTCGCTGGCCGAGACCTACCAGGTGCTGCACAGGTCGCCGAGCAGCCTTGCGTGGATCGGGCTGTACCGCCCGGACCGGCGGGAGCTGACCTCCCTGGCGCAGGAGTTCGGCCTGCACGAGCTGGCGATCGAGGACGCCATCCAGGCCCACCAGCGGCCCAAGCTGGAGCGGTACGGCGACACTCTCTTCGTGGTGCTGAAGGCCGCCCGCTACCGCGACGCGACCGAGGAGGTCGAGTTCGGCGAGGTCCACCTGTTCGTCGGGCCGGACTTCGTGGTGACCGTTCGCCATGCCGAGGCGCCGAACCTGGCCTCCGTACGCCGCCGGGTCGAGCGCGACCCCGAGCTGCTCAGGCGCGGCACCGAGGCGGTTCTCTACGCCATCATGGACAAGGTCGTCGACGGCTACGCACCGGTGGTCGCGGGACTCGAGAACGACATCGACGAGATCGAGACCGAGGTGTTCCGCGGCGACCCGAGGGTGTCCCGGCGGATCTACGAGCTGTCCCGAGAGGTGATCGAGTTCCAGCGCGCCACCAGGCCCCTGATCGGCATCCTGGAGTCGCTGCGAGCCGGGTTCGACAAGTATGGCGTCGACGAGGAACTGCAGCGGTCCCTGCGCGACGTGGCCGACCACGTCACCCAGGTGGTGGAGCGGGTCGACGCCTTCCGCGAGCTGCTGCGCGACATCCTCACGGTGAACGCGACTCTGGTCGCGCAGCAGCAGAACGAGGAGATGAAGAGCCTCACCGTGGCCAGCAACAGCCAGAACGAAGAGGTGAAGAAGATCTCCGCCTGGGCGGCGATCCTGTTCGCCCCGACGTTGATCGGCACGGTCTACGGGATGAACTTCGACGTGATGCCCGAGCTGCACTGGAGCTACGGCTACCCGTTCGCGATCGCCCTGATGGCACTGGTGTGCGGCAGTCTGCACCTGATCTTCAAGCGTCGCGGCTGGCTTTGACCACCACCTGAGCCGGGCTGCGCGATGGCCTGATCGAGCGCGTCGGCGAGGCGACAGGGATTGGGGGGTGGGCACTACCCTTCAAGACAACGGGAAATCAAGGCAGGAGGCATGGCGCGATGTGGTTGTTCTTGCGTAGGCGATTGATCATGTGGGCGGTGCTGGTGATCGGGGTGCCGTTGCTGGACTGGCTGCTGGGCAAGGTGAGCGGCGTGATCCGTGCCAGGAACGGCGACAGCGCGATCGCCCGCGGCATCGACGGCACACGTTCGGGTGTCCGCAAACTTCGCGGAATGCGTCGCTGACGACCTCTCGCGGCAACTGGGCAAGGCGCATACGCTGAACCTTGTGGCGTCCCTACAGGGACTCTGCAGGGATCTGACCGGGACCTCACTGGCACCTCATCGAGATCTCACCTGGGGAACCGGACGGATCACCCAAGGTCGTCGCCTCGTTGCTGCACAGGGGAAATGGGGGCTGCCGGGGGCTCGGAATCGCCCGATTCCCCTAAAACAAGGCCGAATTGCCGCGTTGGTGTTTGTGAACGGCCTACGGAGTCCATAACGTTCACTCCGAGATCGAGCGCGGTGCTCGACATCTACGTTCACGGAGGGAAGCAGTGAACAAGAGCCAGTTGGTCGAAGCGCTCGCAGTGCACTTCGACGGGAATCGTCGTGCGGCTCAGCACGCCCTGGAATCGGTGATCGACACCGTCCAGCGCGAGCTGACCAAGAAGGGCGGCAAGGTCGCGATCACCGGGTTCGGCGCCTTCGAGGCGATCGAGCGCGGCGCTCGGATGGTCCGCAATCCGCGGACCGGTGAGACCAAGCGCGCCAAGAAGACGGTGGTGCCGAAGTTCCGCGCGGGTGCGGAGCTGAAGGCCGTCGTCTCGGGCGCGAAGAAGCTGCCGAAGCTCACCACGCCGAAGCCGGGCGCGACCGCCACCAAGGCCGCCGCTCCGGCGAAGAGGGCCGCACCGGCGAAGGCCGTGGCGACCAAGACGGCCGCCAAGAAGGCTCCGGCGAAGGCCGCCGCCACCAAGACGGTTGCCAAGAAGGCCCCGGCCAAGAAGGCCCCTGCCAAGACCGCCGCCACGAAGACGGCAGCCAGGAAGGCTCCGGCCAAGACCGTGGCCAAGAAGGCGCCGGTCAAGAAGGCCCCCGCCAAGAAGGCGCCGGTCAAGCGCGCGGCTGCTCGCTGACCTTCGGCACCAACCAGCACCACCGGTGAAGGCCGGTCACCCAGGCGGGTGACCGGCCTTCACCGGGCTACGGCAAAGTGATGAAGCGCAGGGTCGTAATGGTGAGGTCGGCGCCGGAGCCCTCGGTGGTGAGGCGGACCCGCTGACCGGGCCGGAGGAAGCGGACACCCGCGTTCGCAAGAGCCTCGGGCCCGAAGGGCAGTTCCACGCCGTTGTCGGTCAGGACCGCGCCTGACGCGGTCTCGGCGTCGAAGCGGCTCACTGTTGCTTGCATGGCGATCACGCTAGCGGGTTCAGCAGGCGAGGCCTTCGGAACCGGTCGCCGCGCCCAGGACGAGGGCCATCATCTCGGCCGTCCAGGGACCGACGCCCAACTGCACCGCCTCGGCGAGATCCGCCGCGGTGTCGACGTCCCGACGGACGGACTCGATGGCCGGCAGCTCGATCGGTACGGCGCCGGAAGCCCGGTGGGCGAGGGCCGATCCCACCCCGAAGCGCGGCCCCAGTGGCACGCCAGGGCCGGCCGCCAGCAACGTCGTACCGGTGCCCGGCACGTCGATCACGAAGTGCCGGCCGCGGCCGGCACGGGCGAGCGCCGCGGTCAGCTCGGCCGGACGCAGGGCGGGCAGATCGGCGGACAAGGCGGCGACGCCGTGGGCGGGTGTGTCGGCGGCTGCGACGGTCACACCGTGACTGATCGCCTCGTTCAGGCCGGCGGCGGGTAAGTCCGGGATCACCCGCGCTCCTAGGGCCGTCACGTCCGCGGAGACGACGGGATCGTCGGTGACGACCAGAACCGCACCGACCAGGGGAGATGCGAGCGCGGCCGCAGTAGTGTCGATAGCGAAGGCGCGCGCGAGCTCCGGACGGTGCTGGGGGTAGGCGGCAGCGAGCCGGCTCTTAGCGATCGCCGTACGCTTCACCGGGATCACCAGGGTCCAGGGAGCGACCTGTAGGTCTGCCATCAGGCAGGATTCTCCCATGACCGACGGCACGGAAGAGCACCAGGAGGCAGGAGTGGACGGCCGGCGCAAGGCGGGCGTGGCCAGGCCACGCCGTGGCTTCTGGTTCGGCCTCGTGGTGGCCATCGTCAAACCCTTCATGCTGCTGTTCACCAAGCAGGACTTCCGCGGCCGCGAGAACATGCCCCGGACCGGCGGCGTGGTGTTCGTGACGAACCACATCTCGCACTTCGATCCGTTCGTGCTCGGCCTCTTCGTCTGGGAGTGCAGGCGGATCCCACGTCTTCTCGGCAAGGCGTCGCTGTTCAGACTGCCGGTCATCGGGCGGATCATCACCAGCGCCGGCCAGATCCCGGTGTACCGGGACACAGCCGAGGCGGCCGATGCCTTCCGGGCGGCGGTGGCGGCGGTCGAGCGGGGCGAGTGCGTCGGCGTATATCCCGAGGGCACCATCACCCGGGATCCGCAGCTGTGGCCGATGACCGGCAAGACCGGCGCCGCCCGGATCGCGTTGATGACCGGCTGCCCGGTGATCCCGGTGGCGAACTGGGGCGCACAGGAGGTGCTCGCGCCGTACGGCCACCGCTTCCGGCTGCTGCCACGCAAGACGATGCACGTGGCGGCCGGCAGACCGGTCGACCTGAGCGCGTTCCAGGATCAGCCGATCACCGCCGAGCTGTTGCAGAAGGCAACCACGATGATCATGGACAGCGTGGCCGCCGAGCTCGGCGAGCTGCGTGGCGAGACCCCGCCGACCGAGCTGTACGACCTGCGGAAGCACCGTGCGGCGGAGAAGGACCAGAAGGACGACAGCGGTGAGGACGGGAAGACGCGATGACGAAGGTGGCAGTGTTCGGAGCCGGCACCTGGGGGACGGCCTTCTCGACGGTTCTGGCCGCGGCCGGGAACCAGGTGTCGCTGTGGGGGCGCCGAGATGCGCTCTGCGAGGCGATCAACAACACCCACGAGAACCCTGACTACCTGCCCGGCCTGCGGCTGCCTGATGCCATCACGGCGACGCACGACCCGAGCGTGGCCGTCGAGGGTGCGGAGGCGATCGTGCTGGCCGTGCCGAGCCAGTCCCTGCGCGAGAACCTGACGATCTGGGCCGACGTGCTGCCGTCGGCCGTACCGTTGGTGAGCCTGATGAAGGGCGTCGAGCTCGGTACGACGAAGCGGATGAGCGAGGTGATCGCGGAGCTCACCGGAGCCGGTCCGGAACGGATCGCCGTGGTCTCCGGTCCGAACCTGGCTCGCGAGATCGCCGAGGGTCAGCCGGCGGCGAGTGTGGTGGCCTGTGCGGACGAGGGCACGGCGACGAGGCTGCAGAAGCTCTGTCACACCCAGACGTTTCGGCCCTACACCAACAACGACGTGATCGGCTGCGAGCTGGGCGGCGCGACGAAGAACGTGATAGCGCTGGCCGTCGGGATGGCCGTCGGGCTGGGCTTCGGCGACAACGCGCGTGCGTCCGTGATCACCCGTGGACTGGTCGAGATCGCCAGGCTCGGCCGGGCACTCGGCGCCGACGAGCGGACCTTCTCCGGACTGGCCGGCCTGGGTGACCTGGTGGCGACCTGCACCTCGCCGCTGTCGCGGAACCGGACCTTCGGCGAGAAGCTCGGCCAGGGGATGACGGTCGCCGAGATCGCCGGGGCCACCCGTCAGGTCGCCGAAGGGGTCAAGTCCTGCACGTCGATCGCCGAGCTTGCGCGCCGCCACGACGTGGAGATGCCGATCGTGGAGCACGTCACCCGCGTGGTGGCCGGTGAGATGACCCCGAAGGACATGGTGATCAGCCTGGTCTCCCGCTCGGCCAAGTCCGAACGCTGGGGCTAGGCCGCGGCAGCGAGGGCGTGGTCGAGGACCATGGCCGCGGCGCCGCGCACGGCTGCCTGCGGACCCGAGCGAGCCGCGACGACCAGCAGCTCCGTCGTGGCCAGCGGCAGCGACCTGGCGTAGATCGCCTCGCGAATGCCGGCCAGCAGACTGTCGCCGGCCTGGGACAGGGAGCCTCCGACCACGATGACGGAGGGGTTCAGCAGGCTGACGCAGCCGGCCAGGACCGCGCCGATCTCGCGCCCGGCCTGACGAACGGCCTGGGTCGCGATCGTGTTGCCGGCACGGACGAGCTCGACCACATCCTGACTTCCCTCGGCGCGCAGGCCCGCGGCTCGCAGCCGCCCGGCGATGGCTGACGCGCTGGCGATGGCTTCGAGGCAGCCCGTGTTGCCGCAGCGGCACAGCTCGTGGTGGACACCGTGGGCCTGGATGTGGCCGATGTCGCCGGCCGCACCCTGGGCCCCGCGATGGAGCCGGCCGCCGCTGATCAAGCCGGCGCCGATGCCGGTGGCGACCTTGACGAAGAGCAGATGCTCGACCCCGGCGTACTGCGTGGCGTGCTCGCCGAGGGCCATGATGTTCACGTCGTTGTCCACCAGGACCGGTCCGCCGAGCTCGCCGGTCAACCGGCCGACCACGTCGTAGGAGTCCCAGCCGGGCATGATCGGCGGATGGTTCGGGCGGCCGGTGAGGTGCTCGACCGGACCTGGGAGGCCGACGCCGGTCCCGGCGAGGTCCGAGGTCGTCCGGCCGGCCTTGGTCAGCAGGGCGCGGCCATGCTCGGCGATAGCGCCCAGCACAACCTCGGGCCCGGCCTCGATGTGCAGTGGAACCGTCACGCTGTCGAGCGCGTCGCCGAGCAGATCGGTCAACGCGACAGACAAGTGGGTCGCGCCCACGTCGGCGGCCAGGATCACCCGCGCGGCCGGGTTGAAGGCGAAGCGGGCCGGGGGCCGGCCTCCGGTGGACGCGGCCTCGCCCGACGGTACGACCAGGCCGCTCTCGAGCAGGGCCTCGATCCGCCCGGCCACGGTCGACCTGGCCAGCCCGGAGAGCTCGATCAACTCCGCACGGGTCCGCGGGCGGCCGTCCAGCAGCAGCCGGAGCAGCGGGCCCGCGCCGGCGACGGTCGTGGCGATCGCTGGAGCTGTGACCATGGCTGACTTTCGTCTCTCGGTGCCCGGACTTTTGCTTGACAGGAATCGAAAGTCTCGCATAGCGTGCCGGGCATGTCCACCAGGTCCGGCGGCAAGCCGTTGAAGGTCGGGATCGTCGGCGGCGGCTTCATGGCCCGGGTGCACGGTCACTCGGCGCGCGTCGCGGGGGCCCGGGTGGTGGGCGCCGTCGGGTCGAGTCCGGAGCGAGCGGCTGCGGCTGCTGCCGCCACCGGCGCCGAGCACGGCTTCGCGGACCTCGACGAACTGCTGGGCGGCGACGTCGACCTCGTCCACGTCTGTACGCCGAACAACACCCACCTGCCGGTCACGCTGAGGGCGCTGGAGGCGGGCAAGCACGTCATCTGTGAGAAGCCGCTGGCCACCTCGCTGCACGACGCGACCGGGCTGCACGCCGCGGCGCAGGAGGCGGAGCTGGTGGGGACGGTGCCGTTCGTGTACCGCTACCACCCGATGGTGCGCGAGCTGCGGACCAGGATCGCGGCCGGCGACGCCGGACAGATCACCAGCCTGCACGGCAGCTATCTGCAGGACTGGCTGGCCGGGCCGGACGACCAGAACTGGCGCGTCGACGAGCAGGCCGGTGGACCGTCCCGGGCGTTCGCCGACATCGGCTCGCACTGGTGCGACCTGACCGAGTTCGTGACCAGTGACCACATCGCTGCCGTCAGCGCGCAGACCCGGACGGTGCGCACGAGTCGCGGCGGCACCGCGGTGCGGACCGAGGATCTGGCCACGGCCCAGTTCCGGACCGCCGCCGGTGTGGTCGGCACGGTCGTGGTCAGCCAGGTCGCGGCCGGCCGCAAGAACCGCCTGTACCTCGAGGTCTCCGGGACCGACTCGAGCTTCGGGTTCGATCAGGAGGATCCGGACCGGCTCTGGGTCGGGGGCCGTCAAGCGAGCCAGGTGCTCACCCGCGATCCGGAGACCCTGAGCCCGCCCGCCGCCCGGGTGAACCGGCTGCCGGCCGGGCATGCGCAGGGGTACCAGGACGCCTTCGACTTCTTCGTCGCCGACAGCTATGCGGCGGTCCGCGGTGATCGCCCGGACGGCCTGCCGGACTTCGCCGCCGGCGTCCGATCCGCCCGCGTCGTGGACGCCGTGCTGCGATCCGCTGCCGCTGACGGTGCCTGGATCACCATCGAAACCCCTGCCTGAGTCGACTCCGAGGAGCTTGCGCATGCCACGCCCGATCACCCTGTTCACCGGTCAGTGGGCCGACCTGCCGTTCGAGGAGGTATGCGGCCTCGCCGCCGAATGGGGGTACGACGGGGTGGAGATCGCCTGCTCGGGCGATCACTTCGACGTTCGGCAGGCGCTCGACGACGAGAGGTACGTCGCGGGCCGCAAGGAGATCCTCGAGCGCCACGGGCTGAAGGTGTGGGCGATCTCGAACCACCTGGTCGGACAGGCGGTCTGCGACGACCCGATCGACTTCCGGCACCAGGCGATCCTGCCGTCCCGGGTGTGGGGCGACGGCGATCCCGAAGGTGTCCGCCAACGGGCCGCGGCCGAGCTGGCCGACACCGCCCGCGCCGCGGCGAAGCTCGGGGTGAAGACCGTGATCGGCTTCACCGGTTCCTCGATCTGGCAGTACGTCGCGATGTTCCCGCCGGTGCCGGCCGTCCGGATCGAGGCGGGGTACCAGGACTTCGCCGATCGGTGGAACCCGATCCTCGACGTGTTCGACGAGGTGGGCGTGCGGTTCGCGCACGAGGTGCACCCGAGCGAGATCGCCTACGACTACTGGACCACCATGCTGACGCTGGAGGCGATCGGCCACCGTGAGGCGTTCGGGCTCAACTGGGACCCGAGCCACATGGTCTGGCAGGACATCGATCCGGTGGCGTTCCTGTGGGACTTCAAGGACCGGATCTACCACGTCGACTGCAAGGACACCCGCAAGCGGATGGGCGGTGGCCGCAACGGCCGGCTCGGCTCGCACCTGCCGTGGGGTGATCCGCGTCGCGGCTGGGACTTCGTCTCCACCGGGCACGGTGACGTGCACTGGGAGGACTGCTTCCGGGTGCTGAACTCGATCGGCTACGACGGGCCGATCTCCGTGGAGTGGGAGGACGCCGGAATGGAGCGCAAGACCGGCGCCGCGGAGGCCGTCAACGTGATCCGGGCGCTCGCCTTCGATCAACCCGAGGCGTCGTTCGACGCAGCCTTCGCCACGGACAAGTAGCGGACCGTCCCGACCGGGACTGTCGAAAGCCACCCCCCCGGATTCGTACAGGGGGTGAAGGCACCCGCACAGGGTGCCCGAGCCGAAGGGGTGTCCGATGTCGAAGGTTCTGTTGACCGGCCTCGCGTACGGCGAGTCGCCGCGTTGGCACGAGGGCCGGCTGTGGTTCTCCAACTGGGGTACGCAGGAGGTCGTCGCGGTCGACCTCACCGGCAAGAGCGAGGTCATGGTCCGGGTGGGGACGACCCTGCCGTACTCCATCGACTGGCTGCCCGACGGGCGGTTGCTCGTGGTGTCGGGGCCGGAGGCGCTGTTGCTTCGCCAGGAGCCGGACGGTTCGTTGGTGACCCACGCCGAGCTCGGCGGTATCGCCGGTGGGTTCAACGAGATCGTGGTGGCCGCTTGTGGCAACACCTACGTCAACGGGTTCGACATGATGCCCGGCGAGGAGGTCGGCCCTGGCGTCATCGCCCTCGTCACCCCGGACGGGTCGGCCAGGCAGGTCGCCGACGGGATCGTCTTCGGCAACGGCATGGCCATCACACCAGACAACTCCACCCTGATCGTCGCGGAGTCGTACGGCCGCAGGCTCACGGCGTTCGACATCACCGACGACGGCGACCTGATCAACCCGCGCGTGTGGGCTGAGCTCGGCGACGGGTACCCCGACGGCATCTGCCTCGATGCCGACGGCGCAGTCTGGTATGCGGACGTGCCCAACCAGCGCTGCGTCCGCGTGCGCGAAGGCGGTCAGGTGCTGCAGACGATCAAGCTCGACCGTGGCGCATTCGCCTGCATGCTGGGCGGCCCTGACCGCAGCACCCTCTTCATGCTCGCTGCCGAGTGGCGTGGCTTCGAGCACATGTTCGACGAGGCCCGTACCGGTCAGGTGCTGATCGCCGAGGCGCCCGCACCGGGTATCGGCTATCCCTCGGTCAGCTGAGCACCTGCAGGGCCTGTTCGAGGTCGGCCCAGAGGTCATCGGGGTGCTCGATCCCGACGGACAGGCGGATCAGATCGACCGGGATGGTCGGAACCTCGCTCGGCCAACGGCGTCGGCGCTCCAGCATCGACTCGACACCGCCGAGGCTGGTCGCATGCACCCACAGCCGGGTGCTTTCGCAGACGCGCTGGGCGCCTTCCCCGTCTCCGCCCAGCTCGATCGACAAGATGGCGCCGAAGCCGGACATCTGCGCGGCCGCCCGCACATGGCCGGGATCATCCGGGAGGCCGGGATAGCGGACCCGGCTGACCCGCGGGTGTTCGCTCAGCCTGGCAGCCAGGAAGGCGGCGTTCTGCTGGGCTCGCTCCAGCCGCAGAGACAGGGTCCGCATACCCCGCAGGGCAAGCCAGGCCTCCATCGGGCCGGGGATGGCGCCCTGGCTGCGGCGGCGGAGGTCCAGTGCGTCGTACGTCGGCTTGTCGGCGGTGACCACGGCACCGAGAACCACGTCGGAGTGTCCGGCGAGGAACTTGGTCACGGAGTGCACGACTACGTCCGCGCCCAGGGAGAGCGGCTGCTGCAGCAGGGGAGTGGCGAAGGTGTTGTCGACGACCACCATCGCCCCCGCGGCGTGCGCCGCGGCGATGACGGCGGGCAGGTCCGCGACTTCCATCGCCGGGTTGGTCGGAGACTCGACCCACAACAGGTACGAGCCCGGCAAGGCCGCGACCACCGCGTCAGTGTCGGAGATGTCCACCCTCTCCACCTGGAGCCGGCCGGACGTGGACTGCTGGTCGAGGAGCCCCAGCACGCCGCTGTAGGCGTGCCGCGGTGCCACCACCCGGCCGCCCACCGGGACCAGGTCGCAGACGGCGGAGACCGCGGCCATGCCGGAGGCGAAGGAGAGCGCGCGACCTCCTTCGAGCCGGCCGAGCGTCTCTTCGAGGGCGGACCAGGCTTTGTTGCCGTACCGGCCGTAACCGACGGATCCACCGGCGACATACGTCGAGGAGAAGACGGGTCCCTCGGCGAGCGGTGCGTCCGGTTCGCGCGGTGGGCGGCCGGCGTGCACGACGATGCTGGCGGGATCCAGGTCAGGGTTCATGACCGGATTCTCCCAGTCACCGCCGTGCCCGTTCGCGGCGAGTCCGGGCACGGTCTTGACGCAGACCTGACGAAGTCTTGACGGAGGCCCGGTCAGTTCCGCCACCCGGGACCGCTATCGTCGAGCCGGTGAGTGAGTCCTCGAGGGAACCCCAGCGCAAGGTCCGCGTCGCCGTCGTGTTCGGCGGCCGGTCGAGCGAGCACGCCATCTCCTGCGTCACCGCGGCGAACGTTCTGCAGGTGATCGACCGCGACAAGTACGACGTCGTACCGGTCGGCATCACCACCGGCGGCCACTGGGTGCTGGAGAGCGGCGACCCGGAGCGGCTGTCGATCACCGACGGCAAGCTGCCGGAGGTCGATGTGACCGCGCTGCCGGTGCTGTTCGGCGCGGACCGCGAGCTGATCGTGTCCGAGTCCGGTCAGGTGCCGAGCACGCTCGGTGAGGTCGACGTGGTCTTCCCGTTGCTGCACGGCCCGTGGGGCGAGGACGGCACGCTGCAGGGCCTGCTCGAGATGTCCGACATCAGGTACGTCGGCGCCGGCGTGCTGTCCAGCGCTGTCGGCATGGACAAGCACTACATGAAGGTCGTCTTCGAGGCGGCCGGCCTGGAGGTCACCCCGTACGTCGTGATCCGCGCGCGCGACTGGCAGCGTGACGCGCAGGCATGCCGGGAGGCCGTCGACAAGCTCGGCTATCCGGTCTTCGTCAAGCCGGCGCGCGGCGGGTCGAGCCTGGGCATCAGCAAGGTCAACGGCCCCGACGAGCTGGACGACGCCGTCACCGAGGCCCAGGCACACGACCCGAAGGTCATCGTCGAGGCGTCGGCCGAGAACCCCCGCGAGATCGAGGTCGGCGTGCTCGGCGGGGTGGACGGCAGCCTGCCCGAGGTCAGCGTCTGCGGTGAGATCTCGGTGTCCGGCGGTGGACACGACTTCTACGACTTCGAGACGAAGTACCTGCCCGAGGGCGAGGAGTACACGGCGCTGTCCGTGCCGGCCGAGCTGCCGGCGGAGGTGGTCGCCGAGATCCGGGCGAAGGCGTTGACCGCGTTCGACGCGATCGAGTGCGAGGGCCTGGCCCGGGTGGACTTCTTCGTCGACGCGGACGGCCGGGTGATCATCAACGAGATCAACACGATGCCCGGCTTCACCCCGACCAGCATGTTCCCGCGGCTGTGGGCGGCAAGCGGGATGGACTATCCCGCACTGGTGGATCGGCTGCTCACGCTGGCCATGACCCGTCCGACCGGTCTGCGCTAGCCGGTCGCGCCGTCACGCGCAGGGGGTGACGACGAGGTTGTGGGCCTGGATCGCGTCCGATACGTCGGTGAGAGCGTTGGCCTCGGGGGCGTACTTGTGCGGGACCGCGACCTCGAGATAGACCTTGCGGCCGATGGTGGTGAAGATGAAGCCGTTCTGCACCTCCTTGGCCAACCAGCCGACGCCGTTGACCTCGAAGCACTGTGACTGTGCCTCAGCTAGCTCGGCTGGGGGCGCGACCCCACAGGTGACCTCGATCGGCGGATCGCCGTACGCGGTGGTCAGTGGGCTCGCCGGCTCGGTCTTGCGGCGTTTGCCGTCGAGAACCTTCTTCGGCAGCGCCTCGACCAGCGCAGAGCAGGTCGCGGCGACATCCGGCGCGGCCGAGGGCACGGCAACCGGTCCGGCGGCCGCGCCGCAGCCGCTGAGCGCGAGCAGCAGCGTGGCCGACAGCAGCGTGGTCGACAGCGGTGAGACCGGACGCACCGGAGCAGGGGGCAGCGGTGTGGGCAATCGGACTCAGATGTGGACGACGGGGCAGGTCAGCGTGCGGGTGATGCCGGGCACGTTCTGGACCCGGGCCACGACCAGCTTGCCCAGCTCGTCGACATTGCGCGCTTCGGCTCGCACGATCACGTCGTAGGGGCCGGTCACGTCCTCGGCGAGGGTGACACCCTGCACCTCGGAGATCTGCTGTGCGACGTCGGCGGCCTTGCCGACCTCGGTCTGGATCAAGATGTAGGCCTGGACCACCACGTCGTTCTCCACTCAGTCGTCCTCAGCGGGCTCCCGGACCATCGCAGCGGTACTGCCGACGGTCGGGGCGTACTCTTCGTTGCTCGGTCACGCTACCGCCTAGACTCCGGTTGGCGATATGGGAGGTCTGCTGACGTGACAGAGACGTTGGGAAGTACCGGCGAGTTCGGCTTCATCGAAAGCGTCACCAAGGGGCTCCCACAAGGTGAGGACGTCCTGGTGGGCCCTGGGGACGACGCTGCCGTCGTCGCGGTGCCGGATGGGCGGATGGTGATCACCGTCGACCTGCTCGTCGAGGGCCGACACTTCCGCCGGGACTGGTCGTCGGCGTACGACGTGGGGCGCAAGGCCGCCGCGCAGAACCTGGCCGACATCGCCGCGATGGGTGCCCGGCCGACCTCGATGGTGGTCGCACTCGGCGCGCCCGCGGACCTGCCGATCGCCTGGGCGACCGAGCTGAGCAGCGGCCTGGTGGACGAGTCGGAGCCGCTCGGGGTGAGCATCGTCGGCGGCGACACGGTTCAGTCGGACAAGATCGTCGTCTCGATCACCGCCTTCGGCACGCTGGACGGCCGGCGTCCGGTGCTGCGGTCCGGCGCCCGGCCCGGTGACGAGGTCGCGGTGATCGGGCGGCTGGGCTGGGCCGAGGCCGGGTACGCCGTGCTGACGCGTGGGTTCCGTTCGCCGCGCTCGGTGGTCGAGGCGCACCGCCGCCCCCAGCCGCCGTACGCCGAAGGGCCGCGCGCGGCGAACGCCGGAGCCTCGTCGATGTGCGACGTGAGCGACGGTCTGCTGGCGGACCTCGGCCACATCGCGGTCGCGAGCCAGGTGACCATCGATGTCTGGGCGCAGGCGCTGACCGTGCCGGAACCGCTGCAGGCGGTCGCCGCGGCTACCGGCCGGGACGCGATGTCCTTCGTGCTCGCCGGTGGCGACGACAATGCCCTGGTCGCCACCTTCGAGCCGGCCGACGTGCCGGACGGCTGGACCGTGATCGGCTCGGTTGCCGAGGGCAACGAGGATCGCCCGGCGGGTACTGTCACGGTCGACGGCGAGCCGTACCAGGGCGAGACCGGGCACGCACACTTCAGGAGCTGACACCATGACCACCACCCCGCCGAGGGTGCTCACCATCGCCGGCTCGGACTCGGGCGGTGGCGCCGGGATCCAGGCCGACCTCAAGGCGATGCTCGCGAACGGCGTGCACGGGATGAGCGTGCTGACCGCGATCACCGCGCAGAACAGCCTCGGCGTGCAGGGCGCCTGGGAGCTGCCGGCCGAGCAGGTCCGGGCCCAGTTCCGCAGCGTGGTCGACGATATCGGCGTCGACGCGGTGAAGACCGGCATGCTGGCGTCGGCCGGGATGATCGGACTGGTCGCCGAGCTGCTGCGCACCTTGCCGCCCGGTGTCTCGGTAGTGGTCGATCCGGTGTCGGTGTCGAAACACGGCGACCGGCTGCTGGCACCTGACGCGATGGACGCCATGCGGTCCGAGATCGTGCCGCTGGCCACGGTGATCACGCCGAATCTGACCGAGCTCGGTCCGGTCGCGGGGGTCGAGCTCCGCAGCGTGGAGGACCGCGAGCAGGCGGCGAAGATCCTGCTGGGGGCGGGCGCGGACTGGGTGCTGGTGAAGGGCGGGCACGACGAGGGCGACCAAGCGGTGGACGTCCTGCACGGACACGGGACGCGGCAGGAGTTCAGCGCGCCGCGGGCGGACAACCGCCACACGCATGGGACCGGCTGCACCTTGGCCAGCACCATCGCGTCCTACCTGGCTCGCGGATACGACGTACCGGCTGCGGTGGCAGCGGCGAAGGAGTACATCAGCGGCGCGGTGCACGCGGGCTTCGCCCTCGGCGGCGGCATCGGCCCGGTGGACCATGCCTGGCGGTGGCGGAGCGGGAGCGGTGGATGAACCAGCCGACGCGCCGGCCACCGGTCGACGGGCTGTGCGACGAGTGCGGGTTCGAGTACGAGGCAGGGGAGCTGCGGGCGGTCGTGACGACGCTGGTGCGGCAGACTGCGGAGTGCAGCATGGCCCTCACCACCGCGGCAGTCGGACCGGCTCCGGAGGTGGTCCGGCTGCGCCCGGAGCCGGAGGTCTGGTCCGCGATCGAGTACGCATGCCACGTCCGCGACGTGCTTGAGGTGCAGCGGTTCCGGATCGCGCAGTGCCTGGCCGAGGACCGGCCGGTGTACGCGCCGATGGACCGCACCGGCCGGGTCAAGGAGGCGAGGTACGAGCTTCAGGACCCGCTGGAGGTGGCCGCCGAGCTGGTGCGGCTGGCGCGCGAGTTCGGCGCGGCCGCCCGGGACCTGACGCCACCAGAGCTGGCCAAGCTCGGACTGTACAACTACCCGGTCCGGGCGCCCCGGCCGCTGAACTGGGTCATCCGCCACACGGCGCACGAGATCCAGCACCATCGCCACGACATCAACCGAGTGTTGGCGGAGGTCGACCCGTCCGTCATCTCGACCGGCGCTCCGTGACAGATCAGCTCGCGGTCGGCAGGTCGTAGCGGCGGAGCAGGTCGCGCAGGACGTCCGTGCCCGCCTCCACCTCGTACAGCTCGGCGTGCAGTCCGACGAGCCGCGCGCCCTCGACATTCACCTCGTTGTCGTCGATGAACAGCACTGACCCGGCCGGTCGTCCGATGGTCTCCAGGATGGTTCCGAAGTACACGGGATCGGGCTTGGCCACGCCCAGGTCGCACGAGTAGAAGGTCTGGTCGAACCACTCGCCGTAGTTGCGCTCGTCGTGCATGATCCGGCGCCGGTAGGCCTGCTGGTTGGTTGCCAGGTGGCACTCGATCCCGGCAGCGCGGAGGTCCTGGATCAACGAGACGACCTCCGGCACCGCCTCGAACTGCCGCCAGAGGTCGAGGACGTCCTCGACCGTAGTGGTGGATCCCCAGCGCTCGAGCACCTGCGCCAACGCGTCGGCGAAGTCGCCCTTGCCGACCAGCGACGGGCCCTCGGACGCCATCACGTCGAGGACGAACTCCTCGGCCGTCCGGTCGGCGGTGGCCGGGTCGGCGGCGCCGGAAAAGGCCGCGAGGCGGCTGCGCCAGTCGATGGTGGAGCGCTGGAGCACGCCATCGGCGTCGAACAGGACGGCATCGATGATCGGGCTCGGCATGGCGCCATCCTGTCAGCCGCCAACTGTCCTGGATCGGTCGGGTAGCGCCGGGCGAGCCGTTGACCCGGTCATTGGTATGCGCTTTCCTGGATCAGATCCAACTGTGACCAGACGGAAATCTCTCGCCCTCGGTGGCATGGTGATGGCCGGTGCGCTGATGAGCGTGATCCCATTGATCGGCGCCTTCATCATCGGCGGCCGCCACTTCATCGCCGACATCGTCGCCGGCGCCATGAAATTCTGACCCCGCCCCGTTCCGACCGACCGCACCATCTCGAGGGGACACCTGTGCCAGACACACCCGACGTCCAGCAGACCGCCAAGCTCAGATGGGGGATCCTGGGCACCGGCAACATCGCCTCCCGGTTCGCGGGCCAACTGCCGTCGTCGCGGACCGGCGAGCTCGCGGCCGTGGGCAGCCGAACGCCCGAGTCGGCGAAGGAGTTCGGGGAGCGCTTCGGCATCCCGAACCGGCACGCTTCCTACCCGGAGCTGCTCGCGGACGACACCGTGGACGCCGTCTACATCGCGACACCGCACCCGCTGCACGTCGAATGGGTGATCAAAGCGGCGGAGGCCGGCAAGCACGTGCTCTGCGAGAAACCGCTGGCGATCAACCGGGCCTGGGGCGCGGCGATGATTGAGGCGGCAGCACGCCATGACGTCTTCCTGATGGAGGCGTACATGTACCGCTGTATCCCGCAGACGGCGCTCATCGCCCAGCTGGTCCGCGATGGCGCCGTGGGGACGGTCCACCAGATCCAGGCGTCCTTCGCCTTCGCCACCTCGTACCGGCCGGAGGGGCGCCTGTTCGCCGACGACCTGGCCGGTGGCGGCATCCTCGACGTCGGCGGGTACCCGGTCTCGATGGCGCGCCTGATCGCCGGCGCCGCCGTCGGAGCGCCGTACGCCGATCCCGCCGCGGTGACGGCCGTCGGCCAGGTCGGGGAGACCGGGGCGGACGACTGGTCCGTCGCGACCTTGTTCTTCGACAGCGGCCTCACCGCCCAGGTGAGCACCGGCGTACGGCTCGCCGATGAGAACCGCGTACGGATCCTCGGCAGCGAGGGCTACCTGGTCGTCGAGGACCCGTGGTTCGGTGGCGATGGCAAACCCACCCACGTCACGCTCCACCGCGCGGGGGAGGAGGCGCGAGACGTTCCCGCCGAGCCTGCCTACATCTACGCGGCCGAGGCCGATGCCGTCGCCGACGCTCTGGCCGAGCGGCAGGCACCGCAGATGTCGTGGGGCGACACGCTGGGCAATCTGCAGGTGCAGGACGCCTGGCGCGCGGCAATCGGCCAGCAGTACGCCGGCGAGCGCGACGACGCCGCGATCCCCACGGCGAGTGGCCGCCCGGTGCGCCGCCGGGCGGACGCCCCGATGACCTACGGGGCGGTGCCGGGCCTCGACAAGCAGGTCTCGCGGCTGGTGATGGGGGTGGACAACCAGCAGACGCTGACTCATGCGGCGACCATGTTCGACGACTTCGTCGAGCGGGGCGGCACCGCCTTCGACACGGCCTACATCTATGGCGGCGGCAGGGGCGAGAAGCTGCTCGGCCAGTGGCTCGCGACCCGGGGGATCCGCGACGAGGTCGTTGTCATCGGCAAGGGTGCGCACACGCCGCACTGTGACCCCGAGTCGCTCGGCCGGCAGCTGCTGGAAAGCCTGGAACGGCTGCAGACCGATCACGTCGACCTGTACCTGATGCATCGCGACAACGAGGACATCGCCGTCGAGGAGTTCGTCGACGTGCTCGACGAGCACCGCCGCGCCGGGCGCATCACGGCGTACGGCGGCTCGAACTGGACGACGCAGCGGTTCGACGCGGCCAACGAGTACGCCGCCCGGACCGGCAAGCAGCCGTTCACGCTGCTGAGCAACCACCTCAGCCTGGCCCGCGCGTACGACGTGCCGTGGAAAGGGTGCCGGCACGTCAGCGACGACGACTCGCAGGCGTGGCTCTGGGACCGCCAGGTGGCGCTGTTCCCGTGGTCGAGTCAGGCGCGCGGGTTCTTCACCGGCCGCGCCCAGCCGGAGGATCAGTCGGACGAGGAGCTGGTGCGCTGCTTCTACTCGGACGGTAACTTCGAGCGGCTGCGCCGGGCCCGGGAGCTGGCGGACAAGTACGAGGTGGAGCCGACGGCGATCGCGCTGGCCTGGCTGCTGCACCAGCCGTACCCGGTGTTCCCGCTGATCGGGCCGCGCCAGATCTCCGAGACCCGCACCTCACTCCCGGGTCTGGGGGTCAGCCTCACCGACGAGGAGGTCGCCTGGCTGACGGCACCCGACCTCGGCTGACGCGCGCCGGGTGTTGGTGCCCGGCCGGTGGTTGGTGGGGGTGGTCGGTGGAGCAAGGGTCGGGGAATGCGAAAGGACCCGCTGCCCCGGTGGGCGGCGGGTCCTCATGCACGTTCGTCAGCGCGTGACCTTGCCGGCCTTCAGACAGGAGGTGCACACGTTCAGGCGCTTCGGGGTCTTGCCGACCAGCACGCGCACGCGCTGGATGTTCGGGTTGAAGCGCCGCTTGGTGCGACGGTGCGAGTGGGACACGTTGTGTCCGAACTCGGGGCGCTTGTCGCAGACGTCACAAACGGCAGCCACCGGAACTCCTCAGGAAAGTGAATCGCAGACTTACAGGTCAGCCGCCCGGTCGACCCAAGGCAACCGGACAAGACTATCCGATGTCCCAGCCCCGAAGCCAATCCACTCGCTGCGCCTGATCCACACCGGTGGAAATCCTTGCGGCGATTCGTCGCTTGTGGTGAGGTCGCCGTTCGGCCCGTCGGTGGACGCGGGGGTCTGTCCCCGCGTCCGCGCCACTCGCGACGACTCGCCGGGGGGTTGTCCACAGTGGGGGACGATGCGGGGTCCGGGGGGGAGCGGGTGATGGAGGGGAATCCGGCGCGCCGGGGTGGTGGTTTTGGTGGTGTTTGCGCGCGTACGTGGGCCAGGCGGGGGTGGGATGGATAGCCTTCGCGAGTGATCACGGATCGGGTGCTGACCACTGACGTACTGCGTCGGTGGGCGCGGGCTGCGCTGGCCGCTTTGTCGCGGGCGCGGGAGGAGATCGACGACCTCAACGTCTTCCCGGTGCCCGACGGCGATACCGGCACGAACCTCTACCTGACCTGGGAAGCGGCCTGTGACGCGCTACCGGCCGGGGATCTGACCTTCGCCGAGGCCGTCCAGGCCTTCGGGCGCGGCGCCCTGCTCGGGGCTCGCGGCAACTCGGGCGTGATCGCCTCCGAGCTGATCCGGGCCTGCGGACACCACCTCGCCGAGCACCTGCCGCCCGATACCGGCGAGGAAGCGACCAGTACGACGACCGGTGCGACGACCGGTGGAGCGACTGGTACGGCGAGCGGCCCGGCAACCCGTGCAACCGGTGCCGCCGGTGCCACCGATGCCGCCGGTGCGACCGGGGCCGCCGGTGCGACCGGGGCGATCGGGACTGGTGGGGTGAGTGAGGCGGAGGCGTTTGCGGCCGCACTGGTCTTCGCGTCGGAGGCGGCGTACGGGGCGGTCGCGCAGCCGGTGGAGGGGACGATGCTGACCGTCGCCCGGGAGGCGGCAAACGCAGCCCAGGTGGCCGCGACGGCGGACGCGACGGTTGCGGACGTGTGCCTGGCTGCTGCAGCGGCTGCTCGGGAGGCACTCGGGCGTACCACCGAGCAGCTCGAGCCGCTCCGGCGCGCAGGCGTGGTCGACGCGGGTGGTGCGGGCCTGGTGGTGATGCTGGGCGCGATGGAGTCGGTGCTGACCGGGCGCGCGCCACTGCCGGGGTCGGGAGTTCCCGCGCGGATACCGCTGCCGGCAGACCTCGACGTCAACCACGACCTGGACGCGGACGGACCGGCGTACGAGGTGATGTACCTGCTCCATGCGCCGGATCAGGTGATCGCCTCCTTCCGCCGACGGCTGGACGGGCTCGGCGACTCGGTTGTCGTGGTCGGCGGGGACGGGCTGTGGAACGTGCATGTGCACACCGACGACGTGGGCGCGGCGGTGGAGGCGGGGATCGAGATCGGCCGCCCGCACCGGATCCGGGTCACCCACTTCGCCGACGCGGCGACCGGAACCTCGAAGGCCGGGCGGGTGGTCATCGCCGTGGCGGCGGGGGACGGGTTGGCCAAGCTGTTCGCCGACGCGGGCGCGGTGGTGCTCTCCGGCGGCCCGGGCAGGAGGTGCTCGACCGGGGAGCTGCTGACGGCGATCGAGCGCGCCGGCGCGCCCGAGGTGGTGCTGCTGCCGAACGACAAGGACTCGATCGCGGTGGCCGAGGCGGCCGCCACCGCCGCGCGGCAGACCGGCGTACGGGTGGCGGTGATCCCGACCCGGGCGCAGGTACAGGGATTGGCGGCGATCGCTGTCCACGATCCGCAGCGCGGCTTCGACGACGACGTGGTGCACCTGTCCGCGGCGGCCGGGCAGACCCGGCACGGCGCCGTGACGATCGCCGTCAAGGACGCCTGGACGATGGCCGGCACCTGCCGCGTCGGTGATGCGCTGGGCGTGGTGGACGGCGATTTCGCCCTGATCACGGAGAACCTGGAGACGGCGGCGACCGGGGTGGTGGACCGGCTCCTCGGCGGCGGTGGCGAGCTGATGACGGTTGTGTGCGGCCGCGAAGCGAGCCCCGCCCTGGTCGACGCTCTCGTCGGTCATGTACGCCGCAGCCGCCGGGATGTCGATGTCGTGGTGTACGACGGTGGTCAGGAGAGGTACCCGTTGCTGATCGGGGTGGAGTGAGTGGCTCGGAACGACCTGGACCGCAAGCTGCGCGACTTCGTCGGGGCGAGGACCGCCACCCCGTTCGCGGAGGTGTTCGGTATCGAGACCGTCGGCGACCTGTTGCGGCACTACCCCCGGCGGTACCTGAAGAAGGGCGAGCTGACCCCGTTCGACGAGCTGGAGGTCGGTGACCAGGCCACCGTCAGCGGCCGGGTGAAGAAGGTCACCCTGCGGCTGCTCGATGCCAAGATCGAGATCAGGCCCGAGGAGGCGAACAAGTACCGCAGGCGCAAGACACTGACCAAGGTCGTGGTCACCGACGGCAGGCGCGACCTGGAGCTTGCCTTCTTCAACCAGCCCTGGCTGGCGGCCAAGCTGCAACCCGGCACGGCCGCGCTGTTCTGGGGCGAGGTGACGATGTTCCGGACCACCATGCAGCTCAAGAGCCCGGGCACCGAGATCCTCGAGGACGACGACCTGAGCGACGAGGAGATCGAGCGCCGGGCCCGGCCCTACCGTCCGCTCTACCCGGCCACCGCCAAGCTGAACACGGCGAGGATCGAGAAGACCGTCAAGGTCGTGCTGGACAACCTCGACGAGCTCGACGACCCGATCCCCGAGCTGGTGCGCCGGCGCGAGCGTCTGATCGGCCTGCGCGAGGCGCTGCTGAAGGTGCACCTGCCGGACACGGAGCAGGACTGGCTGGTGGCGCAGAAGCGGCTCCGCTTCGAGGAGGCGCTGGTCCTGCAGACCATCCTGGCCCAGCGCCGAGCGGTGACCGACGCCCTCAAGGCCGTGCCACGCAAGCGCACGGCCGGCGGGTTGCTGGACGCGTTCGACCTGAGGCTGCCGTTCAAGCTCACCGAGGGTCAGGCCGAGGTCGGGGAGGAGATCTTCGCCGACCTGGCCCGGGCGCATCCCATGCATCGGCTCCTGCAGGGCGAGGTCGGCTCCGGCAAGACCGTGGTGGCCCTGCGGGCGATGCTCGCCGTCGTCGACGCCGGCGGCCAGGCCGCGCTGCTCGCTCCGACCGAGGTGCTCGCGACGCAGCACCACAACACGTTGACGAAGATGCTCGGCGAGCTCGCCGAGCAGGGCATGCTCGGCGGCGCGGACAACGCCACCCGGGTCGCGTTGCTGACCGGCTCGCTGGGTGCGGCGGCCCGCCGTACGGCGATGTCGGACGCGGCGAGTGGTGCGGCCGGCATCGTGGTCGGTACGCACGCGCTGCTGCAGGACAAGGTGCAGTTCGCCGACCTCGGTCTGGTGGTCGTGGACGAGCAGCACCGGTTCGGCGTGGAGCAGCGGGCGGCGCTGAGCCAGAAGTCCGGCGACGCGACGCCACACGTGCTGGTGATGACGGCGACGCCGATCCCGCGGACGGTCGCGATGACCGTGTTCGGCGATCTGTCCGTGTCGACGCTGACCGAGCTGCCGGCCGGTCGGTCGCCGATCTCGAGCTCGGTGGTCCCGGCCCAGCAGAAGCCGGCCTGGCTCGAGCGCGCCTGGGAGCGCGTCCGCGAGGAGGTCGCGAAGGGGCACCAGGTGTACGTCGTGTGCCCGCGGATCGGCGACGAGGTGAAGGGCGCGACCGACGAGGAGGGGGAGTTCGCCTCCACGGCGGAGCAGGCGGACGGCCAGGCGGGTGCCGACGGCAAGCCCCGGCCGGCCGTCTCGGTCCTGGAGGTGGCGACGATCCTCGAGGACGTCCTGGCCGGTCTCCGGGTCGAGATCCTGCACGGGCGGCTTCCCGCCGAGGTCAAGGACGGGGTGATGAGCCGGTTCGCGGCCGGCGAGATCGACGTGCTCATCGCCACCACCGTGATCGAGGTCGGCGTGGACGTGCCGAACGCCTCGGTGATGGTGGTGATGGACGCGGACCGGTTCGGCATCTCCCAGCTGCACCAGCTCCGCGGTCGGGTCGGTCGGGGCAAGGTGCCGGGGCTGTGCCTGCTGGTGACGGATTCCTGGCCGGACTCGCCGGCCCGGCAACGTCTCGATGCGGTGGCGGCGACGACGGACGGGTTCGAGCTGTCCAGGGTCGACCTGATGGCGCGGCGGGAGGGCGACGTGCTGGGTGTGGCCCAGTCCGGGCGCCGGAGCAGCCTGAAACTGCTCAGCGTGTTGCGGGACGAGGACGACATCGTCGCCGCCCGGCAGGTGGCCAACGCCCTGGTGTCGGTCGATCCGGAGCTGGCGGACCACCCGGTCCTGAGGGCGACCGTGCGCGGGGTCCTGGAGTCGGAGCAAGCCGAGTACCTGGAGAAGACTTGACCCGGATCGTCGGGGGACAGGCGGGCGGCCGGCGGATCGCCGTACCGGCGGGCAGCGGGACCAGGCCGACCGCGGACCGGGTCCGGGAGGCTCTGTTCTCCTCGCTGGAGGCTGAGCTCGGCGGCTTCGACGGCCTCGCGGTCCTCGACCTGTACGCCGGATCGGGCGCGGTCGGGCTGGAAGCGCTGTCCCGTGGGGCCGGGCGGGTGCTGCTCGTCGAGTCGGACCGGACGGCAGCCGAGGTGGTGACCTCCAACGTCCGTGCGATCGGCCTGCCCGGTGCCTCGGTCGTGGTGCGCGCCGCCGAGCGGGTCGCGGCCGGCATGAACCCGGCCGAGCCGTACGACCTGGTGTTCGCCGACCCGCCGTACAAGCTGGAGACCGCGGCGCTGCAAGGAGTGCTGACGGCGCTCGCCGCCCACGGCTGGCTGGCCGACGACGCGGTCGTGGTCGTCGAGCGAGGCAAGCGGGAACCATGGGACTGGCCGGACGGGTTCGCCGCGCTGCGTGACCGCAAGTACGGCGAGGCTCGGCTTTGGTACGGTCACCGCGTGCAGGAACTGCCATGAGCCGGGCCGTCTTCCCAGGGACCTTCGATCCACCCACCAACGGTCACCTGGACGTGATCGCGCGGGCTGCCGCCGCCTTCGACGAGGTGATCGTCGCCGCGGGCGTGAATCAGACCAAGCAGCGGATGTTCAGCGACGAGGCGCGGGTCGCGATGCTGACCGACATGGTCGAGCCCTTCGGCAATGTGAGGGTCGACACGTTCGAGGGCCTGCTGGTGGAGTACTGCCGTGCCCAGGACGCCGGGGTGATCGTGAAAGGCCTGCGATCCGGCGGGGACTTCGAGTACGAGCTCCCGATGGCGCAGATGAACCGGCGACTGACCGGCGTCGACACGCTCTTCCTGCCGGGTGCGCCGGAGAACTCCTTCGTCTCCTCGAGCCTGGTCAAGGAGGTCGCCCAGCTCGGTGGGGACGTGGCCGGCCTCGTCCCGCCGGTCGTCCACGCCCGCCTGATGGCACGGCTGGGCCGAGCCTGAGCCGGACCGTACGGGCGCTGGATTGGGAGACAGCCCGCGGAGTTGGTAGTGTTGACCCTCGGTCTCCGGCGAGGCCGAGTTGCTGCCTGCCCACGCCTGAAAGGGATGTTCTGAGCGTCTTGGACCCGCGGTCCCCACTCGTGCTGGACACACACGAGCTGAATCGCCGCGCCGGGTCCCAACGCGAGGTCTCCTTCACGGCGCCGGCGCCGGCCGATCTCGGCATCGACGTGATCGGCGTTCCCGAAGGCGACCCCATCCAGTTCGATGTGCGGCTGGAGTCGGTTGTCGAAGGGGTGCTCGTGACCGGTACGGCCAGTGGCCGGCTGGTCGGGGAGTGCGCGCGGTGCCTGGTCGATATCGAGGACGAGTTCCTCGCTGACGTCCAGGAGCTGTACGTCTACCCGGAGAGCGACGCCGAACCCGACGAGGCCAGCCGGATGGAGGGCGATCTGATCGACCTCGAGCCGGCGCTGAGGGACCAGGTGGTGCTCGCACTACCGTTCCAGCCGCTGTGCACGGACGACTGTCCGGGACTGTGCCCCGAGTGCGGGGCACGCCTGGCGGACGAGCCCGATCACAAGCACGAGGATGGCGTCGACCCGCGCTGGTCGGCTCTGACCGGCCTGCTCCAGCAGGACGCACCAACGCAGGACAGCAACGAGAAGTAGTCACCAGCCAGCCAGCCGGCCGGGTCGCAAGCCTCCGGCCGAACCGAGGAGTCATAACCGTGGCCGTTCCGAAGCGGAAGATGTCGCGCAGCAACACCCGGAGCCGCCGGGCGCAGTGGAAGACGACTGCCCCGCAGCTCGTCACCTGCGTGAACCCCGCCTGCCGCTCGAAGCACCTGCCGCACACGGTCTGCCCGAACTGCGGCCAGTACGGTGCCAAGGGTGAGCGTCGCCAGGTCGTCGAGAGCTAAGCGACACCGCACCCAGTGAACTCGGTCAACGAAACGGGGCCCTACGCCGAGCTGAACCAGCGGCTCGGCGTATCGCTGGCTGACGAACTTCTGGAGCACGCCTTCACCCACCGCTCGTACGCGTACGAGAACGGTGGTCTGCCGACGAACGAGCGGCTGGAGTTCCTCGGGGACTCCGTGCTCGGCGTCATCGTGACGGAGTCGCTGTTCCGCAACCACCCCGACCTCTCCGAGGGCAGGCTCGCCAAGCTGCGGGCCGCGGTGGTGAACATGCGTGCGCTGGCAGGCGTTGCGCGTGAGCTCAAGCTCGGCAGGTACCTGCGCCTCGGCCGGGGCGAGGAGGCGACCGGTGGCCGCGACAAGTCCTCGATCCTGGCGGACTGTGTCGAGGCGCTGATCGGTGCCGTCTACCTGGATCGCGGCTTCGAGGTCGCGGGCCGGTTGGTGCACACCCTGTTCGACGAGCTGATGGAGTCCTCCGCGCGCCTGGGCGCCGGTCTGGACTGGAAGACCAGCCTCCAGGAGCTCGTCGCCCAGCTGAGTGTCGGCGTGCCGGACTACGTGATCTCCGAGTCCGGACCCGACCACGCCAAGACGTTCGAGGCGCGGGTCCGGATCGGCTCGGAGACCTACGGGCACGGCATCGGCCGCAGCAAGAAGGAGGCCGAGCAGCAGGCCGCGGAGACCGCGTGGAAGGCGTTGCGCGCCGCCCACCCGGACAGCATCGACCCCTCCGCCTAGCGCCGGTCACCAGTGCCAGAGCTGCCCGAGGTCGAGGTGGTCCGCCGGGGCCTCGCCGAGTTCACGACCGGCCGGCTCATCGACTCCGTCGAGGTCCTGCACCCTCGCCCGGTCCGGCGCCACCTGGCCGGGCCGGACGATTTCGTCGCCCGGCTCAAGGGCCAGCGATTCGCGCAGCCCGCCCGGCGCGGCAAGTACCTCTGGTTGCCGCTGGAGTCCGGCGACGCCGTCCTGACCCACCTCGGCATGAGCGGGCAGTTCCGGGTCCAGCCGGTCGGTGCGGCCGACGAGAAGCACCTGCGGGTGCGGTTCCGCTTCGCCGACGACGGGGGAGAGGTCCGGTTCATCGACCAGCGGATGTTCGGCGGCCTGTCGTACTCAGAGGGTGGCGCTGAGTTACCGCCCGAGATCGCGCACATCGCCCGGGACCCGTTCGACCCGCTGTTCGACCTGGAGCAGTTCGTGACCCGCGTACGGCGGCGCAAGACCGGGCTGAAGCGGGCCCTGCTGGACCAGTCGCTGGTCAGCGGGGTGGGCAACATCTACGCCGACGAGGCGCTCTGGCGGGCCAAGCTGCACTACGCCCGGGCCACGGACACGATGAAGCCCGCGCAGATCCGCGCGGTCCTGCGACACGCTCACGAGGTGATGGCCGCCGCCCTGGAGGTGGGTGGGACCAGCTTCGACGCACTGTACGTGAACGTGAACGGCGAGTCGGGGTACTTCGAGCGGGGCCTGGCGGTGTACGGGCAGGAGGGCGCCCCATGTCCGCGCTGCGGTCGCCCGATCCGTCGCGAGGCGTTCATGAACCGGTCCTCCTACCGCTGCCCGAGGTGCCAGCCGGTACCGCGACACGCCCGGTGGTGAGCGCCGCACCGGCGTTTCGCTGGCACTCAGGTTGACCCTGTGCCAAGGCGGTGCCACCCTGAAAGACGGCACACATATTCGCGCTCCGCAGACAAGGAGCGCCCTCTGCCAGACCCTTCCGGAGGACAGCACAATGGCCAAGGCTCTTCTAGGGCACCTTGGAGGAACTGACCCGCGCATGCTCGAGCAGGTTCGTCTGCTCAACCGGCGTGTCGCCGATCTGGAGGCGCACGTGATGCGCCTGCAGGCAGAGAACGACCATCTGGTCGCGGCTGTGCACGACGGCCGGCTTCTCACGGTAGACGAGGCGTTGCAGACCCCTGCATCGGTCTGAACACCGAGGTGGTTCCACCACCGTCCGTACCACCAACGGCGGCGGCCCCCGTCCGGGCCACCGCCGTCTTCATGTCCGGATACTGTGCCCCGGCGTGATCAACCGGCCGTTTCGCACCGGTCGCGGCATCGGACCATCACTGAGCGTGACGGCGTGCGGACTGCTGCCAATACCGATTCCCGGCCGCCGCGTCGGTAGAGTCTGTCTTCTACACGGGTTGGGAGCTCCGCTTTGTACCTGAAGAGCATGACGCTCCGAGGCTTCAAATCGTTCGCGTCGGCCACCACGATGAATTTCGAGCCGGGGATCACCTGCATCGTCGGCCCGAACGGCTCGGGCAAGTCCAACGTCGTCGACGGGCTCGCCTGGGTGATGGGCGAGCAGGGCGTGAAGTCGCTGCGCGGCGGCAAGATGGAGGACGTCATCTTCGCCGGCACCTCCGGGCGGGCACCGCTGGGCCGGGCCGAGGTGGTGCTGACCATCGACAACAGCGACGGCGCCCTGCCGATCGACTACTCCGAAGTCACCATCTCGCGGACGATGTTCCGCAACGGCGGGTCCGACTACCAGATCAACGGCCAGAACTGCCGGCTCCTGGACGTCCAGGAGCTGCTCAGCGACTCCGGCATCGGCCGCGAGATGCACGTCATCGTCGGCCAGGGCCAGCTCGACTCGATCCTGCGCGCCACCCCCGAGGGCCGGCGCGGTTTCGTCGAGGAGGCGGCCGGCGTCCTCAAGCACCGCAAGCGCAAGGAGAAGGCTCTCCGCAAGCTCGAGGCCACTGAGGGCAACCTGCACCGGCTCGGCGACCTGATCACGGAGATCCGCCGCCAGCTGAAGCCACTCGGGCGCCAGGCGGAGGTGGCGCGCCGGGCGGTGACGATCCAGGCGGAGGTCCGCGACGGCCGCTCCAGGCTGCTCGCCGACGACATCGTCCAGGCGCAGTCGGCGCTGGAGGCGGAGCTGAGGGACGAAGCCGCTCTGACCGCCCGGCGGGCTGAGACCGAGCAGGCGCTGCGCGAGGCCCGGGAGACCGAGGCCGCCCTGGAGGACGCCCTGCGCACCGACGCGCCGGCCCTGCAGGCCGCGCAGGACACCTGGTACCAGCTGTCCGGCTTCGCCGAGCGGATCAAGGGCACCGCGCGGATCGCCGCGGACCGGATCCGCAGCCTGACCGACGAGGCGGACGAGCCTCGCAGCGGGCGCGACCCGGAGGAGCTCGAGCTGGAGGCCGCCCGGGTCCGCGAGACCGAGGCCCAGATCGAGGCCGAGGTGGAGGCGTGCTCCGAGCTGCTGGCCGAGGCGATCGAGCACCGCCAGCAGCTCGAGGCCCAGCATGCCGAGGAGGAGCGGCGGATCGCGGCGCTGACCCGGGCCGCGGCGGATCGTCGCGAAGGCCTGGCCCGGCTGACCGGCCAGGTGAACGCCCTGAAGAGCCGGGCCGCCGCCGCCGAGTCCGAGATCGGCCGCCTCGCCACGGCCCGTCGGGAGGCGGAGGAGCGCGCCGCGAAGGCGCAGCACGACTTCACCGCGCTCGAGACCCAGGTGGCCGGCCTCGACGCCGGCGAGCAGGGCCTCGACGCGGAGTACGAGGCGGCTCAGAACGTCCTGGACGAGCTGGAGGAGCGCCTCACCAAGCTGCGCGCCGAGGAGCGCGACGCGGAGCGCGAGCGGACCGGACTGGCCGCCCGCAAGGAGGCGCTCGAGCTTGGGCTCAACCGCAAGGACGGCGCCGGCGCGCTGCTGGCCGCATCCGAGCAGGTGACCGGTCTGATGGGCTCGGTGGCTGCCCTGCTGACCGTCCGCGCCGGCTTCGAGACCGCGATCGCCGCTGCCCTGGGTGAGGCGGCCGATGCGGTGGCCGTGACGCACACCCAGGCCGCGGTGGAAGCCGTCGGGCACCTCAAGGAGCATGACCTCGGCCGTGCCGGGATGCTGCTCGGTGACGCGCCGGCCGACGATTATGCGATGTGGCCGCAGCTCCCGGGCGGAGCGACGTACGCGGTGGACGCGGTCGACTGCCCCGAGACCCTGCGCCCGGCTCTGCGCAGGCTGCTGCGCAAGGTCGCCGTCGTCGACGACGTAGCGGCGGCCAGGGCACTGGTCGCGGACCTGCCCGACATCACGGCGACAACCCGAGCCGGCGACGTACTGGGCGCGCATTTCGCGTACGGCGGGTCCGACGCGGCGCCGAGCCTGATCGAGGTCCAGTCCGCCGTGGACGAGGCGACGGAGAAGCTGGGCGAGGCCACCGTACGGAGCGAGAGGCTGAGGTTCGAGCTGGCCGCGCTGGAGCAGGAGCGCGAGGCCCAGAAGCGCTCGGTCGAGATCACCCTCGCCAGGCTGCACGAGTCGGACGCGGCGATGGCTGCCGTGGCCGAGCAGCTGGCCCAGTTCGGCTCTCTGGCCAAGGCGTCCCGCGGCGAGGCGAACCGGCTGGGCGAGGCCATCGCGGCCGCTGAGGCAGAGCGCGACCGCAACGTGTCCGGCCTGGCGGACCTGGAGCGTCGGCTGGCCGAGGCCGAGCAGTTCGACGACGACGGCGGTGACGAGCCCGACCCGACCGAACGGGACCGGCTGGCCGAGGAGGCGAAGGCGGGCCGGGCCGCAGAGATGGAGGCGCGGCTCGCACTGAGAACCACCGAGGAGCGTGCCCGGGCGCTGGCCGGCCGGGCCGACTCGCTGGAACGCGCGGCCCGGCAGGAGCGCGAGGCCCGCGCCCGGGCGATCGCCCGCGCCGCCCGCAGGGCCCGGCAGTCCGAGGCGGCTCAGGCCGTCCACCTCGCGGCGGGGCACGTGCTGGCGAGGCTGGAGCACTCGTTGCAGCTGGCCGCCACCGAGCGCACAGCGATCCAGGCCGAGCGGGCCGGGCGTGAGGAGCAGCTGGCCCAGGCGCGGTCCGCCAGCCGGCGGCTGACCGGCGAGCTGGAGCAGCTGACCGACTCGGTTCACCGCGACGCACTGGCTCGTGCCGAGCAGAAGATGCGGCTGGAGCAGCTCTACGAGAAGGCGCTGAGTGACCTCGGCACCGAGGTGGACACGCTGATCGCCGAGTACGGTCCGGACCAGCTGGTGCCGCCGTTGCCCAAGGACGGCGAGGAGGACGAGCCGGAACCGGAGGGCGAGCCGTTCGACCGCGCGAAGGTGGAGAAGCGGCTCAAGACCGCCGAGCGCGCGCTGAACCAGCTCGGGCGGATCAACCCGCTCGCGCTGGAGGAGTTCGACGCGATGGAGGAGCGGCACCGGTTCCTGTCGGAGCAGCTCGACGACCTGAAGAAGTCACGCCGCGACCTGATGGACATCGTCAAGGAGGTCGACGAGCGGGTCGAGCAGGTTTTCACCGAGGCCTACCGCGACGTCGAGGTCGCCTTCCGGGATGTCTTCAGCCGGCTCTTCCCCGGCGGTGAGGGACGGTTGGTGCTGACCGACCCGGACGACATGCTGGGCACCGGCATCGACGTGGAGGCCCGCCCGCCGGGCAAGAAGGTGAAGCGTCTCTCGCTGCTGTCCGGCGGCGAGCGCTCGCTCGTCGCGGTGGCATTCCTGGTGGCGCTGTTCAAGGCGAGGCCGTCGCCCTTCTACATCCTGGACGAGGTCGAGGCCGCCCTGGACGACATCAACCTGGGTCGGCTGCTGGAGCTGTACGAGGAGCTGCGCGAGAACAGTCAGCTCCTGGTCATCACCCACCAGAAGCGGACCATGGAGGTGGCCGACGCCCTGTACGGCGTGACCATGCGAGGCGACGGCGTCTCCACGGTGATCAGCCAGCGCATCCGCGAGGCCGAGCCCGCCTGATGGGCGCTCCGTCGCCGGAACCGAGGACGGGTGCGGCTCGCCGTGGAGGCCTGCGAGGTCTGCTCCAGGCACGTGGTCGGGTCCCGGGCCGGTTGCTCGGCAACTGGGTGCTGGAGGCAACCGCCGGACGCTGTTGAACCGGTTCCCCCGCGCAGCCGTGTGGTGGGTGTTGAACGGTCGCCGCAGCCAGGCGGGACCCATGCTGAGGAGACACCCCGATGAATCGCTCCCGCTTCGCCCTCGTCGCCGGTACGGCTGTGCTCGGCCTGTCGGCGCTCACCGCATGCGGCGGTGGCGATGGCTACGGCGCGCCGGCCGCCGACAGTTCCAGCCAGGCGGCGCCGGCGACCGGTGCCCTCAAACTGGCAGCCGCGCAGGTGGGCGCGCTGGGCACCATCGTGACCGACGGCTCAGGTCGAACCGTCTACATCTGGGACAACGACAGCACGAACCCGTCGAAGTCGAGCTGTGACGGCGACTGTGCGGCGAAGTGGCCGCCGGTGATGGCAGGTACTGGTACACCCCAGCTGGACGGGATCGACGCCTCCGCGGTGGGCACCGTGACCCGCGCCGACGGCAGCAAGCAGGCCACACTCGGTGGGATGCCGATCTACCTGTTCGCCAAGGACGCGAAGGCGGGCGATGCCAAGGGTCAGGGCGTCGGCGGGGTCTGGTGGGTCGTTGGTCCGGACGGCAGGAAGAACACCGCCCAGGCGTCCGGCTCCGGGTACTGAGCGGAACCGTGATTCCGACGACGACGATGGGGGCGACGTCCCCGGCGTGCGGTGCGGCCCGGCGGGGACCGGCTGCTCACGTGCCCGTTGTCGCCGACGGCAGGAGGGGCGCGGCCAACCAGGTGGACTTATCGCCTAGGGTACGAACGACCGCAAAAACCGAGGCGGGGAGGACGGCGGTGGGCGGGACGGACCGCTGGCGGCGCTCGGGTACCGATGACGCCGAGGCCATGGTCCGATCGCTGTACGAGGAGCACGGTCGCAGCCTGCTGGCGTATGCGACGCGGCTCACCGGCGACCGGGCCGCGGCCGAGGACGTCGTGCAGGAGACGCTCGTGCGGGCGTGGAAGCATGCCGACGACCTGGTCGAGGGCAAGGGATCGGTCCGTGGCTGGTTGCTGACCGTGGCCCGCAACATCGTCACCGACCGCGCCAGGGCCAAAGCGGCCCGGCCCCCGGAGGTGGCGGAGCAGGTGGATCGGCCGCCGGTCGAGCGGGACCATTCGGAGTCTGTGGTGAACACGATGGTGGTGCTGGACGCGCTGGACCAGGTGTCGCCCGAGCATCGTGAGGTGTTGGTGGAGCTGTACTACCGCGGCCGGTCCGTGACCGAAGCAGCGGCGGAACTGGGGGTCCCACCCGGTACCGTGAAATCCAGGACGTATTACGCCCTGCGAGCGTTACGCGCGGTGATGGGTGGGGCGGAAGCGGAGGTGGCCCGATGAGTGAGCACGACCGCTCGCAACTCGGTGCCTATGCCCTGGGTGCGCTCGAGCCGCACGAGGCCCGGGCCGTCGACGAGCACCTGGCAACGTGTGACGAGTGCCGCGAGGAGCTGGCCGGTTTCGAGGAGCTGAAAGACTTCCTCAGCGAGGTGCCGGCCGAGGCGTTCCTGGAGGGCCCGCCGGAGTACGGCGACCTGCTGCTGCAGCGCACCTTGCGCGAAGTCCGCGCCGAGAGTGCCGCAGCGGCGGTCGAACCACACGCCGGCGGACCGGCCGAACCACGGAGATTGCGCTGGTTGCTGGCAGCCGCCGCGGTCGTCGTCATCGCCGGTACCTCGATCGGCGGCGTACTGGTCGGGCGACAGACGGTCGACCAGTACGCCGTGCCGGCCGTCACCACCCCGGTCGGGACCAGGCATGGCACGGCCACCGACGCCGGCACCGGTACGACGATGGCGGCGACGGTGGAGCCCAGGGCCGGCTGGAGCTGGGTCGACGTGAAGATCTCGGGTCTGACGGCGGGAGCCGAGTGCGTGCTCCGGGTGACCGACAAGTCGGGCAAATCCTGGGTGGCAGGCAGCTGGCTGGTCTCGGAGAAGGCCGCCAGGGACGGGAGCAAGTTCAGTGGCGGGGTGCTCGTACCGGTCGACCAGGTGAAGTCGGTGGACGTGGTGACGGTCAAGGGCGAGCGAGTCGTCTCGGCCCCGATCTGAAAACAAGTGCGGCCGTCATGTCGAGGACGGCCGCGCTGCTTCGAGGTAGCGGTCAGCAGGCAACCCGCCGCTTTCTCGAAGGAGACGACGATGAACGACACGACCGCACCGAGCCCGGCCCGCTCCACCGCGCTGGCCGCTCTGGACCGCCTGGTCGGCACCTGGAAGGTGTCCGGCGGCGCCGAGGGCACCACGACGTACGAGTGGCTGGAGGGCGGGCACTTCCTGGTCCAGCGGGTCGACCTTGTGAACGACGGCCATGTGATCAGGGGCATCGAGCTGATCGGCCACCTCCGGCCGTTCGGAGAGGAGCCGAGCGAGGAGGTGCGCTCGCGGTTCTACGACAACGAGGGCAACACGCTGGACTACGTGTACGAGCTGGAGGGTGACGTGCTCACCATCTGGGGCGGCGAGAAGGGCTCACCGGCCTACCTGCGGTCCACCTTCAGCACGGACGGCAACAGCGCTTCCGGTGGTTGGGTCTACCCGGGGGGTGGCGGTTACGCCGCCACTATGACCAGGATCGACGCATGACGGTGACTGGGCGAAGGGTGGCGACATGAAGTACATACTGCTGGCCTACACGAAGCAGGCCGCGTGGGACGACGTCGACGTGACCAGCCCGGAGTTCCTGGCCATGTGCCAGTTCTACGAGGACCTCGGCAAGGAGTTGACCGAGACCGGCGAGTTCGTGACCACCGAGGGTCTGGGGCATCCCGCGCTGAGCAGCACGGTCCGGCCGACGGCCGACGGTCCGGTGGCCGTCGACGGCCCGTTCGCCGAGGCCAAGGAGGTGCTGGCCAGTTACGCGATCATCGACTGCTCCGGTCGGGACCGGGCGCTGGAGATCGCTGCCCGCATCGTTGCGGCGGTCGGCGACACCGTCGAGGTCCGGCCGGTGATGGAGGGCAGCGGCGCCGACCTGCCGTGACCCGTGATGACCATGGACGGCTCTGTCGAGGATCTGCTGCGCAAGCTCGCGCCGCAGGTCCTCGGCGCGCTGACCCGGCGGTACGGGCACTTCGACATCGCGGAGGAGGCGGTGCAGGACGCCCTGCTCATCGCCTCCGAGCAGTGGCCGGCCGACGGGATCCCGACCGGTCCGCAGTCCTGGCTGATCAGGATCGCCTCGCGACGCATGATCGACCAGCTGCGCGCGGACCAGGCACGCCGCCGGCGGGAGGCCACTGTGGCCGCCCGGACGCCGCTGGACGAGTGGCTCTCACCAGCGGCCGACCAATGGCCGGGGATGGTCGAGGACGACTCGCTCATCCTGCTGATGCTCTGCTGCCACCCGGCGTTGAGCAGTACCTCGCAGGTCGCGCTGACCCTGCGGGCCGTGGGTGGCCTGAGCACGGCCGAGATCGCCGGCGCGTTCCTGGTCCCGGAGCCGACGATGGCACAGCGGATCAGCCGGGCCAAGCGGCAGATCGAGAGATCTGGTGCCCGGTTCCGGCTTCCCCCGACGGCGGATCGTGCTGACCGGGTGGCCGCGGTGCTCCGAGTGCTCTACCTGATCTTCAACGAGGGCTACACCACTACATCCGGGCCGCGGCTGCACCGGGTGGAGCTCTCGGTCGAGGCCATCCGCCTGACCCGGATGCTGCGCGAGCTGGTACCTGCCGACGGCGAGGTGGCGGGCCTGCTCGCGCTGATGCTGCTCACCGACGCGCGGCGGCCCGCCCGGGTGGCCGCCGATGGCTCGCTGGTGCCGATGGCGGAACAGGACCGCCGTCGCTGGGATGCCGGGGCGATCGCCGAGGGCACCGAGCTGGTCACCTGGGCGATGAGCTCCACCGAGCTCGGTCCTTACCAGTTGCAGGCCGCCATCGCCGCCGTACATGCCGAGGCCGAGCGTGACGAGGACACCGACTGGCGGCAGATCCTCGCCCTCTACAGCCTGCTGCGGAAGCTGGACGACAACCCGGTCATCCTGCTCAACCAGGCGGTCGCGGTTGCCATGGTGCACGGTCCGCGAGCCGGGCTGACCAGCCTGGAGCCGCTCGACCGAGAGCCACGGCTGGCCGACCATCACCGGCTCAGCGCAGTCCGTGCTCACCTGTTCGAGCTGGCCGGTGAGCCGGCCGCCGCGGCGGCGCTGTACCGCGAGGCGGCGCAGCGGACCACCAGCATCCCCGAGCAGCGGTACCTGCTGGCGAGGCTGGCCCGGCTCTCCAGCTGACTTGGCTGCGGGGAGAGGATGCACTCGTGACCACTTATCCCACTCTGGCCTCGATCGACGACCTCCGCGCCCGCCGGAAGGCTGCCGCGGTCGACTGCACGCGCTGGCTGTTCTGGCGCCCGACAGCCCCGGCCGACACGCTGCAGCTCCTGGCCGAGGCCGCGAGCGAGGACGCGCGGGACAGGTACGGCGACGGCGGCGAGGTCGCGCTGCTGGAGGAGGAGGTCGCCGAGCTGCTCGGCAAGCCCGCGGCCGTCTTCGTCCCGAGCGGCATCATGGCACAGCAGAGCGCGCTGCGGGTCTATGCCGACCGCGCCGGTACGCAGCGAGTCGCACTGCACGGCTTGTCCCACTTCCTGCTCCACGAGCTCAACGCGCTCGAGGAAGTGCACCACCTGCGCATCGAACGGCTCACCTCCGAGCCGCGTCAGCCGCGGCCCGACGAGCTGTCCGCGATCCCCGGTCGGCTCGCGGCGGTCGCATTGGAGTTGCCGCTGCGCGATGGCGGGTTCGTACTGCCGGCGTGGGATGAGCTGGTGGTGTTCGCTGACGCCTGCGTCGAGCGCGGTGTTCCTTTGCATCTGGATGGCGCCCGGCTCTGGGAGAGCACGCCGTACCTGGGGCACAGTCTGGCCGAGGTGGCGGCGCTGGCGACGACCGTCTATGTGTCGTTCTACAAGGGATTGGGCGGTATCGGCGGGGCCGCGCTCGCCGGGCCGGAGGACCTGATCGCCGAGGTACGGCGCTGGCAGCGGCGGCTCGGCGGCAACCTCTTCACCCTGCTTCCATTCGCCGTGTCCGCCCGCGAGGGGTTGCGGAACGTGCTGCCGCGGATGGCGGACTTCCACCAACGCGCCGTCGAGCTTGCGGCGGCTCTGCAGGGTGCCGGCTATCGGGTGTTCCCCGATCCGCCGCACAGCAACTCGTTCAGGCTCTACGCACCGCGGCGGGCGGACGAGCTGGAGGGGGCCGCCGTGGCGCGGATGGAGGCGACGCGGGAGTCGATCTGCCCGACCTGGCTGCCGGCCGACGTACCCGGGTGGTCGTGGGTCGAGCTGGTCGTGACATCCACCACGTTGGAGTGGACGGTGGACGAAGCGGTAGGGAGTCTCGGGGAACTTCTGAGAGACTGACGGCGTAGCACTGAGGTGACTGTTCGCAGGGATATATCGGGGGAGATGTACAAGTAGTGCTGACATTTGTCATCACCATGATCGTTCTGCTGGTCGTGTCCGGGCTGGTCCTGCTGGCCGTGGCGCGCGGTGAGCACAAGGAGCTGGGCGGCTGACCTTGCGGAGGCTGATCTTCCAGGAGTACGTCACGCTGGACGGCTACGCGGCCGGCCCGGGTGGTGCGCTCGACTTCTTCGAGAGGGTCGCGGACACCGACGACGCCGACCGCGACAACCTGCGCTTGCTCGAGAGCATCGACACGATGTTGCTCGGGGCCACAACCTATCGGTTGTTCGTCGACTTCTGGCCGACCGCCGACGACGAGGTGATCGCGCCGGTGCTGAACCGGCTGCACAAGGTGGTCGTCTCCTCGACGCTCGAAAGTGCGCCGTGGGGTGAGTGGGAACCGGGCACGGTCGTCAGCGGCGATGCTGCCGAAGCGGTCTCGGACCTCAAACGACAGGACGGCAAGGACATCATCCTGTGGGGCAGCATCACGCTCTTCCATGCCCTGCTGGCCGCCGGTCTGGTCGACGAGGTGCAGTTGCGCGTGTGCCCGCTCGTGCTCGGCGAAGGGATGAGCGTGTTCCCCCACGGCGTCAAGGTCGATCTCGAGCTGCTCGAGGCCAGACCTTGGGCGACCGGCGGCGTCCTCCTCCGCTACCAACCCCACGCAGGCACCCCTTCGTAAACCACCGGTGGATCGCCGGGCGGCGACGTTGGGTCGCGGGAGGTAGGGAACGGGCGCGGGGCGTTGTGACTAGCTGAGGGCTTGGGCGACGGCCTCGAGGATCGGTGCGGCTACGGTGAGCGTGGGCAGGACGAGGAGGCCGACCGCGGCGGAGTAGGTGCCGGCTGACAGCCAGCGGTCACTCGGTTCGGGCTCGGCCAGGCGCTGAACCCGCAGTACCGTGGCCGACCGGGCCGCCGCCAGTCCCGCCTCGGGAGCAGGCGCACCAGCCAGAGCCACCAGCGCCCGCGCGAGCGGAGCCGGCCCGTTGCGGCGGCGGGCATCGTCGTCGGCGAGCAGTTCCACCAGCGTGCGGGTCTGTTCGAGGGCCACGTCGCTTCGGACCCACCGGGGGAACGCGGTGTGGAGCACTGTGAACGCCTCGAGCACGAGGTCGTGCCGAGCCTTCAGGTGCGCTTGCTCATGGGCGAGGACGGACCCCAGCTCACGCTCGTCCAGCCGATCCAGGGCGCCGATGGAGACGACTACCCGGGAGCCTCGCAGCGCGGGGAGACAGTAGGCGAGCGGAGTCCGCTCCGCCAGCACCCGCAGGCCGGGGACCGAACCGTCGGCGCTGGCTAGCACGTCGACGAGGTCGCGGTGTCGTCGGCGCTTGGCTCGAGTGCTCACAGCGACGCGCCCGGCTGCCCAGAGCAGTCTCACACCCACCAAACCCGTCAGGGCCAGTACGGCGGCTGCAGCGAGGTCCCGGGCCGACGAGGGGTCGAACCGTGGCTCACCGGGCTCGCCGGCTGCCGAGTATGACAGCGCGATCCCCGCCCCCAGTGCAGCCAGTACGGCGGCGAGTGCGAGCGCCTGCCACAGAGCGACAGCGGCGCGGGGTATCCGGTACGGCCACTCGGACCTGGCCAGCAGAGCCGGCGCCGGTCCAGTCAGAAGCAGGGCGAGTGCGGCCAGCAGTAGCGGAGTGATCACCCGTCCCGAGCCTCCAGCCGGCCCAGCGCCTCGCGCAGCAGCGCCGCCTCCTCGTCCGTGACCTGGTCCACGAACTTCACCAGAGCGGCCCGGCGGTCTCCGGCGCCGTCCAGCGCGTCCCGCATCAAGTCGGCGACCAGTTCCTCACGCGGCGCGGCCGCACGGTAGCGCCAGGCCTTGCCGTCTCGTTCGCGCTCGGTCAGGCCCTTCTTGGCGAGCCGGTCGAGCACGGTCATCACGGTCGTGTAGGCGAGGTCACGAGAGGTGGCCAACCGGTCGTGCACCTCGCGAACGGTGAGCGCGGTGTCGGCTGCCCAGAGCTGCTCCATCACCAGCCGCTCGAGGTCGCCGAGCGGGCGTGGGTTCTTCGGTTCGGTCGGCACGTGACCAGTATAACTACGCGTTGTAGTAGGACCTCCGCTACCATCTACTACGCATTGTCGTAGACAGTTCGGAGGGCTCGGCGTGGACACCCTGGACCTGGCACGGTGGCAGTTCGCGATCACCACCGTGTACCACTACTTCTTCGTGCCGGTGACGATCTCGCTCGCCGCCTTGGTGGCCGGCCTGCAGACGGCCTGGTACCGCACCGGCAAGGAGAAGTACCTGCGGCTGACCAAGTTCTACGGCAAGTTGTTCCTGATCAACATCGCGATGGGCGTCGTCACCGGCATCGTGCAGGAGTTCCAGTTCGGGATGAACTGGAGCGAGTACTCCCGGTTCGTCGGTGACGTGTTCGGTGCGCCGCTGGCGCTGGAGGGCCTGCTCGCCTTCTTCCTCGAGTCCACCTTCATCGGGCTGTGGATCTTCGGCTGGGACAAGCTGCCGAAGAAGGTGCACCTGGCGTGCATCTGGATGGTGGCCCTCGGCACCCAGTTGTCGGCGTACTTCATCCTGGCGGCGAATTCCTGGATGCAGAACCCGGTCGGTTTCCGGTACAACGCCGAGCGCGGCCGGGCGGAGCTGACCGACATCGGCGCGGTGCTGACGAACAAGGTCGTCCTGGTCACCTTCCCGCACACCATCCTGGCCGCCTTCATGGTCGGCGGCGCGTTCGTCGCGGGGGTGGCGATCTGGCACCTGGTCCGCAAGCCCGGCGCCGACGTCGGCGCGTTCCGGACCGCGCTGCGGATGGGCGCGGTGACGGTGATCATCGCCGGTGTCGGGGTGGCCCTGAGCGGTGACACGCAGGGCAAGGTGATGACCGAGGTGCAGCCGATGAAGATGGCGGCGGCCGAGGCGCTGTACCAGTCTGAACAGCCCGCCTCGTTCTCGATCCTCACCGTCGGCACCCTGGACGGCTCGCGCGAGCTGTACTCGGTCAAGGTGCCCTACCTGCTGTCCTTCCTCGCCACCGGCAACTTCCACGGCGAGGTGCAGGGGATCGACCAGCTCCAGCAGTCGTACGAGAAGCTCTACGGACCGGGCTCGTACAACCCCAACATCCCGCTGACCTACTGGACGTTTCGGCTGATGATCGGCGTCGGCATGGCGGCGGTCGCGATCGCCGCCTGGCTCCTGTGGGTCACCCGGCGGGGCCGGGCGCCGAACCGCCGGCTGGTCTGGCTCGCGGCGCCGCTGCCGCTGTTGCCCCTGGCGGCGAACTGCTTCGGCTGGATCTTCACCGAGACCGGGCGGCAACCGTGGCTGGTGTTCGGGATGTTGCCGACGGCATCGGGTGTGTCGCCCGGCACGACCACCACCGAGGTCCTGATCTCCATGATCGGTTTCACCCTCCTGTACGGCGCCCTGGCGGTGGTCGAGGTGAAGTTGCTGCTCCGCTATGTCCGGGCCGGTCTCGCCGGGCCGGAGCCGGAGCCCGGTGAGACCGACCGGCCGTTGTCCTTCGCGTACTGAGAAAGGTGAGAGATGGAACTCACGACGGTCTGGTTCCTGGCCATCGCCGGGCTGTGGATCGGCTATTTCGTCCTGGAGGGTTTCGACTTCGGGGTGGGCATCCTGCTGCGGGTGCTGGGCCGAGACGAGCCGGAGCGGCGGGCGGTGATCACCACCATCGGTCCGATCTGGGACGGCAACGAGGTCTGGTTGATCGTCGCCGGCGGCGCCACGTTCGCGGCCTTCCCGGAGTGGTACGCGACCTTGTTCAGCGGGTTCTACCTGCCACTGTTCGCGATTCTGGTGGCGCTGATCCTGCGCGGGGTGGCCCTGGAGTACCGAGGCAAGCGAGACGACCCGCTGTGGCGGCGGCGGATGGACGTCATGATCCTGGTCGGTTCGCTGGCGCCGGCGCTGCTGTGGGGGATCACCTTCGCCAACCTGGTGCGTGGTCTGCCGATCGACGCGGACCTGGAGTACGTCGGCGGGCTCGGTGACCTGTTCAGCCCGTTCGCCCTGCTGGGTGGGGTGACCGTCACCGTGCTCTTCGTCGCACACGGGGCCATCTTCCTGGCGCTCAAGACGAGCGGCGAGATTCGCGATCGCGCCAACCGGCTGGCCGCCCTGTCCGGTCTGGCAGCAGCCGTGCTGGCAGTCGCCTTCCTCGGGTGGGCGCACGCCCTGCGCGGTGACGCCGCATCGGCTGCCGTGGCCGGTCTGGCCGCTGTTGCGCTGCTGAGCGGGCTGGCCGCGAACCGGCTGCGGAGGGAGGGCTGGGCGTTCGTCGGAACCACTCTGGCGATCGGGCTGGCTGTGGCCTCCCTGTTCATGGCGTTGTTCCCAGCCGTGATGCCGTCGACGCTCGACCCGGCGTGGAGCCTGACGACGGCGAATGCCGCCTCGACGCCGTACACCCTGAAGATCCTGACCGTTGTCGGCGCCATCTTCACGCCGCTGGTGCTGCTGTACCAGGGGTGGACCTACTGGGTCTTCCGCCGGCGGATCGCCGTCGAACCGATCGCGGTGTCATGAAGCCGCTGGACCCGCGGCTGCTGCGACGGGCCCGGGCGGCTCGGACGTTTCTTGTCGCCTCGGTGCTGATCGGTGTCGCCACTGGCGCGCTGATCGTCGTACAGGCCGTGTTGTTGGCTCGGGGAATCGCCACAGTCGTGCGGACGAGCTCGGCAGATGGACTGCTGACTACGGCCGTACTGCTGGCCGGTGCAATCACGCTCAGGGCGGCGTTGATGTGGTTGCAGGAGGTTGTCGCTTGTCATGCGGCGGCTGCTGTGAAGTCGACACTACGCCGCCAGGTCTTGGCGCACGCCCTGCAGCTTGGACCAGCTTGGCTCAGCGGGGAACGCAGCAGCGCCCTCACTACCTTGTTGACGAGGGGGCTCGATGACCTCGACCCCTACTTCGCCCGGTACCTCCCGCAGTTGGTGCTGGCCGGGACGGTACCGGCGGGGGTGGTGGCCTGGATGGCGACGGGCGATTTGATCGCTGCCGCGACGGTAGTGGTGACCTTGCCGCTGATCCCGATCTTCATGGCGCTGATCGGTTGGGCCACCCAGGCACACAGCCGCCGGCGACAGCAGGCTCTGGAGGTGTTGGCGCATCACTTCTCCGACGTTGTGGCCGGTCTGTCGACGCTGAAGCTGTTCGGCCGCGCCAAGGCCCAGGCCGCCGCCGTACGTCGGGTTACTGACCGGCATCGGGCTGCGTCCATGGTGAGCCTGCGGTTGGCATTCCTGTCGTCGCTGGTGCTGGAGCTGCTGGCAAGCATCTCTGTAGCCCTGGTGGCCGTCGGCATCGGGCTACGCCTGGTGGATGGACGACTCGGGTTGGAGACGGCCCTGATGGTGTTGATCCTTGCGCCCGAGGCGTATCTGCCACTGCGACAGGTCGGAGCACAGTTCCACGCCAGTGCGGACGGCGTGGCGGCCGCCGAGGAGGTGTTCCGGATCTTGGAGACACCGGTACCGACGCGTGGTCGCCGCACAGACGTACCAGACCTGCGACGGACTGCGCTGCACCTGCGCGACGTCACGGTTCAGTACCCGGATCGGGCTACCCCGGCGCTGGATGGGTTCGACCTTGACCTCTGGCCGGGAGAGGTGGTCGCGCTGACAGGATCCAGCGGCGCCGGCAAGTCGACGGCGCTGGCCGCAATGCTCGGGTTCACAACGCCTGTCAGTGGGTCCGTGGTGGTCGGCAACACGACGGCAGACGAGTTCGACGCAACCGCATGGCGCCGGAACTTCGCCTGGGTTCCACAGCGGCCAGGGCTCCGCACAGGCAGCATCGCCGACAACATCCGGCTCGGCCTCCCAACAGCCACCGATGAGCAGGTACGCCGAGCCCTGGACGCTGCCGGCGCTCCTGAACTCGATCCGGCTACACCAGTCGGAGAGCGCGGGCAACTGCTGTCTGGTGGCCAGCGGCGTCGGGTCGCTCTGGCCCGGGCCATCGTCACCGATGCACCGGTGCTCTTGCTTGACGAGCCGACGGCAGGACTGGACGCCGAGGCCGAGGCGGCGGTGATCGCCGGAGTGCGCTCCACAGGTCGGACCGTGCTGCTGGTTGCGCATCGCCCGGCACTGATAGCCGCCGCCGATCGGGTGGTCGAGGTCGGCTCCGATCGGCTGGTGCCTGCATGAGCACCCTGGTCGAGCTGGTGCGACCGGACCGCCGGGTGACGCCTCGGCTGGCTCTTGCCCTGCTGGCGGGGGTATTGGCTTCTGGCTCCGCTGTGGCGCTGCTGGCTACCTCAGCCTGGTTGATCACGACTGCAGCAGCGCAGCCGCCGGTTCTCACCCTGATGGTGGCCATTGTCGCTGTTCGGGCGTTCGGAGTCGGTCGCGGTGTCTTCCGGTATGCCGAACGCCTCGCCGGCCACGATGCGGCCTACAGGGTGTTGGGTGACACCCGCTCCCGGATAACCGCTCGGCTGGAGGAACTGGCACCGGCTGGAGTGAGCAACCTGCGCAGTGGTGACTTGCTGACCCGGCTCCTCCTGGATGTCGAGGCTGTGCTCGACCTCTGGTTACGAGTCGTCCTGCCCGTACTGGTCGCGGCAATGACCGCGCTCGCGACGGTCGGACTCCTGGTGCTCCTGCTGCCCGCAGCGGGTGTGGTCGTAGCGCTCACTGTGCTGGCTGCGTGCACGATCGTGCCCTGGGTGACGGCCGCCACCGCGCGAACTGCGGAGCAAACCGTCGCCGGAGCCAGGGGAGAGGCTTCGGCCGCTGCGACCGAGGCCTTGCTGAGCGCTGCCGACGTGATCGCATTCAACGCGGTCGACGACGTACTGGCCGAGGTCGGCAAGGCGGATGCGCGGCTGGCTGCTGCGGAACGGCGCTCAGCCTGGAGTGCCGGGCTCGGTGGCGCCCTGCTGGCTCTGTGTGTCGGCGCAGCCAGTCTGGCCGGGCTCTTGCTCGGTGGGGCCGCGGTAGACCGAGGGGACCTGTCTGGCCCCGTGTTCGCCGTACTGGTGTTGACCCCGCTCGCTTTGGCGGATGTGCTCGGCGGGATCCCGCTGGCGGCACAGTTGGCGATCCGGGTCCGCTCATCCCTGCTCCGTATTCAGGAGGTTCTGGCGGCTCGGGTGCCGGTCGCGGAGCCCGTTGCGCCCGCTCAGCTCCCGACTGGCCGCCGCATCCAGGTCCGCAACCTGTCCGCGGGATACGACGGCGGGCCGGACGTGCTTGGCGGGGTGAACCTCGACCTGCCTCCAGGTGGACGGCTGATCGTCACTGGACCCAGCGGCTCGGGCAAGAGCACGCTGGCCGCCGTACTGCTGAGGTTTCTCCACCCACGAGGCGGGCTGGTGTTGCTGGACGGAGTCGACGTCACCTCACTGGCCGGTGACGACGTGAGGTCAGCGATCGGCCTCCTGACGCAGGAGAGCCACGTCTTCGACACCAGCATCGAGGAGAACCTCCTACTGGCCCGGCCCGGTGCGACCGAGCACGAGCTGATGGCTGCGCTCCACCGGGCCCGGCTTGGCGATTTCGTCGCAGGGTTGCCGGATGGACTCCAGACGATGGTCGGAGAGCACGGCGCCCGCCTGTCCGGAGGTGAGCGGCAGCGGCTCGCCCTCGCCCGCCTGCTGCTGGCTGACGTCGATGTCCTTGTGCTGGACGAGCCGACGGAGCATCTCGACGAGGAGACCGGCAGAGACCTGCTGGCGGATCTGTTCGCAGCCGCCGGTCGCCGCAGTGTCCTCCTGCTCACGCACCGCCCCGAGCTCGCCCCTGACGCAGAGCAACTGCCCACACTGAATCTGTTGCGTCCGAAGGACTGAGGTCCGGCCCGCGATCCTTCGGACGCAAGGAGGCGTCGGAACAGGGCAGGGCGTCTGGAAGGATGGGGGATCGTGTTGAACCCTTTGCTCGTCACCCTGCTCACCGACCAGGTGCTCATCGCCATCATCGCGGTGGCCGTCGTCCTCGTCGCCGGTACCACCGGACTGGTCGTCACCAGGCGCCGCAAGCCCGCTGAACTGTCCTCGTCGGCACCGGCGGCGGTCGAATCCGCTGAACCCCGGGTGGGCGATGACGCGGAGACACCCCGCGACACCCCGACCCGTACGCTCGAGGACACCGAGCTGCCCGAGCCGACCCCCACCCCCACGATCGAGAGGCCGGAGCCCGTCGAGGGCCGGCTGGTCCGGTTGCGGGCCCGGCTCGCCCGCTCACAGGGCACGCTCGGCAAGGGTCTGCTGGCGTTGCTGTCGCGCGACGCCATCGACGAGGAGACCTGGGACGACATCGAGACGACCCTGATCACCGCCGACGTGGGCGTCGCGCCGACCCAGGAGCTGGTCGAGCGGCTGCGTACCCGGGTCCGGGTCGAGGGCATCGGCTCCCCGGAGCAGGCCCACGCCGTCCTGCGCGAGGAGCTCGTCGCGCTGGTGAACCCGGAGCTGGACCGCTCGCTCAAAGTCTCCCGGAGCGGTACGAAGCCGGCTGTCGTCTTGGTGGTCGGTGTCAACGGGACCGGCAAGACGACCACTGTCGGCAAACTGGCCCGGGTGCTCGTCGCCGAGGACAAGCAGGTCCTGCTTGGCGCGGCGGACACCTTCCGCGCGGCCGCGGCCGACCAGCTGCAGACCTGGGGAGAGCGGGTCGGCGTCCGGACGGTGCGCGGGCCCGAGGGTGGCGACCCCGCCAGCATCGCGTTCGACGCGGTCCGCTCCGGCATCGAGGAGGAGGCCGACGTGGTCCTGGTGGACACCGCCGGCCGGCTGCACACCAAGACCGGGCTGATGGACGAGCTGGGCAAGGTGCGGCGCGTCATCGAGAAGGCCGCCGAGGTGGACGAGGTGCTGCTCGTCATCGACGCCACCACCGGCCAGAACGGTCTCACCCAGGCGCGGGTGTTCGCCGAGGTGATCAACGTGACCGGGCTGGTGCTGACCAAGCTCGACGGAACCGCCAAGGGCGGCATCGTGATCGCCGTCCAGCGCGAGCTGGGCGTGCCGGTGAAGCTGGTGGGTCTCGGCGAGGGCGCCGACGACCTGGCACCGTTCGACGCCGAGCAGTTCGTCGACGCCCTCCTCGACTGAGGCCCGGCGGATCAGCTGAACGAGACTCGCCGACCAGCGCCACTGGGAGCGGTCAGATTGCTCCCAGGGCGAGGCGTCCCGGAGGCGACAGGCCCCCGGGACCGCCTGGCCGAGCCGATCTGAGCTGGCGGGAGTCGTCCTGCGGGAAGCCGGGTGAGCGGCTTACGGGAAGCCGGGTGACGGCCGCTCGTGGGCCCGGTCCGGCTGGGCCGACAGGTCGGTCCACCACTGCACGTCCCCACCTGGATCCGGCTCCGCACCGGGCAGGCCGTTGACGGAGGCGACTGCCGCCCTGCCCGAAGGTGGCCCGCCGGGAACCTCGGGGAGGTGGCCCAGTCGCTCCACCTGCTCGGCCAGAGCGTCGAGCACCGACCGCAGCTGGATGTGCGCGACCTGGGTGAAGGTGCGGACATACTCCAGCTCGGCGGTGGGCACCTGCGTGCCGTTCATGGCCGCGGCATCGCCGGGGGGCAGATGCTTGACAGCCGACTCGACCGAGTCGTGGGCCTGCTTCAGTACGTCGCGGTGCTGGTGGCGCGCGGCCTCGACCAGGTCCTTCGCGTACTGCTCGGCCTCGGCGACCAGGTTGTCGGCGATCTGCTGGGCCTGGCTGAGCAGGCCGACCGCGTGCGCGGTGATGTGGGCGCGCTCGTCGGAGTCCGGCGTCCGGTTGCGGAACTGCTCAAGCTGGGCCCGCAAGTCGGCCCGGTCGGCATCGCCCTGCTCGACCTGCTCGGCGAGCTGACCGAGGTAGGCTGCCACCTCCTCGGGGTCCAGACCCCTGCGCCGGGTGGTGAACGAGTGGGTCCTGATGGCTCGCGGCGACTGGGCTGGTCGCCGGGCGAACGCGTCTTCCGGTGTCACTGGTGGCCCCCTGCCGAAGTAGTGGTGCCGAACTTCTCGGTGTAGATGTTGGCCTCCGGTGTACCGGCCCCGATCAACTCGTCGACAGTGTGCGCGACCATGTCGGGCGATCCGCAGATCAGTACCGTGCGATCGGCCCACGGGCCGTACCGTGCCGCCACCGATCCCACCAGGCCACGTTCGCCAGGGTACGACCCGTCGTCGGAGACCACCGGCGTATAGCTGAACCACGGCCGCTGGGTCAGCCGGGTGAGCTGCTTGTTCTCGTAGAGGTTCCAGGGCATCCGGGCACCGTGGAACAGGTGGACGTTCGGGATCGTACCGGCATGCCAGCGCTGGTCGATCTGCTCCAGCATCGCGCGCAGCGGCGCGAGGCCGGTGCCGCCGGCGACCATCAGCAGGTCCCTGCCGCCGCCTTCGGGCAGCTTCAACTCACCCACCGGTGCGCCCAGCCGGACCGAGTCACCGGGCCGCAGGGAACGGACCGCGGGCCCACTGACCTGGCCGCCGGCCACGAGCTGGATGTGCAGCTCGATCGACCCGTCCGGGCGCGGTGCGTTCGCCGGGCTGAAGTAGCGCCAGCGCCGTGGCCGGTATGGGATCTCGAGGGCGAGCGACTGGCCGGGCTCGTACGCGAGCGGCTCGGCCGGCCGGAGCTGCACGATGGTCACGTCCATCGTGCGGCGATCCACGCCGGTCACCTCCGCGGGCCACCAGGCCGGGGTCTCCTCGGCGGACTCGTCGGCGGCCTGCACCATCACGGCCGCGACCAGGCCGTACGCCTCCGCCCAGTCCGACGCCAGGTCCGGGGTCCAGCCCGGGCCCAGGAAGTGCTGAAGCGTGGCCAGGAGGGAAGCGCCCACGGCTGAGTAGTGATCGGTGATCACCGAGAAGCGCCGGTGGTCACGCCCCAGCTGCTGCAGGAACGGGACGACCTCGTCCAGCTTGTCGGCGTTGCTCACCACCGCGCCGAGGGCGCCGACCAGCTTGTCGCGCTGGGACGCCATCGATACCGGGAACATCTCCCGGACCTCGGGGTGGGACAGGAACAGGTGTGAGTAGAAGAACAGCGGTACCTCGTCGCCGGATTTCGCGACGAGGGCCCAACTGTTCTTCAGAGCTGCCGGATCCATGCCTAGTTGGCGGCGGCGGTGACGATGTCGCCCTGGGTCGCGGCCAACGCCTCGACGACCCGGCCGATGATCTCCTCGTCGACGTCGTGTGCCTGGAGTGCGGCGATCAGGTGCTCGACCACCTTGCCGAAGTCTGCGTCGGTGATGCCACGGTCCGCATGCGCCGCCGCGAGCTCGGCCCCTTCGTAGGTGACCGGGCCACCCATCACCTGCGAGACCAGCTGCACCTGATGGCGCTTGAGCCGGACGAGGTCACTGCCCTCGAAGTAGCCCGCCAGCTGAGGATCCGCCAGCACACGTTGGTAGAAAAGATCCACCACCGAGGAGACCGCGGCCCCACCGCCCACTGCGGCGTAGTCGCTTTCCGGACTGGTCCGGTCGGTCTTTACGTCGTCAACCACGGAGCAACCATCTCCAAGAGTCTCGATATGATCCCCGAGCGAAGACGATCCGAACACTTACGTGCGGTGACAGTCAAGATGAGGCAAAGGAAAAGACAAGAATTGTCCGTTCTCTGTGCGCAGGCTTGACAGCGAGCGACAAATGACCGATTGTGCCCTTTGCCTCCACAGCCGCCGAAGGTGCTTGCCGCAGGCAACAGGCTGACGGCCGCGCGTCAGGCATGGTGTGCGAAGGCCTCGACGATCTGCTCACGCCCCTCGCCGGTCGCCAGCAGCAGCCGCAGCAGGATCCTCGCCTTGTACGGGTGGAGGAAGCCACCGTCGATCAGCCCGCGCCGCAGCAGGTCCGACTCCGAACCGACGGAGCTGTAGGTGTTGCGCAGCACCGAACCGCCCCCGGTCCGCGACGTCAGCACGACTGGGATCCGTTCGGCCAGCGCCCCGAGCACCGGGGCCAGCGCGGACGGCACATGGCCCACGCCGTAGCCGGCGACGACCAGGCCTTGGTGAGTGTCGGCGAGTCCCTCAAGCAGGAGACCGTCGTCGTCGAGCGTGACGGTGTAGAGCGCGACGCGGGTGGCGTCCAGGGTCTCCGGCTCCGCCCGGCTGGGTAGGCCGTCCTGCCGGGCGGGCCGGGTCAGGATCCGGACCCGGCCCTCGACTACCTGACCTATCGGCCCGGTGTCGGGCGAGGCGAAGGTCGCCGTACTGGTGCTGTGGGTCTTGCGGACCCAGCGCGCGGCATGGACCTGGTCGTTGAACACGACCAGTGCGCCGAGGTCGCGAGCGACGGGGGAGGCGGCGACACGGGCGGCGGCGAGCAGGTTCGCGGGACCGTCCGGGCCGGCCAGCGTCGGGTTGCGCATCGCGCCGGTCATTACGAACGGGGTCGGGTGCGGCCAGACCAGGTCCACCAGGAAGGCGGTCTCCTCGAGCGTGTCGGACCCCTGCGTGACGACGATGCCGGTTGCTCCGTCACCGACCGCCTTCGACGCGGCGTCGACGACGTCGAGCATCCTGGCGAGCGTCAGGTTCGCGCTGGGTACCGCTTCGACGTCCTGCGCGGCCAGCGGCACACTCAACTCCGCGAGACCGGGTACGGCGGCCGTCAGCTCGGCGCCGGTCAGCCGGCGGACTCCATCGGTCGCCTGGCGACCCGCCATCGCGATCGTGCCGCCGAGGGTGAACAACGCAACGCTCATGGAAAGCGGTCCTTTCGACTGGATCGACGGCCTGGCGCCTTGACAGCAGATCGTGCCGGATGATCCCGTTCCGCACCGGACAGGGGTTCAATGGAAGGCGGGAGGGTGGATGCAGCAGACGGTCGACCCAGAGTTCGCCGCCTATGTCGATGCGCGGCAGGAACGGTGGCTGCGGGCGGCGTACCTGGTGTACGGCGACCTGGAGTCGGCCGAGGAGCGCCTGCTGCACGCCTTCACGCGGTTGTCACTGCGCTGGGGTCGGTTGGACGACCCGGACACGTTCGTGCTGCGGATCATCTACCAGCCCGCGATGTCGCTCTGGTGGCGGAACAGGTCGCACGTGCCGGCGCCGGACGATGACGAGCCGGCCCAGGTGCTGCTCGCAGGGCTCACCTCGGCCCAGCGCGCCGTACTGGTGCTGTTGTTCTTCGAGGAGCTCACGGAGTTCGAGGCCTCCGAGGTGCTGGGTATCTCGCCGACGGCGGTACACACCCAGAGCCAGACCGCCTTGAGCCGTTTCCAGGCCGGCCCTGGTTCAGGAGACCGGCGAGACGCCCGACCGGGGGAGCGGTGGTGAGGCGCGAGGACGTTCGGCCCCTGCTGGAGCGGGCCGCAAGGGGGTTGCCAGTCCCCGACCTGGCCGACACGGCGTGGGCAGGCGGGGTGGGCGTCCGCCGACGGCGTCGACGCGGCGCTTTGGCGTTGCTGGCGACCGTCCTGGTAGTGGCGGCCGCCGCGGCGCTGCTCTCGGGCACAGGCGGCGGGAACGCCGAGCCAGTGCCTCCGACCGTGCCGCCCACGCCGTTCGGCTTCGTGCCCCCGTCAGGAACCATCGCCGGGATGGACTTCTGGATGGCGCCGCCGGCGGGCAGCGAGCGCTTCCTCGACCGGGTGGTGACACCACTGGGTGACTTGTTGCGGCTTCCGGACAACCCGCCCGAACTTCGGGTCCAGCCGGTCCGGCGAATAGCCGCGGTACTACTGGCAGAGCAAAGTGGTGGGCACTTCACGCCGTTGCTGCTGGACGAGGACGGTCACTGGGGGCGTGCCGACCTCGATCTCGCTCCGATCAGCAGTGGGCCGCCCCTGAGCTCCGCCTCGGTGTCGCCGGACGGCCGGCTGGTCGCGTTCCCGCAGCCAGGTGAGATGGCCCTGCTGGATGGGACGACAGCGGACGCCTACCGGGTGAAGCTGCCATGGCAGGACGTCCGTAGCGTCAGTTGGCTGCCGGACAGCAAGCGCGTGCTCGTCAGCGGCAAGGACCGCGCGTACCGAGTACTGGTCGGCTCTGGCGGCGACGGCGAGCAGGCGGTGACGGCAGTCAGCGGCAGCTCGGACCCGGCCGCCGTCACGGCGCCGTACCGGCTCGAGGGGGTGGCGGGCCAGGCCTCGCTGCTCCAGTACTCCTTCACCCGCGGCTGGACGGTCCAGCGCACCCTGCAACTGCCGGCGACCTCGTGGGTCGGGCAGACCTTCGCCACCACGGACCGGGCGGCCCGGCTGTTCCTGGCGACGCCGCTCGCGGAGGTCTCCACGCCGACGTCGCAGCCGCAGATCGTCGCCGGGATCTCCACCACGGAGTCTGCGCCGAGCCGGCTGCTCGTGCTCGGCGAGACTCCGGCGCAGAAGCCGATCGACACCCCCACCATCCCCGTGCCGACCACGCCTGAGATCCGGCGGCCCGGCTGCTGCGGGGTCCTCGGCTGGTACGACGACCATGACCTGCTGGTGCAGGTGGTCGGAAGGTACTCCGCCTGGATCCTCGCCTGGGACGTGCAGACCGGCCAGGTCCGTCGGGTCACTGAGCTCGAGGTCGGCCCGATCGCACTCGGTCCCGGCATACACGGGTGAGGCCAGACCTCTCACCCCGGACCTGTGCCGGCTGTCACGGGTCCGTGATCCCCCGCAGCGTCATGGCGGCCAGTCGGTCCGCTTCGTCGGGCGACGGCATCGGCTCGCCGGTGATGGAGCGGATGATCAGCACGCCGGCCAGCCACTGCACCAGCAGGGCCGGGTCGGCCGCCGGGCTGATCGGCTCGCCCCGACGACGGGCCCGATCCAGCGCTGCCCCTGTCAGGGTGATGCGGCGCTGCAGGAACGAACGGTAGAGCTCGGCGATCTGTTCGTCGCGGTTGGCCTCGGTCACCGCCAGCCGGACCAGCGCGGTGCCCTCCGCGCTGCTCACGAAGATCAGCGCGTCGCGGTACACCTGGCGCAGATCGCCCGCCATCGATCCTGTGTCGGCATCCGGGATCTCGATGTCGAACAACTGCGCCATCGCGTCGTTGGCGAGCTGTTCCTTGCTGGCCCACCGACGGTAGATGGTCGCCTTGCCGACGCCGGCCGCCTCGGCGACGTCGTCCACCGTCATGCCGTCGAAGCCGCGCTCCAGGAGCAGTTGGACGGCGTACCGGCGGATTCTCGGTTCGGCCTCCGGATCGCGGGGGCGGCCGCGACGTGGCTTTTCCTCACTGTTGGTCCCCATTCGTCTGTCCCCAGTTCGGACGGCCGCGGAGGCGCGCATGCAGCCGTGTGATGAGGCCCAGACTGCCACAGTCAGGGTGCTGTCACCTGGATGTCACTTCCGACGCCGGTTTGTCACATACCTGAAACATCCGGACCGATCGGTTGAAACGGCACGCCGACACCGTTTGCGATGTGGCCGCGCGCGGGCTTCCCCGACGTCGTGGAGCGACCGAATGAGGACGTCGGCCACCCAGATCGATGGAAGGGACACGTTGATGGAGATCAACGCCGGCGATACCGCCTGGGTATTGCTCAGCGCCGCCCTGGTGTTCTTGATGACACCGGGCCTGGCTTTCTTCTACGGCGGCATGGTGCGCGTCAAGAGCGTGCTGAACATGATGATGATGAGCGCCATCACCATCGCCGTCGTCACCATCTTGTGGGTGGTCGCGGGCTACTCGCTCACCTTCGGTGGTGACAGCGGCCACGTGATCGGCGACTTCTCCGTGGCCGGCCTGAAGGGTCTGCTGGCGCCCGACGCGGTGTCCGGGACGATCCCGACGCTGGCGTTCGTTGCGTTCCAGCTGATGTTCGCGATCATCACCCCGGCGCTGATCTCGGGCGCGATCGCCGACCGGGCCACGTTCCGCGGCTGGATCGCGTTCGTGGTCGGCTGGACCTGCCTGGTGTACTTCCCGGTCGCCCACTCCGTGTGGTTCCTGGACGACGGCGCGGGCGGCTTCATCGGGGACAAGCTCAAAGCGATCGACTTCGCCGGTGGTACGGCGGTGCACGTGAACGCCGGTGCCGCGGCACTGGCGCTGGCCATCGTGCTCGGGCGCCGGGTCGGCTGGCGCAAGGACCCGATGCGGCCGCACAGCCTGCCGCTGGTGATCCTCGGCGCCGGGCTGCTGTGGTTCGGCTGGTTCGGCTTCAACGCGGGCTCGGCGCTGAGCGCCGGTACGACGGCCGCGGTGACCTTCGTCAACACCCAGGTCGCGACGGCCGCGGCGGTGATCGGCTGGCTCATCGTGGAGCGCATCCGGCACGGCAAGGCCACCACGCTCGGCATGGCCTCCGGCGCCGTCGCCGGTCTGGTCGCGATCACCCCGTCCTGTGGTGCGGTCACCCCGGTCGGCGCGATCATCCTCGGCGTCGCCGCCGGTGCGATCTGCGCCTTCGCGGTGTCGCTGAAGTACCGGCTCGGCTTCGACGACTCCCTCGACGTGGTCGGTGTCCACCTGGTCGGCGGTCTGGTCGGCTCGCTCGCGATCGGCCTGCTCGGCAGCGCCGCGGCGCCGTCGGCGGTGGACGGCCTGTTCTACGGTGGCGGCGCAGGTCAGCTCGGCCGGCAGGCGCTGGCGAACCTGATCGTCGGTGTCTACTCGTTCGGGGTGGCCTTCATCTTGGCCAAGGTGATCGACCTGACCATCGGCTTCCGGCTCAAGGAGGACGATGAGGTCGCGGGTGTCGACCAGGTCGAGCACGCCGAGACGGCGTACGACTTCCTGGCAGCGGGTTCCGGCCTGCGCGGCCACAGCGCCATCGTCCGGACCGAGGAGCCCGTCGAGACCAGCAGCACGGAGAAGGAAGGTGCGAACGCATGAAGCTCCTCACCGCAGTGGTGAAGCCGCACAAGCTCGAGGACGTCCGGGCGGCACTGGAGACCTTCGGGGTGACGGGCATGACCGTCACCGAGGCCAGCGGCTACGGCCGGCAGAAGGGCCACACCGAGGTGTACCGCGGCGCCGAGTACGAGGTGGACCTGGTCCCGAAGGTCCGGCTCGAGGTTGTGGTGGAAGACGGTGACGCGGCCGATGTGGTCGACGTGGTCGTCAAGGCCGCGCAGACCGGCAAGATCGGCGACGGCAAGGTCTGGGTGACTCCCGTCGAGACCATCGTCCGGGTCCGCACCGGCGAACGTGACGGAGACGCGCTCTAGATGCAGGATCGGGCAGAGCAGCGGCGCGTGCGTGCCGAGGAGGCCGACGCGCTGCTGTACCTGCTCCTCTCACAGGCCTGCGACGCCCTCGGTGTTCCCACCGAGGGCGTCGCGCTGGTCGCGGTCGGCGGTTACGGCCGGGAGGAGCTGTCGCCGTACAGCGACCTCGACGTGATGCTCGTGCACGCCGAGAGGTATCCACGGGTGGACGAGCTGGCCGCACGGATCTGGTACCCCCTGTGGGACTCCCGGACGAGGCTGGACCACAGCGTCAGGACCGTCGCAGAGGCTCAGCAGGCCGCTGCCGACGACGTACGAGTCGCGCTGGGGCTGCTGGACGCTCGGCATGTGGCGGGGGACTCGCACCTCACGCTGGAGCTTCGGTCGGTCCTGATGGCGGACTGGCGGCGCACGGCCAAGACGCGGCTGCCGGCACTGGCCGAGGCATGCCGCGACCGGGCCGGCGCTGTGGGCGAGTTGGCCCATCTGGCCGAGCCCGACCTCAAAGAGGCGTACGGCGGGCTGCGGGACGCGGTGGTGCTCCGGGCCCTCGTGGCCTCCTGGTTGATCGACGTCCCGCATCCTGTGGTGGAGCGCGCCCGGCTGGACCTGCTCGACGTCCGGGACGAGCTGCATGCCGTGGCCGGACGGGCTACCGACCGGGTCGTGGCAGATGTGGCGGCAGACGTCGCGGCTGGGCTGGGCCTGGCTGACCGGGATGCGTTGCTGCGGCACATCTACGCGACCGGGCGGACCCTGGCGCACGTGTGCGACGTGTCCTGGCGCCGGGTCGAGAGCCTGATGGCACGGCCGCCCCGCTCGCGTCGCAGGAGTCGTACCGGCGGCCCGCTGCTGCTGGCGCTGGACGAAGGCATCGGACAGCACGAGGGCGAGGTTGTGCTGATGCCCGACGCCCGGCCTGAGCGTGATCCCGTGCTCGGCCTGCGCGCTGCCGCTGTAGCCGCCGACCGGGATCTGGTGCTGTCACCTGCGGTCTGTACCAGGCTGGCCGTCGGTTCCGCTGCGCTGCCGGAGCCGTGGCCAGGGGAGGCTCGACGGCTCCTGTGTGCCGCGCTCGGAGCCGGTCAGGGCCTGCTGGAGGTCTGGGAGGCGCTGGACCAGGCCGGATACATCTCGCGGCTCCTGCCGGAGTGGGACGACGTACGGTTCCGGCCGCCGCAGTCGGCGGTCCACAGGTTCACGGTCGACCGTCACCTGCTGGAGACCTGCGTCGAGGCCTCCAGGATGGTTCGCGAGGTCCGGCGGCCGGACCTTCTGTTGCTGGCCGCCTTGCTGCACGACCTCGGCAAGGCCGTCCCTGGCGACCACAGTGTCGCCGGCGCGGCGATCGCCACCACTGTCGCGCGACGGCTCGGCTTCGCCGCCTCTGACGTCCAGACTGTTGCCCTGCTGGTGCGGGAACACCTGACCCTGTCCCAGGTGGCGACGCGGCGAGACCTGGACGACCCGATGACGGTGGAACTGGTCGCTGGCATCGTCGGCGACACCGACACCTTGGACCTGCTCGAGGCGCTCACGTACGCCGACGCACGCGCGGCCGGTCCCGCGGCCGCCAGCCCGTGGCGACTCCGCCTGGTCGGCGACCTGGCTCGCCGGGTCCGTGCGGAGCTCTCCGGCGGTGGCGGCGGGCTGTGGAACGAGGCACAGCCCAGCGCGGTCCCGCAGCTTCACCAGGTGGTCGGAGTGGGGCGACTGGGGGTCGCGGTCTCGGAGCACGACGGGGACCTGCGCGTGAGCGTCGCCGTACCGGATCAGGTCGGCACGCTGTCGACAGTGGCGGGAGTCCTGGCGATGGAGCGGCTCGCGGTGCGTGCAGCGGTGGTCACCTCCGTCAACGGCTTGGGGATCTCGCAGTGGTCGGTGGCCGGCTCGCCACCGGATCCGGTGCGGCTACGTGACCGGCTTGCTGTGGCCTTGCGTGACGACACCGACCTGGTACGCCGGCTGGCAGCCAGGGACTCCACAGCGATCAAGGCTGCTCGGCATCCGCCCAGTCGGGTAGACCTGCTGCCGAGGGCGTCGGAGACGGCGACAGTGCTGCAGGTCCGAGCCCACGACCGCCCAGGCCTGCTGTACCACGTCACCGCGGCCATCGCGGCGACAGGAGCGAACATCCGGTCGGCGCACGTGAGCACGCTGGGCGCCGAGTGCGTCGATGTCTTCTACCTCACCGACACGATGGGGTCGCCCCTCGAACCCGAGGACGCCCGCACCACCGCCAAGTCCATCCTCGCCCGCCTCACCTGACCACACACGCCGACAGATTGCGGACCGACCACCCGCGTGATCAGGACGGATTCGGACCGATCGTGGGGGTGGTGGGGGCGGATTCGGACCGATCGGCGGAGGGAGTGCTTGGGTTCTTTGGGGATCGGTCCGAAAGTGCCCTGGTGGGTCGGTTGGCTCGCGGTCGAGGGGGAGGTGGCGGTCTAGGGTCTAGGCGTGCACCTTGTGAAGACGTTTCGGCAGCAGGCGCGGGCTTGTGAGCGACTCGGTTCACCCATGTACGCCGACCTGCTGCTGAGGCTTATCGACGACTACGAGCTCGGCGGGGTGTCGGCACAGGTGCTCCAAGGGCACGAGGAGGACCCGGGTCCGTCCAGCCTCGCCCTGCGCCTGCTCGGCAGCGTCCACCGGCTCGTGCTGTCCGGGGAGGCGCCGGAGCTTGCGGCGTTCTACCCGAGCGCGGGCGGGGAGTGGGACCCGGTGTTGGGCTGGGAGTCGTTCGAGCAGGTGCTGCTTGCGCGCGGCCCGGAGTTGCGGGTCATGCTGAACCAGCCGCCGCAGACCAATGAGGTCGGCCGTTCCATCGCCCTGTACGGCGGCCTGCTCCGGCTGGCCGAGTCCACCTCGCTGCCGGTGCGGTTGTTCGAGATCGGCGCGAGCGCGGGGCTCAACCTGCGGGCCGACCACTTCCGCTACCTCGGCGATGACGGGACCTGCTTCGGACCGGCGGACAGCCCGGTGCGGTTCGAGCACGCGTGGTCCGGCCGCCCGTTCAAGCCGGTGCCGCCGCCGCGCATCGTCGAGCGCACCGGCAGCGACATCGCACCGGTCAACCCGCTCACAGAGGATGGCGCGCTCACGCTCGCGTCGTACGTATGGCCTGACATGCCTGCGCGGCTGCAGCGTCTTCGCGGTGCGCTGGAGGTCGCCCGCCGAGTGCCGGCCGACGTTCGGCGGGAGGACGCACTGTCGTTGTTGCGTGCCCTCGAGACCGCCGAGGGTCATGTGACAGTCGTCTGGCACTCCGTGATGTGGCAGTACCTGTCGCCGGACGACCGCGAGACGGGCGACCGGCTGATCGCGTCGCTGGGTGCGCGGGCCACGGCCACCGCACCGCTGGCGCGGCTCTTCCTCGAGCCGACCCGGCGCGTCCCTGGTGCGCGGCACGAGTTCCTGATCGTGCTGCAGGTGTGGCCCACGGGTGAGCGCCGAATCCTGGGCAGCGCCGCGCCGCACGGCATACCGGCCCACTGGGAGTGACCGTGGCAGGTCCCGCTCAGTCGGTCAGGACGGCGACGAGCGTGTCGGTGAGCTCGGCGGCCAGCCTGCCGTCGGGGTCGAGGTCGGGGTCGAAGATGCCGATGTCGACGCCCGCGCACTTCGGCGACGCCAGGATCGGCCTGAGCAACTCCCGCAACTGGGCGTGGTCGAGACCACCCGGATCCGGGCTGTCCACGGCAGGCATGACGACCGCGTCGAGGATGTCCACATCGAGGTGGACCCAGAACCCGTCGATGTCGTCCCGCTCGACCCGACCCAGGACTGCGGCGGCGGCCCCGGCCGGGTCCGAGATGATTTGTTGGGCCTCGAACACCAGGACACCCGCCTCGCGCACATCGTCGACGTACTCGTCGTCCTCGCGGATGCCGACCAGGGCCGCGTCGTTGCCCTGGACGTACGGCGCCAGCGACTCCAGGTCCGCCAGGTCAGGTTGGCCGCGCCCGGTGACCAGGGCGAGCGCCTCGCCGCCGGCCGCACCGACGTGGGGGGCGTTGCCGGTGTGGCGGAAGTCCGAATGGCCGTCGGCGTAGACCACCCCGTACCGACCGCGCCGGCGCAACGCCAGCGCGGGCCCCAGCAGGATGCTGCACTCCCCGCCGAGCACGACCGGGAACCGGCCCTGGTCGAGCAGCAGGCCGACGCGGTCGGCCAGGCGCGCGCTGTACGACGCGATGGCGGCCGCGTTGAAGACCCCGTCGCCGGGCTGCCAGTCGCCACGGTCGTACCGAGGTGGCGTCAGGTAGCCCGCGTCCGCTGCGTTGATCCGGTCGACGAAACCACAGTCGCGGACCGCACCGGCGAGCTTGTAGCAGCCGGGCACGGTGCCGGGCGCGGGAGGTCGCAGGCCCAGGTTCGACGGGGCGTCGAGTACGACGACCTGCCTGGTGGAGCCGTTGTCCGTCGCCACGAGGTCCTCCTAATGCTAACCAGTTATTGGCGCTAATCGGTTAGATCGTCGCGGGTCTGGACCGGCCTGTCAACGTCCGGCCCGGCTCGCCCTCGCATCTTCGTGGCGTGCCGGGCGGGGCGAGGTTTGCGGGCACGGGGTAGCGGGGGACCGGTGGCCGGTAGACTCGCTGAGTTGCCGGGTCCTGGCAGGGCCTGGGCCCGCCGGCCTTCTGCTCCACCGAAAGAAACGGACTGTCCTCTCGTGTTCGACACGCTCTCCGACCGCCTCTCCGCCGCGTTCAAGACCCTGCGCGGCAAGGGCAAGCTCACCGACGCCGACATCGACGCGACCATGCGCGAGATCCGGATCGCGCTGCTCGAGGCGGATGTGGCACTGCCGGTGGTGAAGGGATTCATCGCTGCGGTGAAGGAGCGAGCCGCCGGAGCCGACGTGCGCGGTGGGCTGAACCCGGCGCAGCAGGTCATCAAGATCGTCAACGACGAGCTGGTCGGGATCCTCGGCGGCGAGACCCGGGAGCTGCGGTTCGCCAAGCGGCCTCCGACGGTGATCATGCTCGCCGGTCTGCAGGGCTCCGGCAAGACGACCCTGGCCGGCAAGCTCGCCAAGTGGCTGAAGGAGAGCAAGCACCAGACGCCGATGCTGGTGGCTGCCGACCTGCAGCGCCCGAACGCGGTGACGCAGCTGCAGGTGGTGGGCGACCGGGCCGGTGTGCCGGTCTTCGCGCCCGAGCCCGGCAACGGCGTCGGTGACCCCGTCGCGGTCGCCCGGCAGGCGATGGTCGAGGCCCGGACCAAGCAGCACAGCGTCGTCATCGTGGACACCGCCGGTCGGCTGGGCATCGACGAGGACATGATGAAGCAGGCCGCGGACATCCGCGACGCGGTCTCGCCGGACGAGATCCTGTTCGTCGTCGACGCGATGATCGGTCAGGACGCGGTCACCACCGCGCAGGCGTTCCTCGACGGCGTCGGCTTCGACGGTGTGGTGCTGTCCAAGCTGGACGGCGATGCCCGCGGTGGCGCCGCGCTGTCGGTCGCGCAGGTCACCGGCCGCCAGGTCATGTTCGCCTCGAACGGCGAGAAGCTGGAGGACTTCGACGTCTTCCACCCCGACCGGATGGCGTCGCGGATCCTCGGCATGGGCGACGTGCTCAGCCTGATCGAGAAGGCCGAGCAGTCCTTCGACGCGGAGGAGGCGGCCAAGACCGCCGCCAAGCTGCAGAAGAAGGGCGGCAAGGACTTCACCCTGGACGACTTCCTCGCCCAGATGCAGTCTGTCCGCAAGATGGGCCCGCTGACCAAGATCTTCGGCATGCTGCCGGGCGCGGCCCAGTTCAAGGACCAGCTGGAGAACTTCGACGAACGAGAGATCGACCGGATCGAGGCGGTCATCCACTCGATGACGCCCGCCGAACGCAACGATCCCACCCTCATCAACGGCTCCCGCCGGGCCCGGATCGCCAAGGGCTCGGGTACAGAGGTGGCCACGGTCAGCGGGCTGGTCGAGCGATTCTTCGAGGCCCGCAAGATGATGGCCGCGATGGCCTCGGGCAAGGGCATGCCAGGGATGCCGGGCATGCCCGGTATGCCGGGGATGGCCGGTGGCAGGAGGGCCAAGCAGCAGGCGAGGAAGGGCAAGGCCAAGCGCGGCTCGGGCAACCCCGCCAAACGCGCCAACGCCGCGGCGAACGCCCCGGAGCAACCGCAGCCCGGCCGGCTCCCGGCGGCCTTCGGTGGTGCCGGCGCCTCAGCCGACGACTTCGAGCTTCCGGACGAGCTGAAGAATCTCCTCGGCCCCAAGTAGGTCGCGACACCCGGAGAACTCGAGGTGAACAGGTGCCGGCGGCACACCGTTCCCGGTTGTCCGATGGTGCCTCACGGTTAGACTCGTGCTCACGCCTGGAAACCGGTACTGCGGAATACGTCGAGGGGCCGTTCGGATGAGGCAGCAGTTCAGCAACCTGGACACTTGGCGGGGGAAGTTGACCGCCACCTGGATCTGCCTGGCCCCGCCCGCGGCGATGGTCGCCGTGTTCGTCGCCGGCGGCGTTCCGTCGAACCAGTTCGTGGTCGACGCGCATGCCCTGGGCGAGCAGCGGCAGGACTCGATCTTCGACAGCCTCGCGGACGATCTGCCGGGCAAGCCGGGCGTCGACGGCAGTCTGGGCACCCAGAAGCGATCCCAGATCGGCGTACCGGTCACCGGTACGACGGACGGCAAGCCGCGGCCGGGCATCGGCGTCGTGGGCGATGCCTCGGGTATCCCGGGTAGCGTGCTCGCCGCCTACCAGCGCGCGGCGAACGAGCTGGCCGTCTCCCGGCCGGACTGTGGCATCACCTGGCCGTTGCTCGCAGGGATCGGCAAGGTGGAGTCCGCGCATGCCAGCGGTGGCCGGGTCGACGCGAACGGCCTGACCCGCGGGCGGATCCTCGGCCCGGTGCTGGACGGCGGACCCGGTATGGCGGCGATCAGCGACACCGATCAGGGTCGATATGACGGCGACACGCGGTGGGACCGGGCGGTCGGGCCGATGCAGTTCATCCCGGGCACCTGGGCTCTCTACGGCGCCGACGGCAACGGCGACGGCGTGAAGGACCCGCACAACGTGTACGACGCGACCCGGGCGGCAGGGGAGTACCTGTGCGCCGGCGGGACGGATCTGCGGAACCCGCTGGCCCTGGTCGCCGCGGTGTTGCGGTACAACCACTCGATGGACTACGTGTCCACGGTCCTTCGCTGGATGCAGCTGTACAGCAAGTCCACGGTGACGATCCCGGACCGCGAGGGGGTTATCCCGCCGCCGATCGGCGACAACGGCAACGTGGAGAAGACCATCGATCCGAGCATCGTCTCGGTGACGAGCGACCTCACCAGCCTGGACCCGGTGTCGACCACCCCGGTCCGGCCGCAGGCGACGCCGTCGACCACGACCAGCTCGCCGACGGTGACCCCGACCCAGTCACCGACGTCGGCCAAGCCGACCACGACGAGCCCAAGCACGACCACGCCGTCGACCGCAACGCCGACCACCACGACGCCGACCACCACGACGCCGACGCCGAGCGAGACGCCGACGCCGACGCCGACACCGAGCGATACCCCGACGCCGACGCCATCGGAGACCCCGACGCCGACGCCATCCGATACACCGACGCCGACACCGACGCCGACGCCCAGTGAGACCCCGTCGACGGCGCCCTCAGACGATCCGTCCTGCGCGACGGCCACGCCGACAGAGACTCCGACGGTCACGTCGAGCAGCGACCCGACGTGCGTCGCCCCAAGCTCCGAGACCACCAGCGCCGCCACGCCGTAGGGGCCCGCGCCGAGCCAGGCCCCGACCGACAGCGGTTCGCCGTGCCAGACGGCGTCGGACGGAGCTGCGACGCCCTGCCACCAGGGCGTCGTACCGGGGCTGCACGGCTGACGTCGGACCGTTACGGTCGAAGGCATGACCTCTCCCGTGACCCCGGTGCTCAGACTCAGTGGCACCGTCCTGCCCGCTGGTGAAGACCAGGAGATCCACGTCAGCGGCGGGTTGGTCGTCGACCGGCCCGCGGCCGCCGAGGTCACCACGGTCAGCACCGGCGGCTGGATCGTGCCGGGTCTGGTCGACGCGCACTGCCATATCGGCCTGGACCGGCACGGTGCGGTCGACGAGGAGACCCAGGAACGCCAGGCCCTGGTCGATCGTGACGCCGGCGCGCTGCTGGTCCGGGATGCGGGATCGGCCGCTGACACCCGCTGGATCGACGACCGGGAGGATCTGCCCAAGATCATCCGGGCCGGCCGCCACCTCGCCCGCTCCAAGAGGTACATCCGCAACTACGGCTGGGAGATCGAGCCCGAGGAACTCGTCGCGTACGTCGAGCAGGAGGCCCGCCGCGGTGACGGCTGGGTCAAGCTCGTGGGGGACTGGATCGACCGGGATGCCGGCGACCTGACCCCGTGCTGGCCCGCCGACGTGCTGAAGCCCGCCATCGCCCGGGCTCACGAGCTCGGCGCGCGGGTCACCGCCCACGTCTTCGGCGAGCACGCCCTGCCGGATCTGCTGGACGCCGGCATCGACTGCCTGGAGCACGGCACCGGCCTGTCACCGGACCTGATCGACCGGATGGCCGCCGCCGGCACTGCGCTGGTGCCGACCATGCTGCAACTCGAGGGCTTCCCGGCTTACGCGGACCAGGCCGAGGCCAAGTTCCCGGCGTACGCGGCTCACATGCGCGACTTGTACCACCGCCACCGCGACACGCTTCGCTCGGCCGTCGAGGCCGGTGTCGGTGTCTTCGCCGGCACTGACGCGGGCGGTGTCCTCGAGCACGGCCTGGTGGCTCACGAGATCGTCGCGCTGACCACCATCGGCATGTCGCCGACACGGGCGCTTGCGGCCGGCTCCTGGGCGGCGAGAGAGTGGCTGGGCGTGCCAGGTGAGCTCACCGTGGGTGCCCCGGCCGACCTGGTCGTGTACGACGCCGATCCGCGCCTGGACCCAGCGGTCCTGACCCACCCCGCCCGCATCGTCCTCCGCGGCCGAGTCGTCGCCTAGTGTCCTGAGCAGTCAGGTGCTCGGGGAACAGTAGAGCCTGCTGTAGCGACTCGCCGTACCGATCGACGGAGGATAGGTGCCGACAACAACTTCCGCCGTGAACCCGGAGGCCTGAGCGATGCTCACCAAGATCCTGCAGCGCGGCCTGCCTGCCTGCAAGTACCTGGCGATCAGGTACCTCGTCGGCCTCGCGCTCCTCGCCGCCCTGCCGCTGGGTCTGCTGCTGAGCTGGCTGGTCCCACCGATCACCAGCGGGCTGGTCCGGCTGGCGAACAGCGAGAGGGCGCAGGCGAGCCGCTACCTCGGTGTGCCGATCGGGCCCGGTATGCCTCCGGCCGCCGACCGTAATCCCGGCGACGCGCGCACCATGGTCCGGGACCGGTCGGTACGGCGCAGTCTTCGGCTGCTGCTGGCCCCGCTGGCGATGGTGCCGGAGCTGGTCGTGGCGGTGGTATCGATCATCGCCGCGCCAGCCGCGGTCCTCGGCACCGTGCTGTGGAAGCTCTCCCCGGGCAACTTCAGCCTGATGGGCATCGACGTGACCAGCTGGTGGCAGGCGCTGACGCTCGGCCCGGTGCAGATCCTGGTCGGCCTCGCCTTGCTCGGCTGGGTGGCGCCGGCCCTCGCCGACGGACATGCGCGGGCGGCGCGGGCGCTGCTCGCGCCCAGCGGGGCAGAGTTGGAGGCCGTGCGGCTTCAGGCGCGCGTCGACGAGCTCACCCGGAGCAGGGCCGGCGCGGTCGACTCGCACGGCGCCGAGCTGCGCCGGATCGAGCGCGACCTGCATGACGGCACACAGGCTCAACTGGTCTCGCTGGCGATGCGGATCGGCATCGCCAAGCAGACCATGGCAGCGAACCCTGAGAAGGCGGCCAAGCTGCTCGACGACGCCCGGGACGGTGCCGAGCAGGCGATGACCGAGCTGCGTGGCGTGCTGCGGACGATGTACCCGCCGATCCTCGCGGACCGCGGTCTGGCCGGTGCGGTGTCGGCATTGTGTGCGCGTTGTCCGATGCCGGTGCAGCTCCGGGTCGGGGAACTCGGCCAGGTCCCGGCTGCCGTCGAGGCGGCGGCGTACTTCGTGGTCGCAGAGTCGCTCACCAACATCACGAAGCACGCGGCGGCCGGGCATGTCGGCGTACAGCTCGAACGGCGCGGACCCGAGCTCTACCTGGCCGTCACCGACGACGGAATCGGTGGGGCCAAGGTGAGCGACGAGCTAGACCTGCCGACCCGCGGGAGCGGTCTGCATGGCATGGTGCACCGGGTGGAGGCGATGGACGGTCACCTGCAGCTGCAGAGTCCCATCGGTGGGCCGACCACCGTCGAGGTGATCCTTCCGTGCGTGTAGTGATCCTCGAGGACAATCCGATCCTGGCCGAGGGCCTGAGCCTCTTGCTCGACAACGCCGGCTTCGAGGTGGCAGCTGTCGCGGGTGACGCCGACGAGTTCGCCGCGGCCGTCGCGCAGCACGATCCGGGCGTCACGGTGGTCGACGTACGGCTCCCGCCCACCTACACCGACGAGGGCCTGCGTGCGGCGATCGGGGCCCGCAGGGTTCGCCCGGGCCTCCCCGTCCTGGTGTTCTCGCAGTACGTCGAGGAGGTGTACGCGGCGGAGCTGCTGGCCGCCGGCAGCGAGGGCATCGGGTACCTGTTGAAGGACCGGGTCTCGCGGGTCGACGAGTTCCTGGAAGCGCTCAAGCGCGTGGCAGCGGGCGGCACGGTGCTGGACCCGGAGGTGGTCAGCCAGCTGATGCTGCGCCGGAGCAGCCCACTGGAACGCCTGACGCCACGCGAGCGGGAGGTGCTGGCGTTGATGGCCGAGGGGCTGGGCAACGCTGCCATCGCCGAACGGCTGGTGATCACCGAAGGCGCCGTGCACAAGCACGTCGGCAACGTCTTCCTCAAGCTGGATCTGCCGCCGAGCGACTCGGGCCATCGCCGCGTCCTCGCCGTCCTAGCCCACCTAGGCCTCTAACCCGTCCGCCCCTCCTCTGTCGCCCCCCTCCCGCTGTCGCCCCCCTCCGCCGTCCGCCCCCACCATCCACAGGTGTGGAAACCACCCTGGCGATTCGTCGGGTGTGGTTTTCCATCCGGCGCGGGGTGCACCACAGGCGACGAATCGGCGGAGGCGTTTCCACAGGGGCGGCGGGGGTCGGGCGGGGGAGGGTTAGGCGAGGGTGGCGTCTTTGGCCGGTTCGAGCGAGGGGACCTTGCCGTTCTCGCCGGCGCCGTTGCTGCTGAGGGACTCGATCAGCTGCTTGGCCAGGGCGAAGCCCGAGCCGCCCATCGTGATGGTCTTCACCAGAGTGTCCTCGATGCCCTGCGCGCCGTTCAGCACGACCATGTTGCCGACCTTCTCGAACGACGATGCCGCCGCGGCGACGATCTGCGGGTAGGCCTCGGCCAGTTGCTGCGCGACGACGGCGTCGGTGTTGGTGGCCAGGGCCTCGGCGCGGGCCTTGATGCCGGCCGCCTCGGCCATCGCCTTGGCCTGGACCGCCGAGGCCTCGGCCTTACCGTTCAGCTCGGTCGCCTTGGCCTGTGCCTCACCGCGCAGGGCGACCTCTCGGGCCCGCGCCTCGGCGGCGGCGATCTGCGCATCGCGGGCCGCCTGGGCCAGGGTGCGCTGCTTGTACGCCTCCGCGTCGGCCGGCTTGAGCACGGTCGACTCGAGCTGCTTCTCGGCGAGCGAGGCGTTCAGCTTCGCGGTCTCGGTCTCGGCGACCACGACCTCCTGCCGGGCCAACGCCTCGGCCAGCGGACCAGCCTGCGACGCCTTCGACCTCGCCTGGTCGACCTCGGCCTGGTAGCCCGCCTGCGCGATCGAGCTCTCCCGTACGGCGGCGGCCTTCTTGGCGGCGGCGGCCTGCTCGCGCTCGGTCGCCTCGCGGTCCCGCTCGGCCTGCGCGATCCGGGCCGCGGCCTCGACGGCGGCGGCCTGCGGGCGGCCCAGATTCTTGATGTAGCCGGACTCGTCGTCGATCTCCTGGATCTGCAGCGAGTCCACCACCAGGCCGAGCTTCTCCATGTCGCCGGCCAGCGAGCCGCGGATGTTCGTGGTCAGCGTCTCGCGGTCGTGCAGCATCTCCTCGACCGTGGTGGAGCCGACGATCGCGCGCAGGTGACCCGCGAACAACTCGTGGATGGTGCCCATCACCTGCTCGTCACTCTGCTCCAGGAAGCGGCGCGCCGCGTTCGCGATCGAGCCGTAGTCGTCACCGACCTTGTACGCCGTCACGCCCTTGATGTGCAGAGGGATGCCCTGGCTGGACACGCAGGTGACGGTCAACGGCGTGGCGCGGATGTCGAGCGGCAGGCGGCGTACGGTCTGGAAGCCGGGCAGCACGGCGGTGCCGCGGCCGACCACGATCTTGAAGCCGAGCGTCTCGTTGACCTGCTCCATGCTCGAGTGGGCGCCGAGACCGGAGATGATCAGCGCCTCGTTCGGCTCGGCCACCCGCCAGACCAGCCGGAACAGGATGAGAAGGAGTACGAACGCCGCAGCGCCCGCACCCAGGTAGGTCCAGAGCATCGCCCCTCCAGGGAACAGTGGTCAGAAAGCGCGGGAGACGTACACGGTGCGGGGCGGGTCGAACTCCACCACCACGACAGGCGTGCCCACCTCGATCACCTCGTCGGTTGCCGGGTAAGCGTAGAAGGCTTCGGTGGCACCGCGGACCGGCAACATCACCTCGCCGACCGCCCCCGGCGCGACCCGACCGATCACGCGTCCCCGCTTGCCGATCATGACGCTCCTCCGACCACTACTTTGCTCAGCGCGTCCCGTGAGCCTACCGTCGGCGGGCCGCCGGTCGCCCTCCTCGGGTCGCCGCCCCGGATTGGCTGTGGTAGGCGCGATCTGGCAGAATGGCGGGCTGAGTCCGTCCGGATCGCGTGCAGCCCTCTAACTCCACGTCCCGGCCGGCCCATTCGAGTGGCCACCCGTTGTCCCCACGACGCTTGGTGAGTTGCTCACCCAGACAGGTAATTCCGAGGGAGACCCCACAGACGTGGCAGTCAAGATCCGTTTGAAGCGCATCGGCAAGAAGCGTGCGCCGCACTACCGCATCGTCGTGATGGACGCGCGCACCAAGCGCGACGGCCGCGCCATCGAGGAGATCGGCAAGTACAACCCGAAGGCCGAGCCGTCGTTCATCCACGTCGAGTCGGACCGGGCGCAGTACTGGCTGAGCGTCGGCGCGCAGCCGACCGAGGCCGTCGAGGCGATCTTCAAGGCCAGCGGTGACTGGCAGAAGTTCAAGGGCCTGGAGGCGCCGGCCCCGCTGCGGGTCAAGGAGCCGAAGCGCGACAAGCAGGAGATCTTCAACGAGGCTCTCGCCGAGGCGCACGGCACCACGAAGACCGAGGCCGTGACGACCAAGAAGGCCGCCGCGAAGAAGGCTGACAAGAAGGACGACGCGGCCAAGGCGGAGGCCAAGCCCGAGAAGGCTGCGGAGGCCAAGCCCGAGAAGGCTGACGAGGCCGTCGCCGAGGAGACCCCGGCCGCGGACGCGCCGGCCGACGACGCCAAGGCCTGACCACCATGATGGAGACCGAGGCGCTCGAGCACCTGGTGCGCGGCATCGTCGACAATCCCGACGACGTCAGCGTCCGGGCCCGCAACCTGCGGCGCGGACGCACCCTCGAGGTGCACGTGCACCCCGACGACATCGGCAAGGTGATCGGCCGTAACGGCCGGACGGCGACCGCGATCCGTACCGTGGTGGCGGCGCTCAGCTCCGAGCCGTCGGTCCGGATCGACTTCGTCGACGAGTTCAACCGGCGCCCGCGCCGCTAGACCCGTCGCAGTCCTCGGAGGGCCGCCCCCGCACCCCGGGCGCGGCCCTCCGCCTTTGCCCGTGTCCGGGTTCGTCGATCGTTTGGGGCCACGCCGGACCACGGGTCCGGTGATGGGCCAGACTGGGCAGCACAACGAGCAGAGAGAAGGAACGCGGTGCAGGTGATCGTCGGCCGGATCGGCCGGGCGCACGGGATCAAGGGCGAGGTGGGGATCGAGATCCGCACCGACGAGCCGGACCGCCGGTTCCCGGTGAACGGCACCCTGACCACGGTCTCGCAGCCGCCGCGGACCCTGACGATCGCCGCCACCCGCTGGCACAGCGGACGGCTGCTGGTGAAGTTCGCGGGGGTGGCGGACCGGACCGCGGCCGAGCAGTTGCGCAACCTCGAGGTGCAGGCCGAGGTCGGCGAGGACGAGCGACCGGACGACCCGGACGAGTTCTACGACCGTGAGCTGATCGGGCTTCGGGTGCGGACCACCGACGGCGAGGACGCCGGCGAGGTGATCACCGTCGTGCACCTGCCCTCGCAAGACCTGCTGGAGATCCGCCGGCCGGCAGGCAACGCCGTACTCGTGCCGCTGGTCGAGGAGCTGGTGCCAACGATCGACCTGGCCGCCGGGTATGTCGAGGTGGCGGATCGGCCCGGGCTGCTCGACCCCGAGGGGGCAGAGGTGGTGCCCGCCGATTCCGCCGACGCAAAGGCCGACCGGCGATGAGGCTGGACGTCATCTCGATCTTCCCCGACTACCTGGCCGCCCTTGACCTGAGCCTGGTCGGCAAGGCCGCGAAGAGCGGGCTGCTGGACATCCGCGTGCACGACCTGCGCGACTGGACGCACGACCGGCACCGAACCGTCGACGACTCGCCGTACGGCGGTGGGGCGGGCATGGTGATGAAGCCGGAGCCCTGGGCGGAGGCGTTGGAGGCGATCGCTCCGGCAGCCGGCGCGACGCAGCCACGGTTGATCGTGCCGACACCGGCCGGCCGGCTCTTCACGCAGGAGTTGGCCTACGAGCTGGCAGCCGAGCCGTGGCTCGCCTTCGCTTGTGGACGGTATGAGGGCATTGACGCGCGGGTGGTGGAGCATGCCGGCCAGCGCATGCAGGTCGACGAGGTCTCCATCGGCGACTACGTGCTCAACGGCGGCGAGGTCGCCGTACTGGTGATGGTGGAGGCGATTGCCCGCCTGCTGCCTGGAGTGATCGGCAACCCAGAGTCGCTGACGGAGGAGTCGCACTCGGGCGGCGGACTGCTGGAGTACCCGGTCTACACGAAGCCGCCGTCCTGGCGCGGCTACGACGTCCCCGAGGTGCTCCTGTCGGGCAACCACGGCGTGATCGCCGAGTGGCGTCACGAGCAGTCAGTACGACGTACGGCAGAGCGCCGACCGGATCTGCTCGCTGCCTGGGCCAGCAGCGCCGCCGGGGCGGCTGCGCCGGACTTGGTACAGGTACTACCGGCCGCTGAGGCCGACGCGGGGGAGATCCACACGCTGCAGCGCGCCGCCTACGTCCAGGAGGCCCAGTTCTACGACGAGCTGGCCATTCCGCCCCTGGAGGATCCAGCGGAGCGCATGGTCGAGCGGATCCGCGAGGGCATGGTGTGGAAGGCGGTAGCCGGCACGAGGATCGTCGGTGCGGTACAGGTGACGGTGAAGGACGAGGTCGCCCTCATTGGCCGCCTGATGGTGGCCCCGGACTGGCAGGGCCGTGGCGTCGGGACCCGTCTGTTGCGTATCGCGGAACAGGCCGCGCCGCCCGAGGTGACATCGTTCGAGCTGTTCACAGGTGCTCGGAGCGAGTGGAACGTGCGGCTGTACCAGCGGGAGGGCTACCGGGAGCAGCGGCTTGAGCACCTGACCCCGAAGGTGGATCTGATGCACATGACCAAGCGTCGCCGGCGGCGCCGTAGCTGATGCCGGCAGGCGGATTTCTCCGGCACCGGGGCGGTGTGGCAAACTTGATCGCTGTTGTCGTTCGGTGCTCCTGCCACAGGGGGTGACCACTGAACGGCGACCTCTGGAGACTTCTCTCACCATCGAGCATTCGTGGGTGACCTGTGGCACGCGCGAGGAAGAGACACCTGATGAGCAACATCCTGAACGAGCTCGACAATGCGAGCAAGCGCGACGACATCCCCGCTTTCCGGCCCGGTGACACCGTCAAGGTGCACGTCAAGGTCGTCGAGGGCAGCCGGTCCCGCGTCCAGGTGTTCCAGGGTGTCGTGATCCGGCGCCAGGGCGGTGGCCTGCAGGAGACCTTCACGGTCCGCAAGGTCAGCTTCGGCGTCGGTGTCGAGCGGACCTTCCCGGTGCACACCCCGATCGTCGACAAGGTCGAGGTCGTCACCCGCGGTGACGTCCGCCGCGCGAAGCTGTACTACCTCCGCGAGCTGCGCGGCAAGGCAGCCAAGATCAAGGAGAAGCGGGACATCCCGGCCTCCTGATCGTCATAGCGACGACGGTCAGGTATGGCGCCGAGCACTGCGACTCGGGTTAGCCCGGAAGCGAAGCGGGCACGTCGCAGCAGGGGACGGCACCGCAGGCTCAAGAAGCGGAACCCGCTGCTGAGCCTGACGGTCGAGATGGCCACCGTGACGGTTCTCGCGTTGGTCATCACGGTCGTTCTGCGGCTGTTCGTCGCCGAGGCGTTCTACGTCCCGTCGGAGTCGATGTACGACACGCTGACGACGAACGACCGCATCCTGGCGGAGAAGATCAGCTACCTGCACCGTGACGTCGACCGTGGTGACATCGTTGTCTTCAAGGACCCCGGCCATTGGCTGAACGAGGAGCAGAAGGCCCCTGGCACGTTCCGCCAGGTCGGTGAGTTCGTCGGCATCCTGCCGCGAAGTGGCGAGGGGCACCTGGTCAAGCGGGTGATCGGGGTCGGCGGCGACCGGGTGGTCTGCTGCGACAAGTCCGGCCGGATCACCGTGAACAAGGTCCCGCTCGACGAGGGGTCCTACCTGCTCAAGGGCGCCAAGCCGTCGCTTCAGCGGTTCGACGTGCGGGTGCCGGCTGGGTCACTGTGGGTGATGGGCGACAATCGGGCCGAGTCCGCCGACTCCCGCGCCCACATGGGATCGCCCGGCGGCGGCTTCGTACCGGTCGACAACGTGGTTGGCCGCGCGTGTTGCGTAATCTGGCCGTCTGACCGGATGACGATGCTGCGTCCTCCGGAAACCTTCAAGAAGCCGGGGCTGAAGAAGTGACTGAGACACCGACGGCGACGAAAGAGCGCGCCAACCATCGCTCGGGCCTCGCGGCCGCCACCCGCGAGTTCGTGCTGATCGTGGTCGGGGCGCTCATCGTCTCGTCGATCCTGCGGGCCTTCGTCGGCCAGATGTTCATCATCCCGAGCGAGTCGATGCAGAACACTCTGCTGGTCGGCGACCGGGTGGTGGTGGAGAAGCTCACCGATCCCCAGCGCGGCGACGTGATCGTCTTCGAGGACCCGGGCGGCTGGCTCGGGGTGGAGGAGAGCGGCCAGAAGCGCGGCTCGATCGGCCGGTTCTTCGAGATCGTCGGCCTGCTGCCCGACTCCAGCCACGGTCACCTGATCAAGCGCCTGATCGGCATGCCGGGCGACAAGGTGGCCTGCTGCGACGCCAAGGGCCGCCTGCTGGTGAACGGTCAGCCGCTGGACGAGAGCAGCTACCTCCATCCGGGCGACGCGCCCTCGGCGATGGAGTTCCAGGTCACCGTGCCGACCGGGAAGGTCTTCGTCCTGGGCGACCACCGCTCGGCCTCGGGTGACTCGCGCGTGCATCTCAGCGACACCGGCCCGGACGGTGGCGCGCCGGGAGACGCCGCGTTCGTGCCGATGGACAAGATCACCGGCCGCGCGATCATGGTCGTGTGGCCGGCCAGCAACTTCGCCAAGCTCGGGCAGCCGCCCACGTTCAAGGCGGTGCCGCAACCGGGCCCGGCGCCGGACAAGCCTTCGATCTCCCTGACTCCACCGCCGAAGTGAGCGGGGCGCCGGTGCGGAACGAGGCGCAGCGGAGGCCTGCATGAGTGTCCTGCCGCGGGGCAGCACCATCCGCCGGGACGCGGGTCTGTACGGCTACGAGCGGGCGCTGCGGCGGGTCGGGCTCGACCCGATCGCCGGGGTGGACGAGGCAGGCCGTGGCGCCTGCGCCGGTCCCCTGGTCGCCGCCGCGGTGATCCTGCCCGACGGCAAGCGCGGTCAGGTCCCCGGTCTGGCCGACTCGAAGTTGCTGACGGCCAAGGCACGGGACCGCTGCTACGACGAGATCCGGGACCGGGCGCTGGCCTGGTCGGTGGTCTCGATCGAGGCAGCCGAGTGCGACCGACTCGGCATGCATGTGGCGAACGTCCAGGCGCTGCGCCGGGCCTTGTTCCGGCTGGACCTGCGTCCGGCCTACGTGCTGACCGACGGGTTCGGGGTCGACGGCCTGGGCGTGCCGGGGCTGGCCATCTGGAAGGGCGACCGGGTCGCGGCATGTATCGCCGCGGCCTCGGTGATCGCCAAGGTGACCCGGGACCGGATCATGGAGTACTGGCACGAGGTCTATCCGCAGTACGACTTCGCCGTTCACAAGGGGTACTGCACCCCCGAGCACCAGGCCGCACTCGATGAATACGGTCCGTGTCCACAACATCGACGACGGTTCGAGAATGTCCGCCGCAGCCTGCGGCCCGATATGGGACAGAATGTGATCAGTCCCACCGGAGTGGAGAGCCGATGAGTGCTGACGACCTCGAGAAGTACGAGACCGACATGGAGCTGCAGCTCTATCGGGAGTACAAGGACGTCGTCGGGATCTTCAAGTACGTGGTGGAGACCGAACGGCGCTTCTACCTGTGCAACGCGGTCGACCTGAAGGTCCGGACCGAGGGCGGCGACGTCTACTTCGAGGTGACGATGGCCGACGCCTGGGTCTGGGACGTCTACCGGTCGGCGCGGTTCGTGAAGAACGCCAAGGTGGTTACGTTCCGCGACGTCAACATCGAGGAACTGGCCAAGTCCGACCTCGAGGTTCCCAAGGACTCCGACTTCGGCCGCTGACCGCGTCGGCCCTGTCATCTCAGCGCGGCCCGTCGCTGCTCGGAAAGGCGCCAGCCCTCCTCGACCTGCTCGACCAGCCCAGCCTCCAGCAGCGCCTCGAGCGACCCCCTGACCGTCTGACTGCTCACTCCGGCCGTCGACGCGATGCTCACCGGCTGGGCAGGGCTGAACACCGGCATGGCGTCCAGCACTCGCTGGGCATCGTCGTCCAGCCGGTCGCTCGGTCGCTCCGGACCGTGCGGGTACGCCGTCAACCCTTGGCCGAGTGGCGAGACAGCCTCCAGGATGTCGGCGACACTGGTCGCCAGAACCGCGTTGCGTTCGCGGACCAGGAGATGCACACCCTCCGACATCCTTGATGTGATCGGACCCGGCACGGCGAGGACGACCCGGCCGCACTGCTCGGCCCAGCCGGCGCTGTTCAGGGCGCCACTGCGTACGGCGGCCTCCGCGACGACTGTGCCGAGTGTGCTCGCGGCGATCAGCCGGTTCCGGGCTAGGAAGCGCAGCCGGGTCGGTGAGCAGCCGGGCGGTAGCTCGCTGACGAGCAGTCCCTCCTCCGCGATCCGGTTGAACAACGCCGTGTTGCCCTTCGGATAGCCGACGTCGACACCGCAGGCCAGCACGGCCACGGTGAGGCCGGACCCCGCCAGCGCGCCCCGATGGGCGGCGGCATCGACCCCGTAGGCGCCACCCGAGATGACCGTGACGCCGTTGTCTGCCAGTCCGGCTGCCAGCTCGGATGCCACATGCTCGCCGTAGGACGAGCAGGCACGGGCGCCGACCAGCGCGACAGAACGCTCCGTCGTTCGTCGCAGGTCGGCCGCACCCCGCACCCAGAGCCCGAACGGGACCCCGCCCCGCCGGCTCTGCAGGCCGGCGTCGGCCAGGACCTCGACCTGCTCCGGCCACTCGTCGTCACCTGGGATGACGAATCGCGCGCCCGCCGCTCGAGCGCGCTCGAGATCCCGCTCCGGCTGTACGTCCGCGAGCCGGGCTGCCCACCGCGCGATCTTGGGGTCACCGGTCCGTAACAGATCCCAGATCTCGACCGCGTCCAGCCCCGCGAAAGCATCGAGGGCAGCCGGGTCGCCGGGTTCGACGACCCGCGACAGACCTGCTCGCGCGATCCGCTCCCGCTCGTGCCCACTGCGGTCGTCCTCAGTTGGTTGCCGGTCGTTGCCCGGGCCGGTGATGGTCATGCCGCCCCCTTGATGTCCCGCTGCTCTGCAAGTGGGATCAGCGCCTTGCCGCTGCGGAGCTGGAAGGCTCGGTTGGTGAGCTCGGTCGTCGGCTGGGCGACTCCCTCGAGGTCGGCCAAGGTCCAGGCCAGCCTCACCACGCGGTCGAAGCCCCGCGCGGTGAGGCTGCCCTCGACGTAGCGCTGCTCCAGCCACCGGTGGCTGTCATCGTCCAAGGGATAGTCGCGACGAAGCACCGGCCCCGGAATCTCGCTGTTCAGCGCCCAGCCTGTGTGTCTGTAGCGGAATGCCTGCCGATCGCGGGCCACCGCCACCCGGGCAGCCACGGCAGCCGTCGACTCCAACGGCGGCGCGTCACGCCGATCGCCGCGGGGAGCAGGCAGGATCTGGCGCTTGATGTCTATGCGGTCCTTGATGGGGCCACTGATCCTCTGTCGGTACCGCGTGACGCTCTGCGGGCTGCAGGTGCAGGTGCCGCTCGGCGTGTCCGCCTGGCCGCACGCGCACGGGTTGGCGGCGAGGACGAGCAAGAACCTGGCCGGGAACTTCGCCACAGCCGCTGAGCGGTGGACCTCGATCAGTCCGGACTCGAGCGGCTGGCGCAACGTGTCCAAGGTCAACGGATTCATCTCCGGCGCCTCGTCGATGAACAGGATGCCGCGGTGGGCGCAGCTGATCGCGCCGGGCCGGGGCATGCCGGAACCGCCGCCGACGAGGCTGGCCAGCGACGCGGTGTGGTGCGGTGCGATGAACGGCGGCCGGGTGACCAGCTCGGCCTCACCCGTCAGCAGGCCGGCCAGCGAGTGCACCGCGGATACCTCCAGCGAGTCGTCCGTCCCCAGGTCAGGCATCAGCCCGGGCAGGCGCTCGACCAGCATCGTCTTGCCCGCACCGGGCGGTCCGTACAGGTAGAGGTGATGGCCACCGGCCGCTGCTGCCTCGATGGCGATCCGCCCGTCGGCCTGGCCGAGGACGTCGCTCAGGTCGACCTCGGGGATCCGGCGAGCCAGCGACTCCGAGGTCAGTCGCGGCTCGGCGCGCGGTGGCTCCTCGTCCGGTATCTCGACCCCGCGCAGGATGGCGAGAACCTGCCGCAGCGAGCGCACCCCGTACACCTCGACATCGGGCACCAGGCGGGCCTCGCCGGCGTTCAGCTCCGGAACCACGACCCGGCTGAAGCCGGAGCGGGCCGCTGCCAGGGTCATCGCGAGGGTGCCGCGAACCTCCCTGACCCGGCCGTCGAGGCCCAGCTCGCCGATCATGGCGGCCTGGCGCAGCGGTGCCGGGGCGATCGCGCCCGCCGCGGCCAGCAGCGCGCAGGCGATGGCGACGTCGTAGTGCGATCCCGTCTTCGGCAGGGTCGCCGGGGACAGGCCGATCGTCACCTTGCGGTCGGGGAACTTCTCGCCGCTGTTCACCACTGCGGCGCGGACCCGGTCCCTCGCCTCCGACAGGGACGTGTCCGGCAGCCCGATCAACGTGGTCTTGGGCAGGCCGCTCGCGATGTCGGCCTCGACCTCGACCAGATGCCCCTCCAGGCCGACCAGGGCCACCGACCAGGCTTGTGCGAGCGGCATCAGGCCACGCCCCTGACGTGGTCCACGGTGGATGCGCCGCGGTGGGGACAGATCACGCCGATGACGTCGATCCGCACGTCTGCCGGGGTGACCTCGTGCTCCTGCAGCCAGCGGCCGACGAGCCGCCGCAACGTGGCGAGCTTGCGATAGGTGACGGACTCCAGCGGACTGCCGTAGTTCAGCCCGCGTCGCGTCTTCACCTCACAGACAACCAGCGTCGTGCCCTCCCGCGCGACGATGTCGATCTCGCCGAGCTCGCAGCGCCAGTTGCGCTCGAGGATCGCAAAACCGGCCTTTGCGAGATACCTGGCGGCGAGCTCCTCGCCGTACTGCCCGACTGCGTCCTTGGTCCGCATCGATGACCACCTCCGGCAAAGAACATGCCGTGATCACCGTCGACCTCGGGGACGACTAGAGAACCTGTGGACGAACGGCCTCAGAGCAGGTCAGTTGCGCATGTGGCGGCCGCGCGGCTTGTGCTGGTGGTGCGAACTTCGGACGGCCTTGATCTCGCCGGTGTCGGACTCCGACCGCACGGCCGGCACACCGCCGGTGCCCGGGTCTGTGTCGCCCATGTCGAAGTCCCAGCTGTCCTCGTTCGCCAGGCGGCTGTGCCAGCGGCCGTACAGGCCGTAGATGGCCAGGCCGATGATCATCCACACCCCGAACTTCGTCCAGGTGCTCGTCCGCATGTTCAGCATCAGCCACAGGGTGGATGCCAGCGAGGCCAGCGGGATGAACGGAACCATCGGAACCCGGAAGCCACGCTCCAGGTTGGGCTCGGAGCGTCGCAGCGTCAGGACGCCGACGGCGCAGAAGGCGAAGCAGAAGAGCGCGCCGATGACCAGCAGTTCCTCGAGCTCCAGCACCTTCGGGTACAGCGTCAGGGCGACTGCTGCCAGCCCGGCGGCGGTAGCCGCGCGGGCGGGGGAGGAGTACACCCGGCTGACCCGTCCCAGACTCTTCGGCAGGAGACCGTCGCGGCCCATGTTGAACAGGACCCGGCTCTGCCCGATGAGCACCACCATGATCACCGTCATCAGCGCCAGCAGCGCCCCGAGATTGACCACATCGGCCGCCCAGCCGACACCGGCCGCATCCATCGCCTCGGACACCGGCGCGGCACCGCCGAGCTCCTTGTACGGGCGCATGCCGACCAGCACGACGGCCATCGCGACGTACAGGATGGTGACCGCGCCGACGCCGAGCAGCATGCCCTGGGGAACGGTCTTGCGCGGGTTCCGCGCATCCTCCGAGGCGGTGGCGATCAGGTCGAAGCCGATGAAGGCGAACACGATCGAGCTGGCGGCGGTGAAGATGCCCATCATCCCGAAGGAGCCGAACGACGAGTCCAGGATCCAGCCGAGCACCGTCGGGCTCGCCTCGGCGGGCGCGGCTCGCGCCATCGGCACGAAGGGGTGGTAGTTGGCCGACTTGATGTGGGCGGCGCCGACCACCACGACGAGCACGATCACCGCGACCTTCGCCAGCACGACCACGGTCAGGACCCGGGCGGACAGCTTCGTCCCGGTCACCACCAGTCCGGTGAGGATCAGCAGCAGGATCGGCGCGACGAGGTTGAGATTGGCCTCCGGGCCGGCGAATCGGGCGAGGTTGTCCGGCAGGCCGACGCCGAACCCGTCCAACGTGGCCAGGAAGTAGGCCGACCAGGCTCGGGCGACGATCGCCGCCGCGGTGACGAGCTCCAGCACGAGGGCCCAGCCGACCAGCCAGGCCCACATCTCGCCGAAGGTCACGTAGCTGAAGGTGTACGCACTGCCCGAGACCGGGATCGTGGACGAGAGCTCGGCGTAGCAGGCCGCCGCCAGCACACAGACCACCGCGCCGATGATGAACGACACGATCACGGCCGGGCCGGCGACGTTGGCCGCCTGCTTGCCGCTGATGCTGAAGATGCCGGACCCGATCATCACGCCCAGGCCGAGCACCACGAGGTCGCGGCGACCGAACAGGCGCGGCAGTCGGTGCCGCGCATCCTCGACTCGAGTGAACGCCGACTCGACCGGCAGGCGCCGGCCCACGGTCTGTCCGTTCGCTGAGGGGGCCATGGTCAGGGGTGCCTCCGTTGCTACTAGGGCAATCGCGCCGAACAGTAGTCGAACCACTGGGCAACGGGCCAGACCTGCACCGTTTCGACCCGCGCGGTGGCTTGCGATGCCGGCCCGGCTCGCGCATGGTCGATGCATGGAGTCGGGCGGAGCGAGCGAAGTCCCTTCTTTGTCAGGGGTTTTCGCTCTGTTACTGGCTGACTACGAACGGCACCTCAGTGCCGAACGGGATCTCAGCAGGCACTCCGTGCGAGCCTATATCGGTGACGTCGCAGACCTGCTGGACCATCTGACCAGACTCGGTCACCACGACCTGAACCGCCTCGACATCAGGGCATTGCGGTCCTGGCTGGCCAAGCAGCAGAGCCTCGGCAAGTCCCGCAGCACCCTGTCCCGCCGGGCGACGGCCGCCCGGGTCTTCACCGCCTGGGCTCAGCGAACCGGGCGGATCGCCACGGACCCGGGCGTGCTGCTGGCCAGCCCGAAGCCGCACAGACCACTGCCCGGCGTGCTCGGGCAGGCCGACACGCGAATCGTGCTGGACGCGGCTGCGGTCGCGGCGGACGACGGAAGCCCTGTCGGGCTGCGGGATCTCGCCATCTTGGAGTTGCTCTACGCAACGGGTATCCGCGTCGGTGAGCTGTGTGCTCTGGACCTCGACGATCTTGATCCGTCGCGCCGGGTGGTGCGGGTCTTCGGCAAGGGACGCAAGGAACGCTCCGTCCCCTACGGCGTCCCCGCGGCTGCTGCGTTGGAGGGTTGGCAGCAGGGCGGACGCCCCGAACTGGTGACAGCCGGCAGCGGCGCGGCCCTGTTCCTGGGGGCCCGCGGCGGCCGGATCGACCAGCGCACGGTGCGGAGGATGGTCCACACCCGGATCGTCGCGGCGGACGCGCCCGATCTGTCGCCTCACGGGTTGCGCCACACAGCCGCGACACATCTGCTCGAGGGCGGTGCCGACCTGCGCAGCGTGCAGGAGCTGCTCGGTCATGCTTCGCTCGCGACCACCCAGCTCTACACGCACGTCTCGGGCGAGCGACTGCGCCGCGCCTACGAACAGGCGCATCCGCGGGCTTGACGCATCGGCCGCGGCGAATGCGGCAGACTGCGGAGCATGCGGGTTTCGGCGAAGTCTGACTATGCGTTGCGGGCGCTGATCGAGATCACCCGGCGATGGCTCGAGAACGACCCGAGTGTGGTGTCGGCCGAGGAGCTCAGTCGCGCCCAGGACATCCCGCACGGCTTCCTGCAGGGCATCCTCGCCGACCTTCGCCGGGCGGGTGTGCTCACGAGTCAGCGAGGTCAGGCCGGCGGCTGGCGGCTGGCCATGAACCCGAACGAGGTCTCCGTGGCGGATGTGATGCGTGCGGTGGACGGTCCGATCGTGAGCATCTCCGGGGTCCGGCCGGAGAGTGTCGCCTACAACGAGCGGGCCGTGGTGCTGCAGCGCGTCTGGATCGCCGCCCGGGCCAGCCTTCGCGACGTCCTCGAACACACGACCTTGACGGACCTGGCGCGAGCCAAGCTCCCGGCCGGTGTGGAGCGTCGGTCCCGCGATGAGGACGCCTGGCAAGCTCGCGTGCCCGGTAGTTGATCGCCGCATCAGTGCCGCCTGATCAACAGGCCGCCGCCGATGGTGACGGCTGCCGCGAGCCCGACCACGATCCCTGCCGCCGCATCTCCACCGCCCCGTGCGGGTGCGCCGGCCCGGCCCGCGCTGGCTGCGGTCGCGTCGCCTGAGGTCTTGCCGGCGCCCAGCTCACCGTCAGTCACTGCGGCAGCTGGAGCCGCGGCGGCCGATCCGACGTCGGGATCGCGCAGCGCGCTGGTCCGACCGTCGCCATCACGTCGCACAGTGCGGGCCTGAGGGTCGAGCGGAAGCAGCCGCACCGGTCTCGAAGCCAGCAACGACAGCGGATCCAGGTACTCGACGCCGCTGCGCAGCCCCCAGTGCAGGCAAACCCTCGGGAAGCAGTGGCTGCCGGCAGCGGAGAGGCGCCCGATCGGCTCGCCGGTCGTCACGGTCACCCCGCGCCGGATCGAGGGAACCACCGGCTCGTACGTCGTCCGGGTCCGGCCGTGCGACACGACGATGACACCGCGCCCGGCCAGTTGCCCGGCGTACGTGACAGTCCCGGCGGCGGCTGACAGGACGGGCTGGCCGGGCGCTCCGACCAGATCCACGCCCCGGTGGCCGGGGAGCCACGGGCTCGTCGGTCGTTCGAAGCCGCGCACGACCTCCGGTGGGGGCTGCAGCGGCCAGACAGCAGGCACTGCGGCCGCCCTGGCCGGCAACGCGACGAACCCCGGCAGCGCAACGGAGAAGAGCAGCATGACCAAGAACAACCGCCCCGCCGGGAGCCGAGGCCTCGCCGGCGCGGACGACGGGCTGGTGGACCGCCTTGTTGAGAGCGTCATAACTGGCAATGTGCCGTCGTCATCGCCTGTTTCCGGACCCGAGTCACCGGCCTGTGGACAACCGTCGGGAGCTCCGTCCACAGGTCCGGCGGCCCGGTTCGACCCGGGCGGGCCTCCTCCCGTAGACTTCTGGAGGCGTCTCACGCGAGTGGGACGACTTCGCACGCCCGCACACCAACTGCTGACAGCTGGACTGCCACCGCGCAGCCCGCTGACAGTCGGCGGGCGCACCTCTCGGTCCCGGCTCGTCCGGGATGGGTGCGCGCGGGCGTCAGGCGCGGTGGACCGCCCGGTCCATCGCGGGACAACCGAGACTGCGCCGACCGGAAGCGACCGGCTCCGGCGTGACAGGAGGAACACCTCATGGCCGTCGTGACCATGAAGCAGCTGCTCGAGAGCGGCGTCCACTTCGGGCACCAGACCCGTCGCTGGAACCCGAAGATGAAGCGATTCATCTTCACCGAGCGCAACGGCATCTACATCATCGACCTGCAGCAGTCGCTGTCGTACATCGACCGCGCCTACGAGTTCGTCCGGAGCACCGTCGCCTCCGGCGGCGCGATCCTGTTCGTCGGTACCAAGAAGCAGGCCCAGGAAGCGATCGCCGAGCAGGCGACCCGCGTCGGCATGCCGTACGTGAACCAGCGCTGGCTGGGCGGCATGCTCACCAACTTCCAGACCGTCAACAAGCGGCTCCAGCGGCTCAAGGAGCTCGAGCTCCTCGACTTCGACGACGTCGCCGCCTCCGGGGTGACCAAGAAGGAGCTGCTGCAGAAGCGTCGCGAGCACGACAAGCTGCTCAAGACCCTCGGCGGTATCCGTGACATGGCCCGGGTGCCGGCGGCCGTGTGGATCGTCGACACCAAGAAGGAGCACCTCGCCGTCGAGGAGGCCCGCAAGCTCCGGATCCCGATCATCGGCATCCTGGACACCAACTGCGACCCCGACGAGGTCGACTTCCCGATCCCTGGCAACGACGACGCCATCCGCGCCGTCTCGCTGCTGACCCGCGTGGTCGCCGACGCCGTCGCCGACGGCCTCATGGCCCGCTCCGGCGCGAAGTCGGGCGAGGCCGCGACCGGTGCCGAGCTCGGCGCCGAGGAGCCGCTGGCCGAGTGGGAGCGTGAGCTCCTCCAGGGCGACGCCGACAAGGCAGCCGTGAAGGCGACCGGTGGCGAGGAGGGGACCGCCACGCCGGCCACCGAGTCGACCGGCGCGTCCTCCGAGGCGACCGAGGCCTCTGCGCCGAGCGACGCCCCCGTCACCGGCGCCGCCGAGGGCGAGAAGGCCTGACGAACCGCAGGTGAGGGTGGGTACGACGGTCGCGTGACCGCCGTACCCACCCGCCACCGGCCCGCGGCCTGCTGACAGCTGGGCCGCACCCACCGGACCCACCCCACGAACACGAGGGACGAAAGAGACTCATGGCGAACATTTCCGCCGCGGACGTCAAGCGGCTCCGCGACCTCACCAGCGCGGGCATGATGGACAGCAAGAAGGCCCTCGAGGAGGCTGACGGC
>DASTVQ010000004.1:0-32322 GCA_035759015.1 Kribbella sp.
AGAAAAGCGGCAGCGGTGCGCGCGATTGGAAGCTGCTGCCACCAGGTTTTGTCCAAGCGGACCATTCACGACGTACGCACGGTGCTCCGATCCGCCCTCTCAACCGCGGTTGTCGAGGAGCGGATCACGAGGAACCCGGCCGCGCTGGTGAAGGTGTCACCGGGCAGGAAGCGGAAGCCTCAACCGTGGTCAGTCGAGGACGCCCGCAAGTTTCTCGTCTCGGCCAAGGAGGCCGGCGACCCGTTCTACGCGGCTTACGTGCTGATCCTGGTGCTCGGTCTGCGGCGGGGTGAGGTTCTCGGGCTCGGCTGGTCGGGCGTGGACCTGGCAAGGCAGGTTCTGACACCGACTCATGGTCTCCAGCGGATCGGCAAGCAACTCGTGCTCGACGACCTCAAGACCGACGACTCCGACGCTCCCCTCCCCCTGCCCGGTATCTGCGTGGCCGCACTCAAGCATCGGAGAGTCGCGCAGGACGCTCACAAACTCGCTCTCGGGGCACCGTGGCCCGACCACGACGACCTGGTCTTCACCTCGAGGGCCGGAGCCCCGATCGATCCTCGAGGCTTCGCCCGGGCCTTCAACCGCCGCTGTCAGGTGGCTGGCGTCCGGCTGATCAGAGTTCATGACACGCGCCACACCTGCGGGAGTCTGCTGGCGGCGATGGACGTGCACCCGAGGGTCGCCATGCAGATTCTGCGGCACAGCAAGATCGCGACGACGATGGAGATCTACACCCACATACCGTCAGAGGTCACGCAGCGGGCGCTCAAGCAGCTAGGGGCGAGCTTGGACGGACTGAGCGGATGATCCGGGCCTACTGCTGTACTTCGCTGCTGTACGACATGCAAAAAGCCCTCCCCGATGACTCGGAAAGGGCCTCTGACCTGGGTGGAGCTGAGGGGATTCGAACCCCTGGCCTCCTCGTTGCGAACGAGGCGCGCTACCAACTGCGCCACAGCCCCAGAGCGTGCTCGTGTCTCGCGACGCGAAACTCTAACACGCCTCCCGTCGCGCTCCGAAACCGACCCTGATCAGTCGCCGACGGCCCTGCGGATCTCCAGCTCCTCCGGCTCCTGGGCGACCTGCTCCGGCTCCGGGACGACGGGTGCGGCCTCCGGCTCCGGGTCGGCCGAACGGGCCGAGGAGAAGACCTCCGGGCCCGACAGGCTGATCGTACGGACCGTGCGATCCGGCGCCTTCTCCTTCATCACATACGTCGGCAGGGTGACGGGCACCGGGTCCCACAGGCCCTCGGCCGGCGGATCCGGGGTCGCGGCCGCCGGCTCGGCGACGGACGCCGACGCGGCGGGCAGCTTGATCTCGACGGTCGCCTCGGCGTCGACGGGAGGCGCGGCCGGCCCATGGTCATGGAACACCGCACCCGTCCTTGCTGCGCGCAACTCGGCGCGGTGGCGGGCCTGGCGGCGGAGCTGCACCCGGGTGGCTACGACGAAGGCGACGATGAGGGCCGCCGGGATCGCGAGCAACCACCAAGGCACGATCGCGAGGCCTGCCAGCGCGGTGACGGACAGCAGCGAAAGGGTCAGGATCGACAGCACCCGCCGGCGGCGCATCGCGGCCACCCGGCGGGCTCGGTTCGGCACGTAACGCCGCACCGGCGGCGAGGGATCACCAGACGAGGGATCACCGGCTGCGAGCTCGTCGGAGACGGGCACACCGGGCGCATCAGCTCGCGCGGCCGACGCGGGCCGGACGACGTAGCGGGCGCGCTCCTGGCCGTCACTCTGGCGCGCCAGCACTCGCGCATTCGCGGAGTACGACTCGGCCGCGCGGCGTCGGCCGGCCTCGTCGTTGCGACGCAGCAGCATCGGGACGAGGTAGGCCGCCCAGGCGGCGACGATCGCCACATAGATCAGCCCTGTTGTCCCCATGCCACGACGCTAAGACCACGAGAGGTTCAGTTCGGGTACGTGCGCCGGTGTGTCGCAAGAAGACTCGTGTGACTGGTGTGATTAACACGCAGCGTGATCCCGGCAGCACGAGCTAGCCGGGCAGCCGGGAGACCAGACCCGGACCGACCTCTTCGACGTTGAGGGCGAAGATGCGATGGTCGCGCCAGTCCCCGTCGATGTGCAGGAAGCGCGGCCGCTCGCCCTCGTACCGGAAGCCGAGCTTTTCCACCACCCGCAGGCTCGCCTTGTTCTCCGGGCGGATCGCCACCTCGACGCGGTGCAGGCCGAGCGTGAACCAGCAATGATCCGCCGCCATCGCGACAGCCGTCGGCACGATGCCGCGCCCCGCGTACTGCTCGTCCACCCAGTACCCCAGGTTCGCCCAGCGCGCGGATCCGTAGGTGATGCCGGACACGGTCAACTGCCCGACCAGCGGCCACTTCCCTCTGCCGCCCGCGGCAGCACCGCCGTACGTGATGACGAAGGGGAGCATCCGGCCGTGGCGGGCCTGGCGGTTCCAGTCTCGCGCCATCGCGCGGAAGGTGCGCGCGCCGTCCTCGGAACCGGGCGGCTGGGTGGCGTCCCACGGGCGAAGCCAATTGATGTTGCGCTGCCGGGCCGCACTCCACTCACCGCCGTCGGAGGTCCGCAGGGATCGCAGACCGACCTGCCCGTGGCGCAGTTTCACGGGCCACTCGACCACTGCCATCAGGCCTGGTCCGTCCGCGGATGATCGCCCCCGCCGACCTGGTCGACGGCATGGCCGAGCAAAGGCTCCAGGACCGCGAGGCCATCCTTCACCCCACCGCGCGAGCCCGGCAGGTTGACGATCACGGTGCGACCGGCCACGCCGGCGAGGCCGCGGGACAGGGACGCGGTCGGGATCCCGTTCGCGACGCCGTATGCGCGAATCGCCTCCGCGATGCCCGGGATCTCCTTGTCCAGCACGCTTGCGGTGCGTTCCGGCGTCGCGTCCGTCGGGGAGATCCCGGTCCCACCCGTGGTCAGCACCACGTCGTACGAGGCCGAGATCGCGGCGCGCAGAGCGTCCTCGACGGGGGCGCCGTCGGGGACCACCTGGGGGCCGTCGACCTCGAAACCCCAGGTGGCCAGGCGTTCGGCGATCAACGGCCCGGTAGTGTCGGTGTACACACCCGCCGCCGCGCGGTTGGAGACACTGACGACCAAGGCTCTCAAGTGCGCTCCCAGTGTCCGGTCTTGCCGCCGTCCTTGGTCTCGACTTGTACGTCGGTGATGACGGCCGCCGGGTCCAGCGCCTTCACCATGTCGATGACGGCCAGTCCCGCGACCGCGACGGCGGTGAGCGCCTCCATCTCGACGCCGGTCCGGTCGGTCGTCTTCACGGTGGCGACGATCAGCACAGCGTCGTCCACGACCTCCAGGTCCACCTTCACCCCGGTGACGGCGATCGGGTGGCACAGCGGGATCAGGTCCGGCGTCCTCTTCGCGCCCATGATCCCGGCGATCCGGGCGACGGCCAGCGCGTCACCCTTCGGTACGCCCTCGCCGCGCAGCGCGGCCACCACCTCGGCGCTGACCAGGACCTTGCCCGAGGCAACAGCTCGGCGGGCACCGACGTCCTTGGCCGAGACATCGACCATCCGGGCGGCGCCGGCGGCGTCGACATGGGTGAGACCACCGCCGTGGTCGTCGGTCATCCGATCTCCTCGTCCAGCAGCCAGAGCTCCGCCTGGTCGCCCGCCCGAACCAAGGTGACGTCCTCGGGTACCACCATCAGCGCGTTGGCGCGGCTCAGGCCGCCGAGCAGGTGGGAGCCGTGCCCACCGACAGTCCTGGCCACCCAGCCCTCGTCGCCGGAGGTCGCGGCGACGCGCACGAACTGCCGCTTGTCCGCCGGCGAGGAGAACTCGTCCAGCGCCACCCCCGTGACCGGCCGGCGGCGGTACGGCATCGCGCCCATCAGCTTGCGCAACGCGGGCCGGATGAACACCTCGAAGGACACGTACGCCGACACCGGGTTGCCCGGCAGCGTGAAGATCGGGGTCTCGTCCTCCCCCATCACGCCGAAACCCTGCGGCTTGCCGGGCTGCATGGCGACCTCGGGGAAGTCGATGGTGCCGAGCTTGGTCAGCACCTCCTTGACCACGTCGTACACACCCTTGCTGACGCCGCCCGAGGTGATCACCAGGTCGGCGCGGACCAGCTGGTCCGACAGCGTGTCCATGATCTTCTTCGGATCGTCGTCCACTATGCCGACGCGGTAGACCACCGCCCCGGCCTGCCGAGCCGCCGCCGCCAGCGTGTAGCTGTTGGAGTCGTAGATCTGGCCCTCGCTCAGCCGGCTCCCCGGTTCCCGCAGCTCGGCGCCGGTGGACACGACCACCACCCGCGGGCGCGGCCGCACCGACACGCGGGCACGGCCGACCGCCGCCAGCAAGGCGATCTGGCGAGGCCCGAGCACGGTGTCCCGGTCGAGCACCTGGGTGCCGGCGCGAAGGTCCTCCCCCGCCCGGCGGACCGAACCACCGTGCGGCGGCTGCTGCACGATCCGGACCGAGGCCGCACCCCCGTCGGTCCACTCGACCGGTACGACGGAGTCCGCGCCCCGGGGCATGGGCGCACCCGTCATGATGCGCACGGCCGTGCCGGGCGTCACCACGATCGGCAGACTCCGCCCCGCGGCGATCTCGCCCGTCACCGGCAGGGTGATCGGTTGCTCCGTGCTCGCGCCGGCCAGGTCCGTGGCCCGGACGGCGTACCCGTCCATCGCCGAGTTGTCGAAGCCGGGCAGGCTCACCGGCGAGACGACGTCCTCGCAGAGCACCAGCCCGAGCGCCTCCATCAGGGGCTGCTCGAACGGCGGCAGCGGCACGATCCGGCCCAGCACGGCCTCGAGATGCTCGTCGACACTGCGTCTCATCCGTCCGCCCCTTCGGGATGGCTGCCCCAGATCATTCTGATGTCCGGGAGTCGTTCCTCGTTCGCCCCGCCGTCGGTACGGCGGACCTCGCTGAAGCCATGATGGCGGTAGAACGCCTGCGCGCGCGTGTTGCTCTGGAAGGTCCACAGCGCCAACCCGCCCGGGCGCAGGTCCTTCGCCAGACCCACCAGCGTCGAGCCGACCCCCTGGCCCGCGGCGTCCGGGTCGACGTACAGCTGGTCGAGATCGTCGCCGTCCCGCGTCAGCACGGCGCTGACCCGGTCGTCGTCCAGCGCGACCCAGGTCTGCCCGTCGGGCAGCAGGACGTGGGCGAACCAGTCACGCACGCTCTCCTCGGTGTGGACGCTGGGCGGCACCTGCGAGCCGGGCGCGTGCCGCGACCGCCACCAGACCGTGGCTGCCTCATCGGTGTCGGACGGCTCCATCGGCCGGATGAGGACCTCATCCACGGAGCTCGGTCCCGTCGGCGATCTCCAACCGCCGGCCCTGCGGCGCCGACAGCTCGACGTCCCCGACCACGGTCACGTCCTTGCCGAAGGCAACGTCGCCGCGGACCTCCAGCCGGTCGGCCCGAACCAGCGAAGGCGGCCCCGCGGGGAACCTGGCCTCGAAGTCGGCCAGGATCTTGAAGTACTCGGGGTCCAGGTCGATGTACGGCTCGTCGCCCTCGTGCGTGGTCGTCAGGTCGCCGGCCTCGTCCAGCTGGTACACGTCCGAGCGGAGCAGCAGCAGGTCGTTCGTGGTCTTCACCGGCTTGAAGCGGCTCCGGTCCACGATCACGGCCTGCGAGCCCTCGAAGGTCTCGATCGCGGTCCCCATCCCGGTCTCCAGCTGGATCACCTTGGGCGAGTCCGGGTCGGCCGGGTCGACGTTCTTGCGGTTCACGATGATCGGCAGGCCGAGCACGCCGTCGTGGCTCGCCATCATGTCGGCGAGCTGGTCCAGGTCGATCCACAGGTTGTTCGTGTTGAAGGTCTTGTGCCGGGTGATGTCCTGGAACGCGGCGGTGTCCTCGTCGGCCACCTGCGCGCTGTCGCGCAGGATCAGCCGGCCGTCGGACCTCCGTACCGCGACATGACCGCCCTTGCGGTCCGACCGGGTCCGGCGGCAGACCTCCATCCCGAACGGCACGTCGTGCTCGGCCATCCAGGCGGCGATCCGCCCGTCCGGCGTGGCGCCCAGGTTGTCGGCGTTGGAGATGAAGGCGTGCCGGAACCCGTGCTCCCTGAGCGCGTCCAGCGTTCCGGACGCGACCAGCGCGGTGAACAGGTCGCCGTGGCCCGGCGGGCACCAGGCGAGCTCAGGGTCGTCCGGCCAGTCGATCGGAGTGAGATCGTCCACCCTCAGCTTGGGCTCCATGTTCTGCAGGAAGTCGAGCGGGAGGCCGTCCACCGGCAGGTCGCTGTACTCGTCGAGGATGGCGAGTGACTCGTCCCGGGTCCGGAAGGAGTTCATCAGCACCAGCGGCAGGCGCACGCCGTAGGTCTTGCGGGTGCTGAGGATCTGCCGCGCGATGATGTCGAGGAAGCTCAGCTCGTCCTTCACCGGCAGTGCCGACTTCGGACCGGTGACGCCCATCGACGTGCCAAGGCCGCCGTTGAGCTTGACCACCGCGGTCTCGGCGAGGCCGGCTCGCACCGCCTGAGCGTCGGCGTCGAGGTGCTCCAGGTGTGGCAGGTCCCCCACCGGCTCGAGGTCGGCCTCATGGATCTTTCCCTGCTGACCGGACTCGAGCAGGCGGTAGTAGTGCGAGAAGACAGTGATCGCGACCTCGGCCGCACCGGCCGCGCGCATCTTCTCCTGAGCCTGCTGAAGCGCTTCCTCACTCATGCGACAACCCTAGGCGACCGCCTCGGTTCGGGCGTCCACAGTCCGTAGGATCGGGCCATGCACCCTCCGGAGGCGGCCGCCGAGCCGCCGGACCCCGGCGTGTCGCGTTCGAAGACCGACTTGCGCCGCGACCTGCTGGCGGCGCGGCGGACTGCCGCCCCTTTGGAGCAGGCCTTCCTTGCCGTCGCCCAGGCCCAGCTCGAGCTGGTGGCGGCGCGGACGGTGGCGCTCTACGTGTCGATACCACCCGAGCCGAGCACTGGGCCGCTCATCGACTGGCTCGTCACCTCCGGTACGGAAGTCCTGCTGCCGGTGCTCCACGACGACAACGACCTCGGCTGGGGCATCGCTCCGCGGCCCGGCGGCGCCGGTCTCGTACCGGGCCGGTTCGGCCTGATGCAGCCACCGGTGGATCTGGGTGCGGACGCGATCACCCGCGCCGACCTGGTGATCTGCCCCGCGCTGGCCGTCGACCGGAGCGGTGAGCGGCTGGGCCGCGGCGGCGGCTCGTACGACCGCGCCCTGACCCGAGTGCCGGCCGGCACGCCGATCTGGGCCATGGTCTACGACACAGAGCTGCTCGACAGCCTCCCGGCACACCCGCACGACCGCCAGGTCAACGCCGCCCTCACACCGACTCGGCTCGTCCGCCTGGCGCGGTCGACCTGATCCTACTGGCACCCTGGCACCCAGGACGCGAACCGGGAGGGTACGACGGGTGATGACGCGCGAGAACTGGACGGCGAGGCTGGACCATCTGGACCAGCTCATGGCTGGATACGTGGAGCGGGGTGAGATCGCGGGACTCGTCACGCTGGTGAGCCGGGGGGATGACGTACGGCTGAACGTGGCCGGTGCGAAGGCCATCGGGGGCGATCCGATGCGACGCGACACGCTCTTCCGAGTGGCTTCGTTCACCAAGCCCGTGACGGCGGCCGCGGCGATGATCCTGCTGGACGATGGCAAGCTGCGGCTCGACCAACCCGTGGCAGACCTGCTGCCCGAACTCGCTGATCGCAAGGTCCTCACGCGCCCGGATGGACCGCTCGACGACACGGTGCCCGCTGATCGGGCGATCACGCTGCATGACCTGCTCACCTTCCGGCTCGGCCTCGGCTACAGCGACAACAAGCACCTTCAGCAGGCAGAGCACGAACTGCAGCTGATGAGCTTCGGGCCACCAAAGCCGAGGACGCCGCACGAGCCGGACGAGTGGATGCGGCGCCTCGCCCGGCTCCCTCTGCAGTACCAGCCGGGCGAGCAGTGGCTGTACAACACCGGCTCGCAGATCCTCGGCGTACTGGTGGCTCGGGCGGCCGGGCAGCCGCTGGAAGCGTTCCTTCGCGAGCGGCTGTTCGAACCGCTCGGGATGACCGACACCGGTTTCACCGTCCCGCCGGAGAAGCTGGACCGGCTGGCGACCAGCTACCAGGACGGGGAGGTCTTCGACGGGGTGGAGGACAGCCAATGGATCAGCCCGCCGGCCTTCCCGGACGGTGCGGGCGGCCTCGTCTCCACTGCGGACGACTACCTGGCCTTCGCTCGGATGCTCCTCCGCGACGGCCAGGGCATCCTTTCTCCGGCCTCCGTCGAGCAGATGACGACGAACCAGCTGCTGCCCGGCCAGACCAGCGACTTCCTCGGCGACGCGGGCTGGGGCCTCGGCCTGTCCGTCGCGGCCGACCGCTACGGCTGGGACGGCGGGCTCGGCACGTCCTGGTACAACGTCCCCGGCGACGACCTGGTGGCGATCCTGCTGACCCAGCGGGCCTTCGGGCCGGACACGATGGACGTCGTCGCGGACTTCAGCTCTCTGGTTTCGTGAAGGTGACCGTGTGCTCGCGGCGGGCCTCGACGGCTCCCTTGGTGAACGCCCACGGCAGGGTCTCGCCGCGCGCCCACAGCTCGGTCTGGTCGGTGTAGTTCGAGCTGAACGCGTGGCCGGACACCCCGGTCAGGTTGATCCACCGGGACTTGTCGAAGTCCGACAGGTCCACCACCATCCGCATCGACGGCGTGGCGGTGACCTGGTAGCCCTTGGCGGCGTCCCAGGCGGTCGCGTCGACCGTGGACGACCCGCCACCGAGCTCGTAGGGGCCGCGGTTGAACAGCTTGTCGACCAGGCCGATGCCGGACTTGCCCAGAGTCTGGTTGGTCAGGGTCAGCCTGTGCAGCCGGCCCCACTGCCAGCTGGCCGGCTCGCGCGCCATCTTGGTGGTGATCTCCGCGCGGGCGTCCACCAGCGCCTCCCGCAGGATGTCGTCGCGGTTCTCCCGCTGCGGCGTACGCAGATCGTCCCACCAGACGTTGTTCGGCTGGGCGACCAGGTTGCGGATCACCTCGAACCAGCGCGACCCGCCGTCCGGCCGGATCGACTCCGGCATCTGGTCGTGGAAGGTGAGCGCCAGCAGGTTGCGCCAGACGATGTTGAAGTACGCCGCGGGGGCCGAGTCCGCGGGCTGGGTGAAGTCCCAGCCGCGCAACGTGTCCTGCCCCTGTCGGTCGAACTCGTCGCTGATCCCGATCCGGAGCAGGTACGGCGTGAGCAGCTCGGCGTTGCGGTTCTTCGTGTCGAGCTGGATGGACGCCATCGCGTTCACGTCCAGCTTGTCCACCGCCCGGATCCGGTCGAGGATCTGCTGGGACCGGTAGCCGTAGTCCCACGAGTCGGTCAGGTCGTAGCTGTAGCTCTTGGGCGTGACGGCCTGGTTCGCCGTGACGATGATGCCATCGGCCGGGTCGAACTCGCTCGGCATCGCATCGAACGGGATGTAGCCGGTCCACTTGTGCTTCGGGTCCCAGCCGGGCGCCGGCCAGTTGCCGCTGCCGACGCTGCGGATCGGCACCCGCCCGGGCGCCTGGTAGCCGATGTGGCCCTCCCGGTCGGCGTACACGAGGTTCTGCGACGGCACCTCGAACTGCCGGGCGGCGGCGCGAAAGCTGCTCCAGTCCTGTGCGCGGTCGATCGCGAACAGCGCGTCGGCGGTCCGGCCCGGCGTGAGCGCGGTCCAGCGGATCGCGACGCCGTACGCCTCCTCATCCTTGCCCTTGGCTTTCGCGGCGAGCTCGCCGACCTCGCGCTGGTCGTCGCCGACGTCGGAGATGAGCGGTCCGTGCCGGGTCTCCCGGACGGTGATCTTCTCGTCGGTGTCGCGGCCCGCGACCTTGAAGACCTCGGTGCGGAGCTTCATCGGCTCGACCTTGTCGCCGTACAGCGCGCCGCTGCCGCGCAGCTTCTCCAGGTAGAGGTCGGTGACGTCCGGGTCGAGGTTGGTGAAACCCCACGAGATGCTGTTGTTGTGCCCGATCACCACGCCGGGCAGCCCCGAGAAACTGAACCCGGACACGTCGAAGGGGCAGGCCGCGCCGAGCTTGTTGCAGTGCAGACCCACCTGGCTCCAGACGCCCGGCATGGTCGCGCCGAGGTGTGGGTCGTTCGCGAGCAGCGGCTTGCCGGTGGTGGTGTGCTCGCCTGACACGACCCAGGAGTTGGAGCCGATACCGTCGCCGCGACCCAGCAGCGCGGGCAGACCTTCAGCCGCCTTGGAGACCCCGTCCAGGGCCTTGACCAGCGCCGGGTCCAGGGCACCACGCCGGGCCTCGGTCCGGGTCGACGTCGCAGTGAAGTTGCCGTCGACGACCGCCGCGGATGCCAGGATGGGCTCGTTGCGCTCGTAGGGGTAGGTCGGGTAGAGGGTCTCGATCTGCTTGGTCGGAAGTGTCGCGGCCAGGTTGGCGCGGGCTATCTCCTCGTCCATGTTGCCGCCCAGGTCCCACGCCATCGCCTTCAGCCAGGCCAGCGAGTCGGCCGCGGTCCACGGCTCGGGGCGGTACTCCGTGCCCTTCAGCGACAACACGGCGTACTCCAGGGACAGGCCCGATCCCGAGTGCTGGTCGAGGTAGGCGTTCACGCCGCGGGCGTAGTCGTCCAGGTATTGCCGGGTGGCCGGCGCGAGGAGGCCCAGCTCCTTCTCCGCGACCCGGCGCCAGCCGAGTGTGCGGACGAACTTGTCGGTGTCCAGCGCGCTCGCGCCGAACAGCTCCGCCAGCCGACCCGACGTGACGTGCCGGCGGAAGTCCATCTCGAAGAACCGGTCTTGCGCGTGCACGTAGCCCTGCGCCGCGAACAGGTCACCCGGGCGGTCGGCGTAGATCTGCGGGATGCCGTTGACGTCCCGGACCACCTCCACGTCGGCATCCAGGCCCGGCAGCTCGATCGTGCCGTCGTACGACGGGAACGAGTGACGGACCACGAAGACGCCGGTACCGGCCACCACGACGAGGAGGGTCGCAAGCGCGATACCGCTGATGATGATGACTCGTAACAGGCGGCGCACGGACCAACCGTAGAGAATGCCGCCCGACACCCCAAATACGGACGGTGCGTCGGGCCTCACATCCATGGCGGCGCCGCCGTTGTATGGACATGATCACTGAGCTCGAGTTCGTCCCCGTTCCGCCGGCCGACCTGGACCGGATCCGCTGCAACGGTCAGGACGACCATGGCAACCCGTTCACGGTGCGCACGGTGGGGGCCGGAGCCCCGCTGCGCTGCTGCTTGACACTGTCCACCGATGGCGAGCGGGTCGCGCTCATCGCCTACCGCCCGTCGCCGCTGGGCGGGCCGTACGCCGAGGTGGGTCCGGTCTTCGTCCACGCCAAGGCCTGTCCCGGGTACAGCGGTGAGGTTTTCCCGGACCAGTTCCGCGACCGCCGGGCCGTACTGCGCCCGTACGACGCCGACGGGCAGATGCTCGACGGTGTGGTCGCCGAGCCTGGTACCTCCGAGGGTGAGCTGAAGCGGTTGTTCGATGATCCGGCGGTGGCGCTGGTCCACGTCCGCAACGTGATCGCAGGCTGCTGGAACTTCTCGGTACGCCGCGCCACTGTCGGCTAACCATTCACGCTGGGGCCGTCGGGGATCGGCACCAGCTCGTACACCTCGACGGCGCCGGTACCGAAGCGCAGCGGGAGCAACTGCTTCAGCTCTGCTGATGGTCGGGTCACGTTCAGGTCGAACACGAGCCAGCGGACGCCGTAGTTGTTCCGCAGGTAATCCAGATCGGCGCGGCTCGGGTCCTGGAAGACCCGGTCGTTGGCGGCGAGGAGCGGCTGGTCCCAGAAAGGTCCACTGATCGCCGCTCTCGAGTCGGTCCGGCTTTGAGCGATCGGGGTGTAGGCCCAACCCTCCACCAGAACCCTGCGTTCGGCATACGCGGACAGCCAGAAGTTGCGCGCGTCGCAGGCCTTGGCCTGGTACGCCGGACTGCAGTGCGAGTTGGTGGCGAGCCGGTCCCCGACCGCCGAGTGATCCCGCACGTAACGCGCGGCGGTCTCACCACCAGCCGGTATCTGACGCGGCGGGTGGCGGCATTCCGACCTGTCGGGTCCAGAGACGCAGACCGGGTGCTTGATCGCCTCCACGATCGTCGTCGGCACTGAGAGCGAACTGACGCCGAGGACCAGCAACACGCCCAGCCCAAGGCCCTGGCTCAGCCGTCGCCGGCGCGCCGCGAACGCAATTGCTCCTGCCAGGACCAGTACAGCCAGCCAGGGCCACACGACCTGCCAACTGATGGCGAGGACGCCCTGGTGGCGGTTCGGTCGGTCTCGGGTGAGGGCGGCAAGCGCCCTCGCCAGCAGCAGGCCCAGTCCGAAGGCGCCGACCATGCGCGGCACGAGCGCTCGTAGCCGGACCCCGGACAACAGAACCGTGAGGCCCCAGCCGGATGCCACGATGGCCACCGGAAACGCCGCGCGGACAAAGTAGAGCTGGCTGTATCCAGGGTGGCGGAACACCGTGACGGCTGCCAGGGCCGCGACGAGGAAGCCCAGCAGGAAGACCACAGCCGGGTCCTTCCACCGCTTCTGCCTCAGAAAGCCGAGCATCCCCAGTCCGGCGATCGACCAGGACACCAGCAGTGTCGCAGCCGTCGCACCGACCATGAGCGCGACAGCGGGCCGGGTGTCGTCATGGCCACCGAAGCCGAACTTGCTCGACATCGCCACAAAGGTCTGGCCCGGCGACAGCGCGACGCCAGAGGAGCCTGCGCTGAACAGGACGACCTGCGCGAAGCCGAACGCAATCACCGCGGCGGTCGCGACCCCGACCACCGCCCGATCGACCCGCCGCTGCAGGAGCAGCTGCACGACGACAACCAACGCGAGGGCGGTCATCAGCAGCGGCACGAAGGACGCCTTCGCTCCGGCGAGCCCGGCCAGCCCGACTGCCAGGAGGATCCAGTTTCCGGTTCTCCGGGCGCCCTCGCCGCGGAGGAGGGACAACACCAGCCAGACCACGGGCAAAGCCAGGACCACTGCGAAGGCATGAGTCTGGCTGTACATGAGAACGCCGCTGGAGAACCCTGCCTGGGCGACCGGCCGGCTGCCGTTCCACCCGTATACGTCGAGGCTGCTGACGAGCAGCAGCAGCCAGGCGGCGACCGGGCCGGCCCATGACTGCCGAGCCAGCCGGGTCGTCAGTGCGGCAACCGAGACGATCGGCACCAGCGCAGTCGTCACCGGCAACAACCTGCGCAACAGCAGGTCCAGCTCGAGGCCGGTCTGCCAGTTGGCTGCGGCAGCCTCGGCATGGAAGAACCAGTGGTAGTTCAGCTCCTGCCCGATGACGTACGGGATCTGGCCGGGCATGTGATGCTTCAGCTCGCCCGCAAGGGCCAGTTGGTAGGACATGTCGCTGTACTGGAAGGCTGCGTCGGGGAACGTTAGCGGCTCGACCATCAGCCCGTACCGAGCGATCACCCCGAGTCCGAGCACGCAGGCCGCCGCGACGGCCCATCCCCACCACAGCGGTAGCGGCGCCTGCCTGCTCCGCCAGTGCCGGCGCAGGCCCGGTAGCGCGATGAAGGCCAAGACCGTGGCCACTGGAACGACCAGTGGGAGTAGTGGAACCCCGATGGCCCGACCCGGGATGTAGGCGAGGATCGACGCCACGAACCCCAGTCCCGTGCCGAACGCCACGTCCATGACGAAGCCGTCGACGTTGCCACGCAGCCACCGCCACAGGAGCGTCCCCGGCAGGGTTATCCCAAGGCCGAGGTAGGTCGAGTACAGCAGCACGGCCGACCACGGAGCGTCATATCGAGCCAGGAGGAGGCAAGCTCCCGCCCAGATCACCGCTCCGGGCACCAGTCTCGCCGCGCTTGTCAGTCCGCTGTTCAGCTGTTCCCGCCCTGGAGATCGCACAAGGTGGAGACGTAACGAGCAGGACGAAAGGATGCGGGGTTTGCAGGAAGCTGCCAGCACCGGTCCGGACCACCGGCGGGCCGGCGGCGCTCACGCGAGTTGGAATAGATCGGGCCCGTAGCGCATTATTAGCAGTCGAGTAGTAGGAGTGCTAGCCTCACTGTCCGGCCCGAAGGGGAAATGACGTGCCGACGTATCAGTACCAGTGCACCGAGTGCGGTGACTCTCTCGAGGTCCGTCAGAGCTTCACTGACGACGCCCTGACTGTGTGTCCCTCCTGCGACGGTTTGCTGCGCAAGGTGTTCAACGCCGTGGGCGTGGTCTTCAAGGGTTCCGGCTTCTACCGCACGGACAGCCGCTCGGGCGGTTCCAGCACGGTGCCGGCCAAGTCCGACGCCGGCTCTTCCTCATCCGCGCCCTCCTCATCCACGTCCTCGAACGGCTCGTCGGCTTCCTCGTCCTCGTCCTCGTCCTCGGACGGCAGCTCATCCTCGTCGAGCTCCAGCAGCACCAAGACCAGCGCCGCCTGACCCATCCGCCAGGGCGGGCCTCACGGGACCTGTGGATGACGGGCCGAGGCGACTGCCGAGGCTCGTACGTTCACTGGCATGAGGCGAACCAATTCCCTGTGGCGTGATCTGGTCAAGGCCGCACGGTGGCACCGGCGGCTCCTTGCCGGGGTGTCGGCGGCGGCCGCTGTGTATTTCGGCCTGACCGCACTCTCCCCCGCACCCGCTCCCACGGTGGCCGTGCTCGGCGCCGCCCGGGACCTGCCCGGCGGCGCTGTACCGTCCGTCACCGACCTTCGCACGCTCCACTTCCCTCCCGACCTGGTGCCGACGGGCGCTGTGCGTGCTGGGGCGGACGTGGCAGGGCGCGTCCTCGCCGCGCCGGTCCGATCCGGCGAACCGCTGACGGATGCGCGATTCGTGTCGCCCGGCCTTGCCGCCAGGTTCGGTGGGGGCGTCGTCGCCTATCCCGTCCGGCTCGACGACGCCGATATCGCCGCCCTGCTCCGCGTCGGCGACCGAATAGACCTGTACGCCGCCACCAGCAGCGGCTCCTCCACCGCTGGGCGGCTCGCTGCCGACCTGCGGGTGATCGCTCTGCCTGCGCCAGGGCGCCGAGGCGGTTCGCCTGCCTCGGCCGGCGCGTTGGTCGTGGTCGCGGCGCCCCCCGAGACGGTCGCTCGGATTGCGCAGGCAACGGCCAACTCGCGGATCACACTCGCTCTCAGCCCGGACGACGGCTAGTGGAACCACGTGCTCGACCCGAAACCGATCGTCACGCAGCGGCGCGGTCGCTCGCCAGGCGTAACCGGATGGTCCTACCTTTGCGGTCAAGGACCTGAGGGTCGGCGGACTCCTGATCGTGGAGGCAAGGCAATGATCAAGGGCTTCAAGGAATTCATCATGCGGGGCAACGTCGTCGACCTCGCGATCGCGGTCGTCATCGGCACCGCCTTCGCGACAGTGGTGAAGACGGTCGTCGACAACCTGGTCCAGCCGGTGATCGCGGCGCTCGGCGGCGGGAACGTCAACGGCTTGGCAGTGCAACTGGTCGACGGCAACCCCAAGACCATCATCGACTTCGCGGCGATCATCAACGCCTTGATCGTCTTCCTCATCACCGCGGCCGTGGTCTACTTCGTGTTCGTCGTTCCGATGAACAAGCTCCAGGAACGCCGGGCGAGGGCGGCCGACACCGAGCCGGAGCCAGAGCCGCTCACCACCGACCAGCAACTGCTCGTCGAGATCCGCGACGCCCTGCGCGCCCGTCCGGGAGGTACGGGCTCACCGGTCGGACCGTAATAGTCGAGGTGTCAGCTGTGGTGCGGCGGGACCTCGCGGAGGATGCGTTCGTCATCCTCCGAACGCGAGTCCACCTCGCCCCACGACCGCGGATCGTCGTCGCGGGTCTGCTCAGGCAGCGCCGGCTCATCGTCGTACGGGGTCGTCATGAGCCCAAGGCTACGTGATCCGGATCAGGGTCGAGGGGCCGCCGATCGTCGCGGCTCGGCCATTCAGGGATCAGGCCTGCCGAGGAATCCGTGGGAGTGTCGGCTGGGTCTCCGCTCCCGGGTTCCGCGGTTCGGGCCCCGTGATGAGATAGACGTCGGGCCGTGACATTCCTGCCACGACGAGCGAGATCTCGGTCGACCATCATGGATTCCTTGCCAGCAATCGGAAGGACCGAGTCGTGAGCGCATTACGGACACGGGGCCTCGTCGGCGCGTCGATGATCGTGGTGATGCTCGGAGCCACAGCCGCCTGTGGTTCCGAGGACTCCTCCGCACCCGCCGCCCCTCAGCCCAGCCTGACCCCCTCGACCTCTCCGACCACGCCGCCGACCACCGAACTGAACCCGCACGGCACGCCGAGCATGGACTGCCCGGAGACCATCACCGCCGTCAGGGCAGCCGTCGAGAAGGCGGTGTGGGGCAAGGGCGCCGACAAGTCGGCGTTCCAGCCCGTCGGCGTGACCATCTGCCAGTACGACGCCTTGGCCACCGGCATGGACTACGCCACGGTCACCACGAAGCGGATCGGAACCGAGGCAACTGAGCTGTTCGCGCTGGTGAACAGCGCCAAGGTCGTACCCGTCGAGCCGAAGATCTGCACGCAAGAACTCGGTCCGACCTACGTGATGCGGTTCGTCGACAACGATCGCGGCGTGCTGACGTACACGGCCGAGGCCTACGCATGTCGGCGCCTGGTCGCCACCTCGTTCGAAGGTCAGGGCAAGCCCGGCGAGCTCCCGGCACCGCGACAGGTCACGCCGGAGCTGATCAGGTCGCTCGGTCGGCGCTGACCTCGTGCAACGCTCCGGAGGCCGGATGGACCTACCGGCGCGGGACACTAGGGCAGCAACCTGATCGGCAGGTCGCTCAGGAGGGCTCATGTCGCTGCATTGGCTCGCGGCAGCCATTCTGCTCTCCTGTGCGGCGGCTGCGGCCTGCTCTTCGCCGGTCACCAGTTCCCCAGCCGACCGGTCCCCCTCGCCAGCACTGAACCCGACCGCCATACCCAGCGCGCGGCTGATCGATCCCACGCCGTGCCCGGACACTCGCGGCTTCACCTGTACGACGCTGCGAGTGCCTCTGGACCATCAGCGTCGTACTGCCGGAACACTGGAGTTGGCCGTCGCGGCGGCGGACAACGCTGATGCGCCACGCGGGGTCCTGCTCATGCTGGCAGGCGGTCCCGGGCAACCCGGAGTCTCGCTGGTGAATCGCGTCCGGAACTACCTGGATCCGGCGGTGCTGCGCGAGTACCGGCTCGTCATGTTCGACCAGCGTGGTACTGGCCCGCGGGGGATCGAGTGCAAGGCCCTTCAGAACGCGGTCGGCGGCTCTGACTTCCTCACCCCGCCCCGCGATGCCGTGATTGCCTGCGCCACCCAACTTGGTCGTACGCGCGACTTCTACGGCACGCCCGACACCGTGGACGACATCGACTGGCTACGGCAGGCCCTCGGCCAGGACCAACTCACGGTCGACGGCACCTCGTACGGCACCTTCACCGGCGCCCACTACGCGCTGAAGTACGCCGACCGCGTGAAGGCCCTGGTGCTGGACTCTGTCGTGCCGTACAGCGGTATCGACCCGTTCGGCGCGGACCTGATGGCTGCCACGGGCAAGGTCCTCGCCGCGACCTGTGCTCAGGACCCGGCCTGCACGACCGACCCGGTGGACGACCTTGCGTGGCTGGTCCAGCACGGCGAGATCGATGGCTTACCGGTCGACGGGACCAGCTTCATCGAGTCCCTGTCGATCCTCAGCCTCAACTCCGTGAACCCGTCCCTCAAGGGTGTCCCGAAGATCCTGCATGACGCCCGTTCCGGCGATACCGCCCGACTGAAGGGGCTCTTCCAGCAGGCGAGCAGCCGTGGCGCGGACGCCGCTGAACTATCGGCCGGGCTCCACCTGGCCACGTTCTGCTCCGACCTGCGCTTTCCTTGGGGTACCTCCGCCGCACCTCTCGCCGACCGAGCCGCCGCCCTCGACGCCGCCGTACGCCGCCTCGACCCGGCAAAGCTCCGCCCGTACGACATGCGGACCGCGCGGAACCAGTTGACCGTCGAGGGATGCCTCAACTGGCCACCCACCCGCGCGTCGACGTACGCCGGGACTCAGGAGTTGCTCCCGCGCACACTCATCCTGCACGGCAGCAACGACTTGTTCTGCCCGTCCGAGTGGGCCGAGTGGGAGCAGCAGCACGCTCGCCAGGCGCGGCTCGTCGTCGTACCGGGCAGCGGTCATGGGGTGCAAGGAAGCCGGAACGACCAGACCGGCCGGAACGAGGTTCGGGGCTTCCTGCTCGGCTGACACACAACGCCACGTCAAACCTTGCAGCACCCCGGGCAGCTCGTCGCGTCTAGTAGGTGTGAACTGTTGTACCCGCCGGCATGGGAGCTGCGAGTGGAGTTCGAGGAGTACGCGTCCGCGCGGGGACGGGACCTGGTGCGTCTCGGCTTCACCGTGTCCGGCGACTACCAGCGGGCGGAGGACCTGGCGCAGATCGCTTTGATGCAGGCGTTCCGCAAGTGGCGCCGGGTCCAACGCGCGGACGACCCGCACTCGTACGTCCGACGGATCCTGGTCAATGCGTACCTGTCGATGACGCGACGCCGGTCCTTCACCGAGGCGCCGTCCGCCGAGCTCGACACCGACCGCACGGTTCCTGATCCCGCCATAGAGATCGTGGCCTCCGACGGCCTCTGGCGAGCACTGGGCACGCTGTCGCCCCGGGAACGGGTCGTCCTGGTCCTGCGCTACTACCAGGACATGGACGACCGGACGATCGCCGACGTGCTCGACATCAAGCCGTCCACCGTGCGGTCAACCGCCAGCCGGGCGTTGGCCTCGCTGCGGCAGACGAGCCACTGCCACCGTGTTGATGAGAGGTTGCCATGAGCAAGACCGAACTCGAGGACGACCTGCGCGCCACCTTCGAGCGCGCCGCAGCGTCCGTGCCGTTCACGCCGGAGCTGATCTCCCGCGCATCCACCGGCGCCCGGCAGCGGCAGCGTCGTACCTGGGTGGCGTCGGGCGCGGCCGCGGCCGGCGTCGCTGTCCTCGCCGCCATCGGCCTCGTCCTGCAGTCCGGCGCCCCGGCGACCACGCCTGCCCCCGTCGCGAGCCCCTCACCCCAGGTCCGCCCCACCCCTCGTACGTCGACCGTGTCCACCGCGGCGATGTTGTCCGGCACCTGGCGTCCGGTCAGGCTGGCCGGCTTCACCACGCTCAAGGCGGTCCGAGCGGAGGACCCGACCCTGACCTTCAAAGCGGACGGGACCTGGTCCGGCTCGGACGGCTGCAACAGCATCACCGGCACCTTCGCCATCGGTCGGCGTGGCGAGTTCTCCAGCACGTCGAACGGCCAGCGCCTGTCGTGGTGCGACAACGTGCCGCAGACCTCAGCCCTGGCCGCCACGAGGCGGATCACCACGGACCAGTCGACGCTGCGATTCCTCGGCGGCGACGGGCGTGAAGTTGCGATCTACGCTCGCACACGGTAGTCATTTCTGCTTGCACATAGTGACGAACGCTTGACTATGCGCAGCACCTGACCGGACGATTCGTCGTACCGTCCACCGTTAGGGGAGCCTTGTGCGACTCTCAGCTACCGTCCCGCTGTTCGCTCTCTGCTCATTGTCAATAACCGTCCTCTCGACCGCTCTGCCATCGACGGCAGCCGTCAACGAACCCACCGCCTGCTCGCATGCCGACCCGAGCATCATGTCCACGAATGCGCAGCGACTGTCCGAACCGACCAGCTCGTCCGATCCGCGTCCGCTGGGCGAGGCCATCGGCGAAGGAATCGGTCAGGCGATCCGCTCGATCGATCCGCTCACCAAGGCCGGCGAACCGACCTCGGGCCTTCCGTACGGGTTGAGCCAGGGCGTCGTCGGCGTACTGGGCTCCGCCGACACCGGCTACAAGGTTGTCATCGACAGCGCTGTCACCGACGAGACCAAGTACCGCGACACGATGGCCAGGAATGTCCCGCAGGACGGGATGGCGATGGTCACAGTCGAGCGCAGTTGCCGTTCCGCCAAGTCGATCGCCGCGGCCTGGACCAAGATCGGCGCCCGCAACTGGCACGCCGACGCGAAGAGGACCACCTTTACCTTCGACCTCGACCCGGCCACCGAACAGATCGTGGTCGAGTACGACCGGAAGACGACCAGCGCGGACAGCGTCGCCGCCCTGCAGCGCATCGACGGCGCCATCGTGTCCGCCGTTTCCGGCTCCCCCGGGCGCATGACCCGCCTGAACGACACCTCGACCGGCGGCCACTGGGGCGGAGCGCGCATCACCTCCGCGATCCGCAACTGCACCGCCGGATTCACCGTTGTCCGTCGCTCCACCGGGACCCGCGCTTCTGTCACCGCCGGCCACTGCGGCGGCGTCGGCACGACCTGGTACTCAGGCAGCAACTACTACGGCACAACCTCGGTCCGGACGAACTACCCCGACTACGACCAGGCCCTACTCACCGGCAGCTCGTACGGGCCCAAGATCTGGACCGACGGCGCCGGCGACACCGAGGACGTCCGCACCGTCAAGAGCGCCGGAGATCCCGCCGTCGGCACGCTGGTCTGCCAATCCGGCAGCTACAGCACCTCCCTCTGCGGAATCACCGTCCAGTCCAACAGCTCCACCTTCTGTGACCTCGACGGCTGCACGACGTACCTGATGCGGGGCACCAAGGGTGGCCAGATCGTCATCCGCAGCGGCGACTCAGGTGGTCCGATCTACACCAAGCCCGCGGCCGATTCGGCAACCATCCGCGGCATGGCAGTCGCCGGTAGCGGGTGCTCAGACGGGCAGTGCACGACCATCTATGCCGAGCGATACGCGTCGATCGCCGGCCATCTGGGGGTGTACGCCCTCACCGGCTGATTCTGACGGCTCTGGGTCGGCGGCGTGGCTGTGCTGCGCCGTCGACCGCTGCGTTCGGCGCGTGAGCGCCTCGACCCGGGGACCGCGGCAGCTGCCTGAGCGCACCGCGCCTGACGTGGGTACTAGGAAGACGTCACTTGACCCGGCAGTTCGATTCCGTGCTCTTCCGCGTACTTCATCACGTTCGGCATAACCACCGCGGCTTGCTGCTTCGCCTCTTCGGTGGGGGTGAAGGCCACGTACTCGCATCCAGCGAACACGATCGGCGTGTGCCCCGGCTCGATGATGAACGCGTCACCGGCCTCGAAGATCTCCTCGTCCCCGTCGGCTCTCCGGACACCGAACTTCCCTTTGAGTACGTAGCCCATGTGGTTCGCCTGGCACTGATCATTCGGCGCGCCCTTGAAGAACGGCGCGAGGTCCATGTCGGTGAAGTTGCTTTCGATGCTGACGGTCCAGTCACCGATTTCCTCCTCGTGAGTGTCCACGTAGCCCGGGAACTCTTGGTGAGACGAAGCTGTGGCCCTCGATACCTTCGGCATCTTCTTCTCCTTCCACATGGTGGCTCGTGCCGAGTCCGGTGCGCCTCGGCCAACTCACTGCCCATGCTTGGTATCTCTGTACCGCGCTCCCAGAGGCTAAGGTCCTACGCCGGTAGTGACGTCCGGCGGAGTGATGTGCGGATCCTGGTGAGTGCGTCGCGCCTGCGACACCCACCCCAAGGCAGTGCTCAGCAGCTCCCTCGACCCGACACCCACGACCGGATGCGGCACGACCGCGTCGACAAGACCGGCTGCATCACCCTGCGCCACGCCCGCCGCCTCCACCACATCTGCATCGGCCGAACCCACACCGGAACCCACGTCATCCTGCTCGCCCACAACCTCCACGTCCGCGTCGTCAACGCCACCACCGGCGAACTGCACCGGCGAACTCGTCCTCGACCCCACCCGCGACTACCGACCCCGCGGCACCCAGACCCCGAAATGACAACAGCCGAACCCACAGACCGTGGGTTCGGCTGCCGCCGATCTCTTGAGAGATCACACAGGCGCCCCCGGCAGGATTCGAACCTGCGGCACATGGTTTAGGAAACCATTGCTCTATCCCCTGAGCTACGGGGGCGAAACAGCGGAAGCCTAGCCTAGCCTGTTCAGACTGTCCCCGAGGCCACCCCCGGACGGCCTGTGGTGCATTCACGAGCTCCAGCACGCAACCGGAGAGCTCTCCAGTCTGTAGTGGCCGCACCCCGTCGACTACATGCGACGACCGAGGGGACGAGCTGGCAAGGCGTGGCAAAAGCCTCCTGCCCCAACGACGTGGTGGAGAGCTTGGACGGCTCGATCTGGTTCACCGATCCGAGGTACGGGATCGACTCGATGGCACGGATCGTCGGAACGGGCGCCAGCAGTCGAGCAACGGGCAGACAGGGGGACCGCCCCGAGCCTGCTCACCCTCCGCACCGGGTGGGCCTCGTCAGGACGAGGGTGCGTCACCCATCGCGTCGGGCGACCGGGCCGCGTCGGGTCGACACCAGGGCGACGCGCAGGCAGGGGGACATCGTCCGGCTCGTGTCCTTGACCGACATGGTCGTGGACGGAGCCAGCTCGAGGACGTACCGGCTGAAGATCATCCCGACGACGACCGTGACGGCCGTCGTAGCGCGTTCGGTGGCGCGAGGTCCGCGAAGGTGGGCCGCGAGCCTCGAGATGACCTCACGCTCGACGTAGTCGCGGAACACGCGCAGCACGGTCTCGTCCTGCATGGCCGTCGAGACCAACGCCCTCAGGGGTGGCCCGTACTCGGGGTCCTCCCAGGTCCGGATCACCGCTGCGAGAAGTCGCTCCGACAACCCCTCGGGATCGCCCCGGAGGACGGCGTCCAGCACCTGGGAGGGGCCGATGGGGATCGCCATTGCGGCCCCGAACAGGGCTTGCTTCGAACCGAAGTAGTAACTGATGAGCGCGACGTCGACATCGGCTCCGGCGGCCACCGCCCGCAGAGTGGTCCCGCGGTAGCCGTGCTCGAGGAACCGGCGACGAGCTTCCCGCAGGATCCGGGCCCGGGCGTCGCTCCCAGGACCGCTGGGACGGCCGCGTCGTTTATTCATCAAGGTCGAATATATCCGGGAGGTGCGGCAGTGTCATGCCTGTTCACCCGGATCACCCTGACGGAGCACCAGATGACTGACTCGCGCACCAGCCTCGAGGAAGCCGAGCCACTGCCGGTCCAGGTCGAGGACGTCACCGTGACCTTCGACCGGCGGGGAAAGGATTCGTTCCTCGCCCTGGACGGCGTCTCGTTGCAGGTGTCACGCGGGCAGGTACTCGGCCTGCTCGGGCCGAACGGGTCGGGCAAGACCACGTTGGTCAATGTTCTCGTGGGCCTGCTTCCGCCCACCGCCGGCAGCGTGCGGGTGCTGGGGCTGGAGCCGCAGCGTCAGCGAGCCGACGTGCTGCGGCGAGTGGCGCTGGTGCCGCAGGAGACGTCCACGTACCCCGAGCTCACCGCCCGGGAGAACCTGACCTTCCACGCCAGCTACTACGGCATCCCGCGTCGCGACGTGAAGGACCGGGTGGACGAGGCCCTGGAGCTGGTGCAGCTGCAGGGGCGGGCGGACGACCGGGCCGGCACGTTCTCCGGAGGCATGCAACGTCGCCTCGCCCTGGCCCGGGCCCTGATGATGAACCCCGACGTCCTGCTCCTGGACGAACCCACGCTCGGCGTGGACGTGCAATCGCGGGAGGCGATCTGGAGCCGCATCGAGGAGACCGCCGCAGCCGGTCGGGCTGTGCTGCTGACCACCAACTACATGGAGGAGGCGCAGCGGCTCGGGGACCGCATCGTGATCATCGACCAAGGCAAGAACGTGGTCAGTGGCACCTTCGCCGAGCTGACGTCCGCGCTGCCGCCGACAGCACCCAGGACCGAGGTGCCCCAGGTGAGCCTGCAGGACGTGTTCTTGCACCACACCGGCCGCGGCCTGCGGGACTGAGAGAGGGGGAGTCACCGATGTGGCCAGTCTTCGCGCTGCTGCGCAAGGACCTGCGCGTCACTGCGCGCGCACCGCTCTTCGCGCTGCTGAGCGTCATCGTGCCCGTCGCGTTCACCATGCTGTACGCGATCGTCATCCACGTCTCCACGACGGCACCCGTGGCGGTGGCCGTGGATGACTCCTCTGTCGAGGCCCGGAAGTTCGTCGAGGTCATGCGACAGCTGCACAACGACGACGGGCGCTACTACGAGATCCGCACGACCGACCCGGGGGAGGCACGCCAGATGTACGCCGACGGGACGGTCGGCGCACTGGTGACCATCCCGGCCGGCTTCGGTGACCGGGTCCGCGACGGCGAGCGCGTCGACCTGGCGCTGGACGTCGTGAACATCAATGCCGACGGGGTCAAGAACCAGCACCTGCGCCTGGAGCACGCCATGCGCGTCTTCGAGCTCGAGCACGGCGTCCACGCCGACGCGAAGCTGCGCATCCAGGAAGCGACCGTGCTGGCTCACGACATCCCGGTGACGATCTATCTCGGCACCGCACTCATGGTGCTCGCCGCTCTGTACGCCGGGATGGTCAACGCCGGCACGCTCATCGCCCGCGAGTGGGAGGACAGAACCGCTAAGTCGCTGCTGCTCAGCCCCGCCGGGACCCGCACGCTCGTCCTGGGCAAGTGGTGCTCCAGCGCCGTCCTCTCCCTGGCCACTGTGTCCGCCGGCGTCCTGGGCGTCGGCTGGGTGCTCGGCTACCCGTTGGCCGACATCGGCCCGAGATCGGTGGTCGTCCTGGCGGTGACCTGGGGATACGGCACCGCCCTGGGGACCCTTCTCGGTGTGATTCTGCGCAGGTCGCTGCCGCTCATCCCCATCGCCGTGATCCTGTCGGTCGGGCACTTCCTTGTCAGCGGCTACGAGTCCTACATCCGCGGCTTCGCCCACGGTGGCGTCATCGAACCGCTGTGGCGCGCGACCGCCTGGATCCCCCTGGCCAGGCTGATCGAGGCGTTCCGCTTCGAGGTGGCCGGGCTCTCGCCGCCGTCCGGTGTCGGCGCGGCCCTCGGCTGGAGCCTGCTCGCTCTGACCGCCCTGACCGCCCTGGCGATGTGGCGTCTGACCCGCACCATCCGTTTCAACCAAGGCCAGTAGGAGGTTCGATGAGCCGCGTCCATGCGCTGCTTGCCGTCATCGGTCGCAACCTGCGGATCGCTCGACGGCGACCGGACCTGATCGTGCAGACGGTCGCCGTCCCCATGGTCGTGCTGGGGCTGGCCAGCATCATCTTCGGCGCCACCGACGCCTGGCCCACCGCGCTGACCGACGGGGACGACACCGCCGCGTCGCGTCAGGTCGTCAGGGCGCTGCAGGACACGCATGGCTCCCGGGGGCCCTACTACGCGCTGTCCAGGACGTCGGAGGGCGCTGCGTCGGAGCTGGTGCGCAGCGGCCGAGGACAGCTCTCCGTGCACGTGCCCCCTGGGTTCGCGGAGGACCAGACCCTGCGCGTCACGACGTACAACATCAACACCGATGCCATGAAGAACGTCCGTCTGCGGCTGGTCGCCACGGCGAACCTGTACGACGACCGCGCCGGCCACCAACAGCTGCACGCCACCATCACGAAGGCGCGACCGGTCGACGTCTCCCGCACCGCGTTCATGGGCGGCAGCGCGATCATCCTCGCGCTGCTGCTCGGGTCGACGCTGATCGCCGCGAACCTGTTCGCCATGGAGCAGGAGATCCGCACCACCAAGGAGCTCGTCCTGACCCCGCTCGGCGCAGGGATCGGCGCGGCGGGGGCCGCTGCGGCTGCCATCGTCCTCGCCGTACTCACCGCGGTCCCGACCGGACTCATGGCTCTCGCGTTCGGATTCCGCGCAGGGGCGGGTGAGCTGCTCCGCTTCGCGGCCATCCTGGTTCCGGCGATGATCGCCGCCGGCGGCCTCGGCGTCCTGCTGGCCCAGCTGCTCCGGACCCACCGGGCCATCCAGCCCATCGTGATCCTGGCGTCCCTGGGCACGTACTTCGCTGCCGGTGGCTTCATCCCGGTGCCAGGGCTTCCCCCCGCCGCACGGGGCTTCTCGGCCTGGTGGCCACCTTCCTACGTGTTTGAGTGGGCCAACCCTCAGGTGCACAGCTTCGCCACCAACCTGCGGACCCCGCACCTGGCTGCACTCCTCGCGGCAGCCTGCGTGGGCGCCGCACTGGCCGGTCTCGGGGGTGCCAGGGAAGCCCGCCGGCGCGGCCACGGCGGTCAGTGAGAGGTGGGGCAACTCGTCGCGCCACCCCGCGGTCGGAACCTGAGCATGGGTTCCCTCAGGACTGGCGCGGCACCGGACTGCTCGCCTTCCTCGCCGGCTGGCCCACCCGGCCCGGCCGGCTGATTGACATGCTCGGCTTCAACACCCTTTACCTGCAGGGAAACTCGCCCTTGCCGACACCCACACCGACCAGGCAGGAGACCGATCGTGAGCAGCCGGACCACCGACTCGGATCCGCGCTACCGCCTGCGACGTATGGCGACCTCTAGGCGAACAGCCCACGGATGTCATCGGCGTCAAGACCGGCACCGAATGCACCGCCCTCCCCCAGTACGCTGGCGAACAGTTCGGCTTTCTTCGCCTTCAGCGCCATCACCTTCTGCTCGATCGTGTCCTTGGCGATGAGTCGGTACACCATGACATTTCGGGTCTGTCCGATGCGGTGTATCCGGTCCACCGCCTGCGCTTCGGTTGCCGGTTCCACCAGGGGTCGAGCACGAAGCAGTAGTCCGCCTCGGTCAGGTTGAGGCCGACCTCGCGATAGTCGGCCTGGTCACCACTGACCTCGACCTCGACCTCTGAGTGGTCAGCCAGTTGCGGCAGCACCTCCGTCGCGAACCGCATCGTGTCGAGGCCGGTGAGCACGGCATGCGGAGCCAACGGCCGGTTCGCGCCCGTCCGGTCCACAGCGGGACGGAGCAGTTCGTACTCATCCCGCGGCAGCTCCAAGTCGGCGAGGATCGCACGCTCGCGGTCGAGATCCCGGTATCCGGCCTGCTCCCCCGGCGTTGGATACAGCGGTGCCAGCGACCGCGCATCGCCAACCTGACAAGCCCATTGCCAGTTGACATCCACCGTGTGATCGGCGTCATACGACGCGTGCATGACCAGCTTGGGATCAGAGATCGACGGTGGCACGAAGGACTCATCGGATGAGATCACCGTGGCCACGTGCCGCAGCCGTGGGTAGTACCGTTCGGCATGCCAGCCACGCACGTACCGTGCCTTACTCGAACCGCTGCTGTCCAAGCCGCAGCGACTCGTCGTGCGACACACCCCACCTCAAAACTGCTGGACACAGTCAGGCGTCCGTTGACATCGTCAAAGCCATGCGACAGGAGGACATCTGGGACGTCGATGCTGCCCGGCGGTACGACACCCCGGGCACTGGAATGTTCGCCCCCGAAGTCCTGGGGCCGACGGTCGACCGCCTCGCCGAACTCGCGGGCGACGGCCGAGCGCTCGAATTCGCCATCGGCACCGGTCGAGTCGCCGTCCCCTTGGCCGAGCGCGGCATTCCCGTTACCGGCATAGAGCTCTCCGGTCCTATGATCGAGCAACTGCGGACGAAGGTTGACGAAGCGACGATCGAGGTTGTCGTCGGCGACATGGCCACCGCTCGGGTTCCGGGCGAGTACAGCCTCGTCTACCTCGTCTTCAACACGATCTCGAACTTGCTCACCCAAGCTGAACAAGTCGCATGCTTTCGCAACGCCGCCCGTCATCTCACTCCCGGTGGCCGATTCGTGATCGAGCTGTGGGTTCCTGAGCTGCGGAGGCTCCCGCCGGGACAGCAGGCCACGGTCTGGCATTCCGAGCCCGGGTACATCGGCTTGGACACCTACGACGTTCTCCACCAGCAAGTCGTCTCGCACCACTTCAGATTCGGTGAGAGCGAGCAGGCGCAGCTGTTCCGTAGCCCGCACCGCTACATCTGGCCAGCTGAACTTGACCTCATGGCGCAGCTGGCCGGGTTCGAACTGGAGACGAGGCACGCCGACTGGGCAGGGACCGAGTTCACCGCCGACTCCCGGTCGCACGTTTCGGTCTACCGCATTCCGGTTACCGCAGCGCACGCGATCGTCGTGTAACGCACACCGGTCCGGCCCGGGAGCGCGCGACCCGCCCCTCGAGTGGTGGATCAGATGAGTGAGATATCCGTGGTGATCTTCGCGGTGCCGCCGACTCGGACCAGCGGGCCTCCAGGACCGGGTCGGGTGGTGGCAGCGACGGTGGAGGGTTCGCCGAGCGAGTCGCCCATGTCGACGTCAAGTGTGAACATGCCGTGGTCGGCGAGATGTGCGGCCAGGCAGGCGGTGCTGTTGGCGTTGGCGATGTCTTCGGGGACACCGATCGCAGGGGCGAACATACGGGCCGCGGCGCGTCCGTCTGGTGAGGGCGTGCTGTAGACGTAGCAGCCCAGCAATCCCAGCCGGTCGCAAGCCTCCCGAAGGCGGGTCATGTCGGGTGCCAGATCCGCCAGGACCTCACGATCAAAGACTTGCACCAGCATCCGCGGGCGTCCCACCGAGGCGATACGACACCGTGCGGACGCCTCCTCAGGATCAATGCCCAACGCGGACAGGACCGGTTCGCTGTCCGCCGCGGTGGGGGTGCGCAGCTCGACGGGTCCGGGATCGAATGCAGCCTCGTACCGGTCGCCGCCGCCGGCGGCCTGGCCGAGGAAAGTCCGGCCGCCAGACCGCAGAACAGCCTCGTACTCCCGCGTCCGGGCGCGTTCGGCCAGCACCGCCAGCGCGGCCACGGTGCCGTGCCCGCAGGCGGGCAGCTCTCCGGTCGCAGTAAAGAATCGCAGCGACGCGGCCGGGCGACCGGACCCGTGTTCCTCGGTCGAGATGAACACGACATGCGATGTGCCCGCCGCGACCGCCACTGCACAGCGCTCGGCGTCGCTCAACAACGTCTCGTCGACAACCGCGGTCGGACTCCCGCCCCGCCCAGCACGCTGGCAGGCGTGGACGACCGTAACTTGGAGACTCACCAATCGGGAGGCTAGCAAGACAAGCGGATCGGCTGAAGGGCTCAGCCTGCGCAGAGGTCAGGCGTTCGACGGGCTGCCCGCGTTCGAAGCGGGCGCTGGCCAGGACGACGAGGTCAGGAGTGTTGACCGCGCGCCACCGGCCTGAACTATCGGTCAATCACTCGGGAAGATACGCCTTTCGCGCCCTTGGTTACCAATCTTTCGCGATATATCGTCGACGTATCGCAACACGCCTTCGTGAGGACGGTGGTCGGCATGACCGGTTCAACGTACGCAGCCGGGTGGCCCTGGCAGCGGATCGCACAGCATTGCTCGTTCGTCGACGACATCAGGAGTGAGTGGTTCGCCGCCATGACCGGGCGGCGCGGCCATAGAGGCCAGCATCCGTTCGGCGCGCAGTGGAGCACGTTCGGCGGCCCAGGGTTCGGCGGGCCAGGGTTCGGCCCGCCATGGGGGCCCGGCGGTCCGCGCGGCTGGCGCGGGCCGAAGGCGCGCCGCGGTGACGTGCGCGCCGCGATCCTCGCAGTGCTGGCCGAACAGCCGATGAACGGCTACCAGATCATCCAGGAGATCGCCGAGCGCAGCGGCGGGATGTGGAAGCCCAGCCCGGGCTCGATCTACCCGACGCTCCAGCAACTCGAGGACGAGGGCCTGGTCACGGCGGATGCCGAGGTCGGGCGCCGGACGTTCACACTCACCGACGAGGGTCGCACCTATGTCGCCGAACACGCCGACGAGGTGTCTGCTCCCTGGGAGGCGATGACAGCGACGGCCGAGGACGACGAGAGCGGGTTGAAACCGCTCCTCGGGCAGGTGGGGACGGCACTGTGGCAGATCCTCGCCGCGGGCACTCCCGACCAGCAAGCCCGCGCCCGCAAGGCGCTGGCCGACCTGCGACGCACGCTGTACTCCATCCTCACCGACGACGAGCAGGACCGGTCATGAGCCAGCACTTTCCGGCCCGGATCGGCCCGATCCGGATCGGCGATGCCGAACGCGACGAGGCCGTGGCCGCACTCAGTGAGCACTTTGTGGCCGGACGGCTGACGCAGGAGGAGTTCGAGGAGCGCAGCGACCAGGCGACGCGAGCACGGTACACCGACGACCTGTCGCCACTGTTCGCAGATCTCCCGGACCACGCGGCCCTCCAGCCCGGGTCGCGGACGCGGTCGCCGGGCTTCCGGCCCGGTCCACAGAGGTCCCGGCCGGGCCCACCGATGTTCCTCTGGCTGGCACCGGTCCTTATGGTCGGCCTGGTCGTCGCCACCTTCTCGCTGGCCGCGCCGTGGATCCTCTGGGTGCTGTTCTGGATCGCCCTGTTCAGCCGACTCGACAACCGCCGCCGCTGGCACCGCTCCCACCGCCGCTGAGCGATTGCGTCCGAAAGCCGGTGCCGCAACGACGAGTTCCTCCGCTGCCGGCTATCCGGACGCTTCGTGGAGTCAAAACGTGGTACGAACTGGAGTCGGTTCAGTGCAGGGGCGCAGTCTCGGGCCACCTCGAGAGCGACACGGGCCGGAGGCTGAAGTGGGGTATGTCCGCGGCAGTTGAGTGCGTTCAGCCGATGAACGGCTCGGGGGGAATCGGTAACCGCTTGCGTCAGCAGCGGGTTGCCGTAAAGGTTAGGCGCTATGAGCAACATGTGGGTGGACCCCGCCGACGATCCGCGAACCTATGGCAACCCGAAGGGCGAGAAGGCAACACTGCGGGAGTACCTCGGCAACTACCGGTTGACCCTGGACATGAAGTGCGGCGGCCTCGACGCCGAGCAACTTGCCCGCCGCTCTGTTCCGCCGAGCACCCTGAGCCTGCTCGGGCTGATCCGGCACCTGGCGCAGGTGGAGAACCACTGGTTCCAGAGGGTGCTGCAAGGGAAGACCGATCGCCCCCGCCTGTTCAAACGCGACGATGACAAGGACGCGGACTTCAACGATGCGGTCGCCGACCCCGCTGTCGTCGAGGAGGCGTTCGCCGCGTGGAAGGCCGAGATCGCCGCAGCCGACGAGTGGCTCGACGCGCTTGACGAGGACGACCTGGGGCGGGAGGTGCCGTTCGACGATGAGACCGTGAGCGTCCGCGACGTCATCGTCCACGTGATCGAGGAGTACGCCCGCCACGCCGGCCACGCTGACCTGCTGCGCGAGTGCATCGACGGCCGCACCGGTCAGTGAGCCAGCCGGTCGGCGAGATTCTCGAGTCGTCGAGCACGGCACCCGTCGTCCGGAGCCTCGCGGGCCCAGTAGCCATGCGCGGGCATCTGTTGGGGCCGGTCGACCGAGAGAATCTGCGACCGAGTCGCAAGTAAGTCTTCCTGAGGCGGCAGTCAGCGGCCTATAGTCCCGGCATTCCTGAGGTACGACGCGCGGTGGCCGCCGATGGGGACGAACTGCTCCGGCTCCGGGCGCTGCTGTTCGAGACCCTCGGCGGCGACTTCTTCAACCCGTCGACTGCCGGTGACGGCTGGCGGACCGTCGGCTTCACCAACCACCCCGATCCCGCCCTGAGCTGGCATCCGTAGCCGGGCTTTCAGCAGGTCGTTTCTCCACCAGTGGTGGACTGGGCATCGACCATACTGCGATGAGGCAGTGCGCCCTCGCGGGGTGAGCCGAGCTTCTCGGCCAGGGCGCGGGGACCCTGTCTCCGATCGCCCACCACGTGATGCGGTGCGCCTTGAGAGCCGCGCAGCCCCATGCGCGCAGTGCCCGCGCGGCTGCGGCGGGAGTAGCCGCGGCCGCGCTGCTCCTTGGCCGACGTCGTCGGCTTGAGAACGCTCAAGGTCGAGCGACTCGTGCATGCTGGCCCGCTTCGAGGATGTCTTTCAGCGTGTCGAGGTTGGCGGCCACGGCCGACTTGATCCGGGACGCCGCCAACGGCGCAACGAGGCGCATCGGACCCGAGGCCTGGAGGTTCATCGTGTTGGTGAGGGTGGTGGCGTCTCCTGCCGGCTCGAGCAGGTAGGTGATATCGCCTTCGAAGGGCCCGAGAGCACCTCGGATCGAGAGCCGGTGGCCGGGCTCGAACTCGGTCACTGTGAACGTCTCCTCGCTTGGGGTGGGGAGCGTCCGGGCCTGCCAGTAGCGCGAGCCGATGCCCACCGGGCCGCCGGAGATCCGCCGGGTCTCGCTGATCGCATAGTTCCACAGCGGCAGGTTCTCGAAGTGGGCGAGGAACGCGAACACCTCGATCGGTTGACGGTTGAGCGTGATGGTGTTGGTGAACTGCATCGGAACCGATCTCCTTATCGTGGTTGTGGAGCAGACGCCGGGCCGCGGTTGCGTCGAGAGCCGGCGGAATGAACGTGCTGGGAGCCCGCTGCTCGAGGGCCCGTGCATCGGCCCTGGCGCTTGGCCTGATCGACCGCTCGTGCGGGATGTCGGTGGTGCTGGTGGGGTGGTGGTTGGTGGGTTAGGTGTGGTGTTTGGTGGTGCGTCGGCGGGCGAGGGCTTGTCCGGCGGGGAAGGCTTCGGCGATGGCTCTGAGGGTGGTGATGGTCTGGTTGA
>DASTVQ010000005.1:0-3774 GCA_035759015.1 Kribbella sp.
CGACTACCCGGCCGCGTCGCAATACGTCGCCGCAATGGGCGCCTGCGAGGGCGGCTTCAACATCGGACGTCACTGCGATCCGGCGCTGGACGCGCGCATGGCTGAGGCGACCGAGCTGCAGCTCACCGATCCTGCCCGTGCGAGCGAGGCGTTTGCCGCGCTGGACAGGGCGGTCGTGCGCGCCGCGGCAGTGATCCCGTTCAGCACCATCCAACAGCAGGACTTCGTCAGCCATCGGGTCGGCAACCTCAACGTGCACCCACTCTTCGGCCCGCTCGTCGCCCAGATGTGGGTCCAGTAGCGGCATGCCAGCCGAGGCAGCGGCGACGACACAGTCGAGGTAGTCGCGCACTAGGCATGACTGTGCGCTGTGCGGGTGAGCATCGGAAACGTGCAGGTCATGAGCGCTGTGCGGTGGAATACCTTGGACTGAGAACGATCAGGCCGGCCCGGCACCCGTCACGGCCGTGAGTTCGCCGTGGGGTGAAGACCGCGAGCTCTCATGTCCTTCAGAACAACCCTGACGGCGTCGGTGGTGTGAAGTCGATGATCACGCACGAGTCCGTCAGCAGGACCTTGCGGAGGCACCGGAGCGAGGAGCTGCATCGGCAGAGTCACAGGCAGCCCTCAGGACTCGTCCGCCTGACCCATGAGCACGACTTGGCCCGATGACGCCTGGTCGCCGTCGGCGACCTCCCGGGTGACGGTCAGCGTCGGGAAGGTAGTCGGGCCCACGCCTGACCAGAGCGTGACGTCGTGGCCATCGTTGAACGTGCCGATCGGAACCAGCAGGCCGGCGTCGTCCTTCAGCCACGCCTCGTAGAACTCCCCGTCTGCGCGACGAAGAAGCCCGGTCGCGTTCAGCCGGATCTTCCATCCGCTCGGGGTCTTGGTGAGCGTGACGTCCCCGGCGGCGTCTGGTGCGAGCTCGGTGCCGCTGAGGGACGCCGCGAACTCGACCGGTTCCGCACGGTTCGCCTGCAGACCCACGGTCACGCCCGCAGCAAGCAAGACCGTTGCGGCGACGCCAGCCACGGCGAATCGGATCCGGCGCCGCTGCCTTCCGGCGCGGGCCTCCTGGGCGATCGCAGCGACCACCGCTTCCTGGAGATCGGGCGCCGGCTCCATCCATACGGCCGGGTCCGCCAGTACGTGGCGTACCCGTTCGAGCTCGGCGCGCTCACCCGGCGTCAGGTCGGAGTCATCCATCGGAACCCTCCTCGAGCCGAGCTGTGGGTGAGGAGTCTGCTGGATCGGCGCGCAGGTGGGCCAGTACCCCGGCCAGCCGCCGGTGCGCCCGGAAGGTTCGCGACTTCACGGTGCCGAGTGGGATCTCGAGCTCGTGGGCGATCTCGGCGTGGCTGAGCTCGTCGAAGTGCTGCATGCGAATCAGGGCGCGATCAGTCGCCGGCAACTCTGCCAGTGCCCGTCGTACTTCTGCCACTTCGTGCATCTGGTCAATCGATGGCGGCAGCGTGACCAGCGACGCGCTGTCGGCGGTGTCGATGTTGTCGACGTTGCGATGCCGCCGCTCGCGCCGGTAGACGTCGATGGCGACCCGCTTCGCGATCGTGGTGAGCCAGGCTGCGAGCGCGCGGCTCGGGTCGTAGCTGCCCGCGGCACGCCAGGCCTGCACGAACGTCTGCTGGGTCGCGTCCTCCGCGAGCCCCGTATCTCCGAGCACCTTGAACGCAATCGAGAAGACCAGCCGGCCGTAGCTCTGGTAGACGACCCGGACCGAGTCCGCGTCACCGGAAGCGAACCGCGACGCCAAGTCGGCGTCGTTCATGGCCACGGTCGTCACGCTAGCCCACCGTTCACCGCCGGACTCCCAGCTCGTGGAGAGCACAGGAGCCGCTTCGGAAGAGGCCGTGCCACGTCTCACTGCCTGCTTACGCGAGGCGTCACGGATCGGTTCCCCGCGAACCACCGTCGGTTCCCCGCGAACCACCGTCGGTTCGCCGCCGTAGAAGCGCTAGAGGTCGGCACGGGCCGACCCGATGACGAGAAGAGCGGACAATGAGAGTGCAGCACAGGACCCAGAGGTCACACGGCAGGGCCGCCGCGGCTGCGGCTGCGGCGGCCGCGATCGGGGTGGCCGCGACGCTCGCCGCGGGGCCGGCGCAGGCGACGCCCGTGCAGGCCCGGGCCGCCGTCGTTGACGACGTCCTCACCATCAGCGGCACGAACGCCGCCGACCAGATCACCGTCGACTCAACGGCGCTCGACTCCGTCGTCGTGGACCTTGGCGGCAACAGCGGACCCCGACGCTTTGATCGGAGCACCTTCCACTCGGCGTCGGTGGACCTGCATGCGGGCGACGACGACTTCCGGACGCTCACCGGCGGGCCCCTCGCCGACGTGCCGATGACCATCACGACCGGAGCAGGCAACGACTCCGCCGTGATGGGCGCCGGGAACGATGTCGTGGACGGCGGCTCCGGGGAGGACTTCCTCCTGGGCGGGGCCGGGACAGACCTCGTGGTCAGTGGCACGGGGGTCGACTTCGTCAACGGCGGCGTCGGAACCGACGTCGAGGTGCTCGGGAACGGCGACGACACGGCGGCATGGAACCCCGGCGAAGGCAACGACACGGTCGTCGGCGGCCTCGGCCGGGACACGTTGGCCTTCAACGGCTCCGACGCGGACGAGCTGATGTCATTGTCGGCGAACGGCCAGAGCGCGGTCTTCCTGCGCAGTCCCGGCAACATCCGGATGGACCTCGAGAGCGTGGAGCGGCTTGACCTCGCGACCTTCGGCGGCTCGGACGCAGTGACGATCGGCGACCTCAGCGGCACCGACGTCACCGTGGCGGAGATCGACCTGGCCTCCACACGCGGCGCCGCAGACGCCCGGGACGACACCGTCCGGGTGACCGGTTCCGGCCAGGCCGACCGCGTCGAAGTGACGGCGGACGGCGGCGCGGTCGACGTGGCCGGGCTGTCCGCGCGGACCGTCGTTACCGGCGGCGACCCGACCGACCGGCTCCAGATCGACACGTTCGGCGGCGACGACCGGGTCAACATCACAGACGGCGCACGTGCCCTGCTCGACATCCGGTCCGACCTCGGAACCGACCAGTCGTGACAAGGACGCCGAACCAGCCCACAGACGACACCACCAAGGAGGCCACCGTGCCCGAGTTCCCCGGCATCACCCACATCGCCGTGACCGTCACCGACCTGGCCCGCAGCACCGCCTGGTACGCCGAGCTCTTCGACAGCGCGCCGGTCCTCGACGAGGGCGTGGACGCTGGTGCCTTCCACCACACCGTGTTCGCGCTCGGCGGAGGCCACCTCTTCGGCCTGCACAAGCATGCTGAGACCGGCGCAGCGGCGTTCGACGAACGTAGCGCCGGACTCGACCACGTCGCGTTCAGCTGCGGCGATCGAGCAGAGCTCGAGAAGTGGGGCATGCGTCTGGACGAGCTCGGCGTCGTCCACGGCGGGATCGTCGATGCCCCCTACGGGTCAGGCCTGTCGTTCCGCGACCCGGACGGCATCGCCCTGGAGTTCTTCGCTCCGCCCTCTTGACCGACCTTCCACCCCGCGTCGCACGGAGCCGCGGTAGAACCACGACGAGGCCGCAGGGCCGGGACTCACCCGGCCCAGCGGCCTCGTCTGCTGGGTGGTTCGGAGAAGCTCGGGCCGGGTCGCTGCAGGTCAGCGACGGTCTCCGGCCGCCGACGTGGGCTACACCTAGTCGAGGTAGTCGCGCAGCACCTGGGACCGCGACGGGTGGCGCAGCTTGGACATGGTCTTCGACTCGATCTGG
>DASTVQ010000006.1:0-5474 GCA_035759015.1 Kribbella sp.
ACCGGCTGGCCGCTTTCCTGTCCCCGCGACTGGCTCCGGCCCGGCCGCTGCCGGTCGTCGCGGCCGCGGTGCGCGTGATCGACGTGGCATTCGGCGGTACGGCGGTCGGCGAGGTGGCCGAGCAGACGAGGACGTCGTACAGCACGCTGTATCGGGTGTTCCGGCGGAGCCTGGGGATCGGGCCGAAGCAGTACGCCGAGATCATCCGCTACTACCACTTCGTCGGCGGCCTGCTCGACGGTCCCGCCGATGCTCAGGCGACGTTGTCGGCGTTGCACGGGTACTACGACCAGGCGCACGCGGCCCGGGACTTCAAGCGGTACACCGGCGTCAGCGCGACGTCGTTCCTCGCCGTGCAGAACGGGATTGCGGCCCTGATGCATGGAAGATCCGTCCAAGACGGCGCGCCCGTCGACGGGTGAGGATCGGTCCCATGGGACGAATCATCCACATCGAAATCGTTGCCGCGGACCACGACCGGGCCGCGGAGTTCTACCGCCAGGTCTTCGGCTGGCAGGTCACTCCGGCGGCGGTGCCGGAGGGGTACCTGCTTGCCCGCACCGGCGAAGGCGAAGGCATCGACGGCGCGATCATGAGCGGCCGGTACCAGACGCAGCCCACGATCGCCTGGATCGACGTCGAGGACCTCGCGACGACGCTCGACACCGCGCGCGATGCCGGTGGCGAGCCGGTCGGCGAGGTGCAGGAGCTACCAGGCGTCGGACGGCTCTGCTACCTGCGCGACACCGAGGGCGTGCTGATCGGCCTGCGTCAGAGGTCAGCCGGCGGCGGTGTCGATGTGGCGGGCCAGCACTAGGTCGTCGTCGGTGATGCCGCCGGCGTCGTGGCTGCTGATCCGGAACGTGATGGTGGTGTAGCGGATGTCGATGTCCGGGTGGTGGTTCATCGACTCCGCCAGCTGGGCGACCGTGGCGACCAGACGGATGCCGTCCAGGAACGTGTCCTTCTTGACGCTGCGGACCAGTTCCTTGTCCACGACCTTCCACTCGGGCAGGTGGTCACGGATCGCGAGATCGATCTGGTCGTCGGTCAGCAGCTCAGCCATGAGCTCACTCTAGACCCCAATCTGTTTCCAGAACGCCAGCCGGTGCTCCTGTGCGTAGTCGACCGGGCGGATCGCGTTCGGCGCCAATGACAAGACGGTGCCGGGGGTGGTGAACCTCGGCCATTCCGGCAGGCCGGCGCCATTGGGATCACCGTGATGGGCGAACGTGGTCCAGTAGCGGATCATCGCGTCGGAAAGGGCGAGCTGCTCTGCTGTCATGCCGTTCTCGTCCGTGCGGAACAGGTACTGCACATCTCCGGCGTGCCACGCCCCGGGCTGGAATCCCGGCGGGAACGGGATGTCCAACGGTGCCTCGCGGTCCGCGAACTCGTAGAACCAGAGCGGGTTCTTTGCCGAGAGCAACTGGTTCTGCCGCAGTTGTGCGCTGGCCCACATCCGGTCGGTGACCACGGACGCCCAGGCCAGTGCCGGCGTGGGGTAGTCCTGCAACCGATATTCCTCGGCGATCTGCGCGGCCTGGTCACCGAAGGCGGTCCGTAGCAGCTCGGGGTAGTCCGCGGCGGTCACCGGACTGCCGGCCAGCTCCCGGAAGAAGGCGACGAAGGTGGTGTGCTCGTCCCGCGTCGTACCGGAAAGCACGGGGACATCGGCGAACTCGCCGGCCTGGAGTGCCTCCGCCGGATCCGCGGGAAGTTGGTCGTTGCCGAGGGCGTACGGCTGGAAGATGTTCATCACCTGCGGTACGGCGAGAAGCTCGGCGACCGGGATCGCACGCAGGCTCGCCAGATCCTGGCAGCCGAGTTGCTCGGCGAGCGCGGCGCCTTGGGCCTCGGCGGCCGCCGTGGTGGTCCAGCCGTACCAAGGCAGGGCGGGGATGCCCGGGTAGACGACGCCGGCCGGCATGTCCATCAGGGCGAAGCCGCTCTGCATGATCACCTTGTGGAACAGGCCGCGCGACTCCTTCGACATCAGGTGCGCGCTGGTCGCGGTGGCGCCGAACGAGACGCCGAAGAGAGTGACGTTGCCGGGGTCGCCGCCGAAGGCCGCCGCATTGCGCTGGACCCACCGCAGGACGGCTCGCTGATCCTGCAGGCCGATCGTGCCGGAGTCCTGCAGACCGGGGTAGCCGAAGGCGCCGAAGACGCCCAGGCGGAAGTTGAAGGTGACGACCACGACATCGCCGTCGACGGCCAGCCGGGTCGGGTCGAACTGGTCGCCGGAACCGATCGCGCCGTCGCCGTGGATCCACACCATCACCGGCTTGGGATGTTCGGGTGAGGCGGTGGCCGGGGTGGTCACGTTGAGGAACAGGCAGTCCTCGTTGGTGCCGGAGAGGTCGGCGATGGCGTTCTCGAGCTGCGGGCTGGGGTTGCCCGGTTTGGTCGCGTCGCGTTCGCCGGTCCACGGCTGGGCGGGTTGTGGGGGCGCCCAACGGAGTTTCCCGACCGGGGGAGCGGCGTACGGAATGCCCTGGAAGACGCGGTGATCGGGGTGGACGATGCCGCGGATCTTGCCGGTGTCTGTCTGGACTGTGGCGCTCACGTCATGCCTTCCTGGTGGCTTGGTCGACGAGCGCGGCGAACTCGCGTGCGGCTGCGTCGAGATCGAGCTCGGGGTCGAGTTGGAGCTGGCGGATGATGCCGTCGCGGATGGAGAGGATGAACACGGCCATCAGCTGCGGGTCGAACGTCCGCAGTACGCCGCTCGCCTGACCGCGCCGGAGTACGTCGGTCAGCTGAGCCTGGTCGGATCGTGCGAGCGCGGCGGTGTCCTGCTGGATCCGCACCAGGGCCGCCGCATGGGCGCGGTGGGTCTGCAGGAACGCGATGTTGGCCGCGACGAACTCCCGCAGGATCTCAGCCGGCTCCTCGAGCCCGGCGGTCCGGTCGAGTACGAACGCGCTGAATGCCTCGAGGATCTGCCGACCGACCTCGTCGATCAGCTCCTGCCGGTTCGCGAAGTGGTAGGAGATCAGGCCGGTGCTGCTCAGTGCGGCCCGCTCCGCGATCACCTTGAAGCTGGCCTGCGCCCCACCTTCGGCGATCACCTCGATCGCCGCCGCCACGATCTGACCCCGCCGCGCCTGCTCGGTAAGCGTTCGTTTTGCTTGCACGAGCAAACTCTAGCTCATCCAAGCAAATCAGGGCGCTGCCGTACTCGCCCGGCCATCAGCAGGCCCAGCAGAGCGACGAACGCGCCGGCGGTGATGATGGCGCCGAAGACCCACGGCTGCGGGTCGTCCGCGTTGAACGCGAGCAGCGTGCCGCTGATCGCCAGGGCGGTCGAGATGCTCATCGTCCCGGCCATCTGCGCGGCGCTGCTGTTCCGCCCGGAGTTGTTGTGGTCGGACAGATCCAGCGTCAGCACGGACAGGCTCGACGAGCTGAGACCCATCCCGATCCCGGCGAACGCCCAGCCGATCAGCCCGAACCACGTGGTCGCCTCCGTCCACGCCAGCAGCGACGTGACCAGCAGCCCACCCGTCATGAACGCCAGCCCTGCCCGCAGGACGGTGACCCGCTGGATGCCGTGGTCCCGCCCCTGCAGCCAGGACCCGAAGGCCCAACTCACGCCCGTGATCGACAGCGTCACCCCGGCCCGCGACGGGCTGAAGTCGTGCTGCAACGTCAGCAGCAGCGGCAGATAAGCACCCACGCCGGCGAACGCGGCCCCACCGAGCCCGCGGACGGCGACCACGGCCGGGAAGCCACGTCGGGCGACGAAGGTCCCCTTCGGCATCACGCGTACGGCGGCCAGCCCGAGCGTCACCACCGCGACCGGAATCGTGATCCCGCCGATCACCGGGTGCGCCTCGAGGTGATCACCGGCCAGCGTCATCGAGAACAGTGCGACCGACGCGGCGAACGCCCACGGCAGCGCGGCCCGCCAGGCATCCAACTCGGCCGCGTCCTCGGCGCTGCGCTCAGGCGCCGGGGCGTTCTGCGACTGGCGCATCGCCGGGCCGAGCAGCATCCAGCTCGGCACCAGCAGGATGACCGCACCGAGGAACACCCAACGCCATCCGAACTGCTCGGTCACGACACCGGTCAGCACCGGGCCGATCACCGACGGCAGGATCCACATCGCCGCGAACAACGAGAACATCCGCGGCCGCAGTACGGCCGGCAGGGCCCGGGCGACCAGCACCATCAGCGAGACGTCGAGCAGCCCCTCGGCCAAGCCGCTGAGCAGCCGGCCGGCGACGACCATCGGCATCGCCGTCGCGGTCCCGACCAGCAACTGCGCGAGGGTGAACGCGATCGCACCGGCCCGCAGCGTCGGGATCGGGCCGCGCCGGTCGGACCACAGTCCGGCGACCGCGAGCGAGATGAGGTAGCTCGCGTTCGGGGCCGCGCTCGCCAGGCCGAAGCTGCCCACCGCGTCGAACTCGCGCACCATCGTCGGCAACGCCGTACCGACGGCCCGGTTCTCGAACGCGCCGAGCGTGACGAGACCGATCACACCCAGCACGAGCGGCAGATGAGGACCACTGAACAGCCGTTGGCGAGGGGCGTCGACCGACGCGGCGGAAGTCATGCCCGCTATGGTGGAAGTTCAAGTTAGGTTGAAGTCAAGACGACCTCTGGTCCGGTAGCCGGAAGACCAGGACCAGGACGCGGAGCACGAGGACCGCGCAGATCACCAGCAGGTTGTAGCCGAACAGCTCGAACAGGCTCATCGATTCGGTGACCTTCGGTCCGCCCGGCGTACCGAGCAACAGCACGGCCATGATGCCGGCCGTCGCGCCGAGGACGGCCAGCAACGCCTGGTGGAGCAGGCCGGTGAAGTGCCGGCGATCGCGTTCGTCGGCGAACAACCGCACGTTGAGGCCGAGCCGCCCGCTCTCCGCCGCCGCCGCGATCCGGTCGATCCGCCGCGGCAGCCGTCGCAACATCGGCAACAACGTCGCGAGTTCCTCGGTCGCCGTACGGCGTAACGCGCCGGGAGCGAGCCGGTCGGTGACATGTGCCGCGGCGAACTGCCGGGACGCGGCGACCAGGTCGAAGCCGGGCGAGATTCGCGTGATCGTGCCCTCGATCGTCGCCAGGGCACGGAAGACCGCGGCCACCTCCGGAGGTACGCCGAGGTCGTGCGACGTGATGATCTTGAACAGGTCGTTGAACATCGCCGGCCCGAGCGTGACGCCGGCGGCCAGGTGCCGGGTCATGAACTGGCCGACGGCTCGCTCCAGCGCGCGTTCGTCGATGACATCGGGGCGGTAGACGATCTCCAGCAGGGCGTCGGTCGCGGCGACCGGGTCGCCGTGGTCGATCGCGAGCAGGAAGCGCCGCAACGCCTCCCGGGTGGCCGGGTCGAGGCGGCCGACCGAGCCGAGGTCGAGCATGCCGATCCGGCCGTCGGCGAGGAGCAGGAAGTTGCCCGGGTGCGGATCGGCGTGGAACACCCCGTCGATCGCCACCTGGCCGAGCAGGCACTCGAACAGCGC
>DASTVQ010000007.1:0-4352 GCA_035759015.1 Kribbella sp.
GCTGGTCCGCCGGGCCAACACTCGAAGGGTCCGTACGAATCGGACGAACCCGCTTCCCTGCGACAAGGGGGAGGAGGTGTCGTCATGGGACGGCACTCGAGCGTGGACCCCGTTGACCGAGTGAGGGTAAGGGCGGAGACAGGGCACCCGGTCACCTTCCCGCAGCAGAAGACCCACCGTCGTCGCGTGCGGCCCTCCTGGGCGGAGAGGTGGGGCACCTCGGTGGCGCGTCGCCGCTGGTGGGTGCTGTCGGTCTGGACGGTGCTGGTCATCGTGGCCGCACTGTCCTACCCGCACCTGCTCTCGTCGTTGGCTGCGCCCGACTACAGCGCCACGGGCTCGGACTCGGCCAGGGTCGCTCAGCTCATCGAGTCGGACTTCACTGCCGCGGGAGCCGAGCAAGACGTGATCGTCTTCGACTCGGACACGTTGACGATCAACGATGCCGGTTACCGCGAGGTGGTCGACCGTGTGTTGGCGAGCGTGCAGGACGAGCCCGGCGTCGTCGCGGTGGTCGGCCCCACGGACCCCGGCGCGCAGGGCCAGATCTCCGCGGACGGCCATGCGGTGCTCGCCAGCCTCGGCCTCAACGGGAACGACCGGCAGCGGGGTGACCGGGCCAAGAACCTGCAGGACACGGTCGCCTCCGCGGCGGGGGAGGGGCCGGTCGCGGCGTACCTGACGGGTTTCTCCCCGGCGTCCAACGACCTGACCGAGGTGGAGACAGCAGACACCGAGCGGGCCGAGTCGATCGGCGTTCCGATCGCCTTCGTCGTTCTCCTGGTGGCGCTGGCCGCCGTGGTCTCTGCGTTCATCCCCCTGCTGGCGGCGCTCGTCAGTCTGATGTTCTGCTACGGCCTGCTGTCCGCGTTGACGACGGTGACGGCGTTCGACGCGTTCCTGCTCTCCATCGTCACGATGATCGGGGTCGGGATCTCGATCGACTACTCGCTCTTCGTGCTGACCCGTTACCGCGAGGAGCTCGCTCGCGGCCGGCACGAGGGTCGGGCTGACGCGGTTCCGCACGCGGTGGGCGTCGCGATGTCGACCAGCGGCCGGACGATCCTCTTCTCCGGCACGATCGTCGCAATCTCGCTGTTCTCCCTCTTCGTGGTGGACTCGCCGCTGTTCCACGGAATGGCGTGGGGCGCGGTGGTTGTGGTCCTGTGCACCCTGATTACGGCGTGGACGATGCTGCCTGCTTTCCTGGCAGCGCTCGGCGACCGCGTCAACCGATGGCGCCTGCCCAAGCGTTGGCAGCCGCCAGAGCTCATCGAACGACAGTCGGAGCGTCCAAGCGGCTGGGCGAGGTGGGCTCGCACGGTTCTTGCCCATCCGTGGCTGGCCCTTCCCGCGGTAGCCCTCCTGGTTCTGTTCGCCCTTCCCACCTTCGGGATCAAGCTGGGCATTGATCTCGGCATCTCGGCGATCTCCGACACGCCCTCCGGAAAGGGCGAGGTGGTCCTCGCCGAGTCGTTCAGCCCTGGTGTGCTGTCCCCGGTGCAGATCCTGGCCACTCATCAGGGTTCCGGGGAACTGACGGCGAGCGACCTGACCGCAATCGACGAGTTCACGACGACCCTGTCGACGGATCCGCGGGTGGCGGGGGTCTACTCCATCGCTACCCTGCTGCGGCAGACGGTTGGGGAGGTGTCCCCGCAAGCGCTGGCAACAGTGCAGCAGGACCCGGACGCGGCGTCGCTCGTCGCGCAGACCGTGAACGTGGCGGACGGCTCGAACCGCACCATCATCACCGTCATCTCGGACGCCCCCATCGACTCGACCGATGCCACAGCCCTTGTCGAGGACCTGCGAGACGACGTCATCCCGGCGTACAGCAAGTCCGGCGGCCCGGAGATGCTGGTGGGCGGGACGACCGCCCAGTTCTTCGACCTGGGCGATGAGACACTCACCAAGCTGCCCGTGGTCATGGCGATGGTGCTGTCGTTCTCGTTCCTCTACCTGATGGTGATCTTCCGGAGCTTGCTGATCCCGGCCAAGGCAGTGCTGATGAACCTGCTCGCCACCGCCGCGGCCTTCGGACTGACGACCTGGGTGTTCCAGGGTGACCATCTCTCCGACCTGTTCGACTTCACCAGCGTCGGGTTCGTGCAGGTCTACCTGCCGATCATCGTCTTCGCGCTGCTGTTCGGCTTGTCGATGGACTACGAGGTCTTCCTCATGAGCCGGATGCACGAGCAGTGGGAACGTACACACGACAACGACGACGCCGTGGCGACCGGGATCGCGCGCACGGGGCGGGCGATCACCGCGGCTGCCTTGATCATGGCGGCCGTGTTCGGCTGCTTCCTCGTCGCCGACGTGCTGGAGCTCAAGGAATTCGGCTTCGCGCTGGCAGTGGCGGTCGTCCTGGACGCCACCCTCGTCCGGATGCTTCTGGTCCCGGCGGTCATGAAGGTCGCGGGCGGCTCCGCCAACTGGTGGCTGCCGAGGTTCCTCGATCGGATCCTGCCCCGGATCCGGCTCGACTGACCGGTCATCGCCGGCCGGCACGGCCACCGCGTCATCGTCCGCCCGTCGCGATCGCCGCCGTGCCGGTCGGACATCCATCGCCGAGATGCTCGTCGACGTCCCGGGGGCGCCGGCCTAGCAGCCACCCGGCGAGCGGGATCAGCAGAACAGCGAACGCCGCTGTGGTGGCGGCCAGGGTGGGGTACCCGCTCGTGGTCGCGACCACTCCCGAGGCGGCCCCGCCGGAAGCAGCAGCGGCCCCCATGCTGACCTCTCCCCAGCCTTCGCGGCGCGGCCGCATCTGCTCGGGGACGTCGGCGGTGAGCAGGACACTGCCGGACACCAGCCCGAGATTCCATCCGGCGCCAACCATCACCAACGCAGCGGCCAGCATGATCGGCGTCGACGCGGCGGCGGCGAGCACGCACGCGGCGACGAGCGCGGCGCCCGACAGCCGGGCCACCCTGGCCGCGCCGATCCGCGCGGTCAGCCGGCCGCTCAGCGGGGAGGGGACGAACATGCCGGCGATGTGTGCGCTCACCACGAGCCCGATCACGCCGAGGCTGACACCCTGGTGATGCAGGTGAACCGGGGCCATCGTCATCACCGCGACCATGACCAGGTTTGCCAGGCCGAGCACGACGAGTCCGGCCGACCCTTCCCGGCCGAGCGGCCGAGCCGAAGTCGACTCCGATCCGTCGTAGCGCCGGGCCGTGGACTCGACACGCAGGCCAGCAATGAGGACCGCGGCCGCGGCGACGAATCCGACCATGGCCACCAGGTAGGGACCGGCCAGAAGGGGAAGGTCGAGGCCGACGGCGAGGGCGCCTGCCGGGGCCAACAGGTTGGGACCGGCGACCGCGCCGGCCGTGGTGGCCACGAGCACCGATGCCATCGCCTGTGCGCGGTCGGACTCACCCCCGAGGTCGGCGGCGGCGTACCGGCCGAGCATCACCGCGGTGTTCCCCGCCCCGAGGAGCAGGCTCCCCGCGAGGATCCACGGCAGAGCCATCGTGAGCCCGCCCAGAACCACGACGGCACAACCGACTGCCGCAGTCACAGCGCCGAGGCTCAGCGCGATGCCCCGGCCTCGGCGCCGGGTCAGCTCCGACAGGCCGAGCGCGGACAGGGCCGCTCCGATGACGAGCATCGCCTGCGGCAGCCCCGCGACCGCCCCGGAGTGGCCGGCCTCCTGCGCCAACAGAGCACCAGCGGAGCCGCCGAGCGACTGGGACAGGCCGCCGAGGGCGCTCGCCAGCCACAAGGCCCGCAGCGGCCGCCGAGTCGGGGACCGGAGGTCCGCTGGTCGTTCGGGTGCCGAGGTCATGCCTCAACGCTAGAAAGCCATCTCCGGCTCATGAAGAGCCGATCAACGGTGTTCTGGCGCTCACGCCTTTCCCGCATGACAATTCCAGGCATGGCCACCTTGCGATCGTTGAAGCTCGACGAGATGGACTGGCGACTGCTGTCAGAGCTGCAGGCCGACGGACGGTTGTCGTTCAACGAGCTGGCACGGCGGGTGCACCTCTCGCCACCGGCGGTCGCCGAGCGGGTGCGGCGCATGGAGGAGGCCGGTGTCATCGCCGGGTACACGGCACGCGTCGACCCCGCTCGCGCCGGCCAGCCCCTGCTCGCCTTCGTCCAGCTCCGGTGCCGGATGGGGAGCTGCCTCCTGCGGACGACCAGCTCGGACGACTTCCCGGAGCTGGTCGAGGTGCACAAGCTGTCCGGAGAGTTCTGCACCCTGCTCAAGGCCCGCGCCACGTCGCTGTCACACCTCGAGGGTCTGTTCGAGCGCCTTGGGCAGCTGGGCGAGCTCCGCACGCACATCGTCATGTCCACGCAGTACGACGGTCGGCCGGTGCAGCCGGCCGCGCCGG
>DASTVQ010000008.1:0-10366 GCA_035759015.1 Kribbella sp.
GCCTGCAGGTTGCAGAAGGACGGGTCACGAAAGTGTGCCCGGTACGGCCTGGTGCCGCCGTCGGAGACCAGGTGACAGCCCAGCTCGCCGCGCGGGGACTCGATCGCCACGTAGGCCTGCCCGGCCGGCACCCGGAACCCCTCGGTGACCAGCTTGAAATGATGGATCAACGCCTCCATCGACTCACCCATGATGTGCTTGATGTGATCCAGGGAGTTACCCATCCCGTCGTTGCCGACGGCCAACTGGCTCGGCCAGCCGATCTTCTTGTCCGCCACCATCACCGGCTCACCCTCCAACCGGGCCAACCGGTCGGCACACTGCTCGACGATCTTCAGACTCTGGTGCATCTCGTCCAACCGGACCCGGAACCGGCCATAGGAATCGGCCGTGTCCCACGTCGGCACCTCGAAGTCATAGGTCTCATACCCGCAGTACGGCTGGGTCTTGCGCAGATCCAGCCCGTACCCGGTCGCCCGCAACGGCGGCCCGGAGATCCCCAACGCCATACACCCGGCCAGATCCAGATACCCCACCTTCTCCAACCGGCCCTTGAAGATCGGGTTCGCGTTACACAACTCCGCATACTCCGGCAGGTGCTTGTCCATCCACTTGATGTACTCACGGATCTTGTCCAACGCACCCGGCGGCAGATCCTGGGCGACACCCCCCGGCCGGATGAACGCATGGTTCATCCGCAACCCGGTGATCAGCTCGAACAGGTCCAGCGTCATCTCCCGCTCCCGGAACCCGATCGTCATCACCGTCAACGCACCGATCTCCATCCCACCGGTCGCGATCGCCACCAGATGGCTGGAGATCCGGTTCAGCTCCATCAAGAGCACCCGCATCACGTTCGCCTTCTCCGGCACCTCATCCTCGATGCCCAGCAGCCGCTCCACCGCCAGGCAGTACGCGGTCTCGTTGTAGAACGGCGACAGATAATCCATCCGGGTACAAAACGTCACACCCTGCGTCCAGGACCGAAACTCCATGTTCTTCTCGATCCCGGTATGCAGGTAGCCGATCGCTTGTCGCACCTCGGTCACCGTCTCGCCGCTCAGTGTCAGCACGAATCGCATCGGTCCATGAGTCGATGGGTGCTGCGGACCGATGTTGACGACCAGTTGGTCCTCGTCGAGATCGTCGAGCGCCGCCTCCCAGTCGGCGACGTCCGAGATGAACACCTCGGCCTGGCCTGCGGGCATGGGCACCTCCAAAATCTCTGTACCATTTGGTACAGAGACGATAGCAGAGCCTTGCCGCTGTATGGTCCGCTGACCAGCCCGCTGCCCGCCGATCGAGCGCGCAGGGCGCTGGCAGGACTACCGGTTGCCCAACGCCACGACCGTCGACCTGTTGGGCCGTGACTCAGGGCCTGGAGATGACCTGCTCCGCCAGCAGTCGCAGAGCGGCGGCGATCTCGGCGGTGTCCTGCTTGCGCTGATGACGCAGGTAGTCGAACAGATCCGGCGCCAGGGGGGCGAGCAGCAGATCGACGGTCGGTCCGGTGGCCGGCAGACCGGCGTCGTCGAGGAGGGAGGCGACGTGAGCCCGCCAGAACCCGTACGCCCCGGTTTCGTAGCGCCGCAGACCGGTCTCGGCGCCGAGGGTGAGCGGGAGGTGCTGATCGAGCAGCTCGACCATGGCCTCGTAGAAGGCGGCGAGCCTCACCGCCGGAGGCGCTCCGGGGCCGAGCGGGGGCGCACCGTTCAGGATGCTCTGCTGCAGCCGCCGCTCGTGCTCGTCGAGCAGTGCTGTCGCGATCGACGCCGGATCAGGGTAGCGGCGGTAGAGCGTCGCCCGTCCGACGCCAGCCTCCTTGGCGATGTCGTCCATAGTCACCGTCCGGGGATCGGTGCGGGCGAACAGTGCCTCGGCCGCGGCGAGCACCTTCGCCCGGTTGCGGGCGGCGTCGGCGCGTTCGGTGGGCCGGCCCTCGACGGGCCGGCCGGTCAGCAGATCGGTACGTCGCGGCATCTCGCCCGCCATCCTAATGTCCGAGGGCCTGCTGCTCGTGCCATCAGCTTGCGGGTCGCTCGAGGGGCCAGCGGGCCGGCGTCGTCAGTCGGGATTGGTGATCCGGGCCAGCACGAGTCCGCCGATGATCATGGCCAGAGCCATGAGTCGGCCGGCACTGAGCGGATCGCGGTGAACCACGATGCCGAGGCTGATCGCGCCGACCGCCCCTATCCCGGTGAACACCGCGTACGAGGTACCGACGGGCAGCGTCTGCATCGCCCGCGACAGCAAGTACACCGCGGACGCTCCGAGCGCGAAGCACACGGCGGTCGGCAGCGGTCGAGTGAAGTTCTCCGTCGGCTTGATGCTCTGCGACCACGCGATCTCCACCAGGCCGGCGAGGGCCAGGACGAGCCAGTTCATGCGGCGCTCGCGAGCTTCCGGCCGAGCTCGGCCGCCGTCTGGTGGGCCTCCTCGACCGACCGTTCGTACTCCTCACGCCGGTGCGCGAGTGTCGGGTCGACGGTCGAGTTGACGTACTCGAGGTTGACGAAGGTGACGTCCGTGACGCCGAAGTGTCCCGCGAAGAAGTCGCGGAGGTAGCGCTCCTGGTGGTCGACGGCGGCGCGTGGTGCGCCGGAGACATAGCTCCCTCCGCGGGCGGATGCCACGACGACCTGGAGCTCCAGCGAGGCCCGGGGGAACGTGATCTGGTCTATCCAGGCCTTCAAGCCGGCCGGGACGGAGTAGTTGTACATCGGGGTCCCGATCAACAGGACATCTGCCGCGACGACTTCGGCGAGCAGTGGCTCGACGACCGCCCACGCTTCCTGCTGGCGCGGGGTGCGCGCGGCCTCGTGCAGGCGTGCCGGGTCGGTGATGCCGTGCTCGAGGACGTAGTCGCACAGCTCCGTCCACGCCTGGCTGATGAACGGGACGGGGTGTGCGGCGAGGTCGCGGTAGGCGTACGTGCTGTTCGGCTCGGCCTCCAGCCAGGCCTTGGCGAAGGTCGCGGCGAGGTTCCTCGAGTGTGACTCCCGGCGCGCGCTCGCGTCGAGGTGGAGAAGGGTGCTCACGGTTCACTCCTAAACGGACGGGTTGTCCGGTTAGAGTAGAGCATAACTGGACACGGCGTCCAGTTAAATTCTCCAGGGGTGGGTCCTCTGATGTGGCCGGCCGTGACGCGGCTGATCGTGGTGTGCGGCATGCCGGGCGCGGGCAAGACGACCATCGCGCTTCGACTTGCCCGGGCGTCTCCGGCGCTGCGGATGTGCCCTGACGAGCTCGCTTTGTACGACGATCCGGCTAGCATCTGACGATGCTCGTCCTCGTGCGACACGCGATGCCCGCGTTCGGGCCGGATGTACCGGCGCATGACTGGGAACTCAGCGACGAAGGTCACGCTGCGGCCGCCGAGCTCGCCCAGGTGCTTCCCGGTGGGGCCCTGCTGGTCGGCAGTGCCGAACCCAAGGCTTATCAGACAGTGGAGCCTGCGGGGGCTGCCTTCCGCGACGAACGGTTCAATGAGGTCCGGCGAGAAGGGGAGCCCTGGGAGGGCAACTACCGCGAGCTGCGCCGGGCCTACGTCGAAGGCGCCGACCACGCCGGCTGGGAACCGCGGAGCCAGGTGGCCAAGCGGTTCGACAATGGAATCACCGAATACCGGGCGGCTGCCGGTGATCGCCCGCTCGTGGTGGCGAGCCACGGCATGGCCATGACGATCTGGCTGACCGAACGGATCGGTCTTCGCGATCCGGGCGAGTTCTGGGCAGACTTGCGATTCCCGGACGCGCACGCCGTCGATCTCCAGCGCCGCACGGTCGTCCGCCTGCACCGGTGACCAGCAGGCAGTGAGACAGGAGGACGGTCATGAGGCTGGGGGTTCACCTGCCGTTGGCCGACTTCGGCGACGGTCCGCCGACGGCAGCCGGCCTGGCTACGTACGCCGGTGCGGCCAGGGATCTCGGGTACACGACCCTGGCTGCCAACGACCACCTCGTATGGAGCCGGCCCTGGCTTGACGGCCCGACGACACTCGCCAGCGTCATCTCCGCAGCCGGCGACATGACCCTGGCCACCACCATCACGCTGCCTGTGGTGCGGAACCCAGTCGTGGTCGCCAAGATGCTGACCACGCTCGCAACCCTGGCGCAGGGACCGGTGATCGGCGGCCTCGGCCCGGGATCAAGCCACCTCGACTACGACGCTGCCGGCATCCCCTTCGACGAACGATGGGCCCGGTTCGACGAGGCCCTGCCACTGGTTCGGGCGCTCGTGCGCGGTGAGCCGATCGACCCCGGGAGGTTCTACCCGGTCAGGCCCCGGCTTGCTCCGCTGCCCGACCAGCCCCCGCAGATCTGGTTCGGCAGCTGGGGATCCGACCGACGGCTCGCGGCGATGGCGTCCGTGGCCGACGGCTGGCTCGCCTCGGCGTACAACGCATCGCCGGATCAGTACGCGCAAACGCGCGCCCGACTCGACCACCACCTGCGGGCCGCTGGGCGTGAGCCGGCCGCCTTCCCGGACACCATCGCCACCATGTGGCTCTACATCACCGACAGTCGCCAGGAGGCCGGGCATCTGCTCAGCGAGGTGATGGCACCCGTGCTCAACCGAGATCCGGCACTCCTCGCGGCCGACCTGCCGATCGGGAGCGCCCAGCACTGCTCCGAGGTACTGGCCCGCTATGCCGCCGCCGGAGCGCGCGAAGTGCTGGTGTGGCCGATCCGTGACGGCCTCCGCCAGCTCGAGCGCTGCGCCACTGCCGCTTCTTCGAGTTGAGGAAGCTCGGCGAGAAGGACGCCGACCTGTTGCGGTTAGGACCTCGCCGCCGCATTATGCAGTGGTTTGACCGACTCGACGATCCCCTGGGGGCGAGTAGCCATGAGAACTCGACTGATGGCAGGCGCCGTGGCTGTGACCGCCCTGGCGGCCGCTGTGGCCGCGAGCCCCGCGTCGGCGCTGACACCGGGCCAGCTCGCGACCGAGGCGCAGGCGCCTGCGGTCCCGACCTTCGTGAACGGCCTCGCGCAGGCTGTCTTCTCGACCAACCCGGCCGACTGGTACAGCGGCGAGGTCTGGGTCGAGTCGTCGTTCGACAGCGACCACGACGGCAGGCTCGACCGCGTCCACGCTGACTTCACCGCGCCGAGGGAGGTGCTCACGGACGGCTTGAAGGTGCCGGTCGTCTTCGAGGACAGCCCGTACTACGCGGGAACGGCGTCGGAGTACAGCAACTGGGCCGTCGACCACGAGCTCGGCGCGCCACCCTTGTCGCGACCCGCGACACCGTTCTGGACCGCCGGCAACACCAGCCCGACGATCAGCACCAGGTACGAGTCGACCTGGGTGCCGCGCGGCTTCGCCGTCGTGCACGCGGAGTCACCCGGTACCGGCTACTCCGACGGTTGCCCGACCTCGGGCGGTACGAACGAGACGCTGGCCGCCAAGGCTGTTGTCGACTGGCTCAACGGCCGGGTGGCGGCGTACACGACGCGCACCGGCGACACGCCGGCGGCCGCGTCCTGGACGACCGGCAAGGTCGGCATGATCGGCACCTCCTACAACGGGACGATCCCGGAGGCCGTGGCGACGACCGGCGTCGAGGGGCTCGAGGCGATCGTGCCGATCTCGGCCATCTCCGACTGGTACGACTACTACCGCGCCAACGGCATGGTTCGGGCGCCGCACTCGTCTTCCAACCCGTCGGGCAACAACAACGCGTTCCAGGGTGAGGATCTCGACGTACTGGCCGACGTCGTGTACTCACGTGTCGACGAGGCGGGGCAGCGCACGATCTGCCAGCCCGAGATCGACTACCTCAAGTCACACATCGATCGAGCCACCGGCAACCGCAGCGGGGTCTGGCAGGAACGCAACTACATGAAGGACGTCGAGAACGTCCACGCGGCCACGCTGCTTGCCCATGGCAACAATGACTTCAACGTCATGACGAAGAACGCCGCGCAGTTCTATGCGGCGCTCAAGAAGCAGGACGTGCCGCACATGTTCTACTTCCACCAGGGCGGCCACGGCGGCGCGCCGCCGGACGTGCTCGTCAACTACTGGTTCACCCGCTACCTCTACGGCGTGCAGAACGGCGTCGAGACGCTGCCTCGTTCGTGGGTGGTTCGCGAGCCCGCATCCTGCCCGGCACGCCAGACCACGGTGACCGGCGACCAGTCGAACACCGCGACGCTCACCGTCGCGGACACCAGTCCATTCCGGATCGGCTTCACCCTGACAGTGCCCCAGACGAACGCCGACGGCACGATCACGAACACGACCCGCCTGATCACGAACATCCCGGACTCGACGCACCTCGTACTGTCGTCGCCGGTGGCTACCGCGATCGGCCAGAAGGTCGCCGACGGCACAGTTGTCAGCCTCGTCTGCAACAGCGCCAATCCCACGCCGTACGCCGAGTGGCCCGATCCCTCCTCGAGCGAGGTCGAGCTGCACCTCACACCGGGCGCTCCGGTGCGCGGTGGCCTGACGCTCGCACCGTCGGCCCCGGGTACGCCGACGGAGACGCTGACCGATGACGCGTCGATCGCCGCGAGCACCTCCGCGAACACGGCCTCGTCGAACGTGCGGCTGATCTACCAGACGGCGCCACTGACGAAGGCCGTCCGGATCAGCGGTACGCCGACCGTGTCGCTGCAGCTGGCGTTCAGCAGGTCCAGAGCGAACGTGACCGCCGCGCTGGTCAGCTACCCGCCGACGGGGAACGGCACGATCCTCACGCGCGGCTGGATCGACCCGGCCAACCGCCACTCCGACTGGGCCGACACCCCGGTCCAGCCAGACAGGTCGTACCGGCTCGACTTCGACCTCCAGCCGAAGGACACCGTCGTTCCGGCGGGGAACCGCCTCGCACTGATGGTCGTGTCCAGCGACCGCGACTTCACGATCCGGCCGGCGGCCGGCACGGAGCTGACCCTTGGCCTGGCCAACAGCTCCATCGTGCTTCCGGTCGTCGGTGGCTCGACGGCGCTGGCGGAGGCTATCGGCTGAGGGGCGTCAGAGCGCGATCATCACCGGCGCCCGAGGTCGTCTTCCCCGGACCACGAGCACGATCTTGCCGGGCGGTCGCTTGAACGTCTCGCGGCTCTGGTACGCCTCGCGGCCGCTGGACAGACCGGCCAGCGTCTGTACATCTCCCATCGCACGGTGAGCTCCCACTTGTACCGGATCGTCCCCCACGCTCGGGATCACCTCCCGCTCTCAACCGCGGATCTGACCGAGGGTGGCCCCATCGCGGGCCCCGGTCTAGGCGAGATCGGCTCGTAGGCGTACGGCCAGGGCCGAGACCCACGCGAAGGCGGTGGCCACCGCGAGCGCGAGGCGGATGCTGATGCCGTCGAGGCTCGGCCAGAAGCTCAGGACGAGGACGGCGGTTCCGGTGGCGGCGCAGTACGCGACCCAGGACCACTGCCGGCCACGGGCGAACCGGCGGGCGACCACGATGGTCGCGACGATGATCGCGTCCAACGCCAGCCCGGGGGCGAGGTCGTGCACGATGGCGTGCCGGCTTCGGGTCTCCGGCAGGTCGGCGGGAGCGCCGACGGGGAAGCCGAGTGACGGGTCGGTCAGGAAGGCTCCGCCGAGGATCAGGCCCACTCCGAAGGCACAGACCAGGATCGGGCCCCAGGTACCGGCCCTGCCTGGGTGCAGCACCTGCCGCAACCCGACTGCGAAGGCGAGGACGAGCAGGCCGGATACCACGAAGTTCGTGATCTGGATCCAGCCGAGGTCGCCGAGGCTCAGGAGGCTGAGTGGGTGCCGGCTCAGGTCGAAGCCGTCGCGGAACAGAATCTGAGCGACGGCGGTCAGGATGAACACGGGTCCGGCGGCGACGCCTGCCGCCAGCAGCGCCGAGGTCTGCCGGGTCGTGACAGTGGTCTGGTTCATCGCTGTCTCCTCCAAGGTGTGGTCGTTGCTGACCGCTACCTCGGAGCCGGGCGATGCTCTTCGACATCCACCGCGCGGAAATCCGGCGGTTAGCCAGCCCCTGCCCCCCGCCGATCGGTCCGAATCCGCCCCTGTGGGGCGGCCGATCACCTCGGCCGGCCGGCCATTTCAGTTGACGGTTCACGATGCGGGCGGTTTCCTTGCTGCGGTGCCCAACCTTCGCATCGAGCAGGTGGACGGCGATGCCATGCTTCAGGATTGGCAGTACGTCCACAACGTGATCATCCCTACTGCCGCCTTGTCTCTCGATGAGGTGCGTGAGCGCGTCGAGCGAAACCTGCTGGAGGTTGCCTACCACGGCGACGTCCTGGTGGGCTGCTCGACGGTGCGTCCGCCCACGAGTGAGACCGCGGTGGCCACGGTGATCGCCCGGGTGCTGCCCGCTCACCGCGGGCAGGGGTTCGGTGGCGAGCTCTATGCGCGAGGACTGGCACGGGCCAGAGAGCTTGGCGCCGGTGTGATCGAGACGATCGTCTTGGCCTCCAACGTGGACGGTCTGCGGTTCGCTCAGGCGCGGGGATTCGTTGAGGTCGACAGTTACCTTCTGCCAGGCGACAGCGTGCCCTTCATCACGCTGAGGCTCCGCTGAGCCAGGATTCAACCGGCGCTCAGTCGAGGACGGCCAGATCGAGGTGACGCAGGCGATCCGGGTCCGCGATCACGTCGATCTCGGTGATCTTGCCGTCGGTGATTGTGAAGCCGAGCACGAGGAACAATCGTCCTCGGGGGGCCATCACGAGCCCGACTGCCCCGTTGACCAGAGCGGGCTGGGTGAACCGGACCCGTTCCGACGCGAGGAGCGCGCCCTTGGCCACCCGGCGGACGCCGCGGAGCACGATGGGTGCGGGCGTGGGGCCGGCCTCGCGATCGGCTCGGAGCACGATGTCGGGATCGAGTAGTGCGAGCAACGCCTCGAAGTCCCCGCCGCGGGCGGCGGTCAGGAAGGCGTCGACGACTCGACGCTGCCGGGTCAGATCGGCCTCGGGCACCGAGTCGACGCCCTTCACCCGGCGGCGGGCGCGGCTCGCCAGTTGTCGGGCCGCGGCCGGGGACCGCTCGATCATCGGGCCGATCTCGTCGAAGGGCACGGCGAACATGTCGTGCAGCACGAAGGCGAGCCGCTCGGCCGGCGCCAGCGTGTCGAGCACCACCAGCAGGGCCAGCCCGACCGAGTCGGCCAGCAACGCTTCCTGCTCGGGGTCGACCCCGTCCTGCTGGTTGATGATCGGGTCGGGGACCCGCAGGTCGAGAGGTTCCTCGCGTCGGTGCTCGCGGGAGCGCAGCATGTTCAGAGACACCCGTGCAACCACCGTGGTCAACCACGCCGTGAGGTTCTCGACGCTGCTGGTATCGGTGCGATTGAGGCGCAGCCAGGCCTCCTGGACGGCGTCATCGGCCTCGCTCACCGACCCGAGCATCCGGTAGGCCACCGCTCGCAGGCGAGCCCGGTCTTCCTCGAAACGGTCGATCAGCCAGGCGCGATCGTCCATCGGTCACATTCCTCTCTCCCGTGGAGTCATAGAAGTAGACCCCCGAAAACCTGCTGATGTGACTCGTAGCTGAACGCCCGGCATCTCGGTGGTCGGCGCTGACGTTGCCCGGGTCGTCAGCGCGCCACGTTCGGCACTTCGCGTCCAAGCAAGCTGCGGAGCGGATCGTAGCCGACACCGGACTTCCGTGGACCCACCTTGTGCGCCACCCAGTTCCACGACCTGACCCTGACGACGGTCCGGGGATCGACGTGACCGCGGCGGCTATCAGCCGGCGGCGATCTCCCACGCGTGCAGTGCAGGCTCCAGCGCCACGGCCGGCTGGCTGCTGAGGCGAAGTGCGGTGGTGCTCAGGCCGGACACCATCCACCCCTATGCAGCCATCGGTCCGAATCCGCCCCCCTCCGCGCCACAGTCCTTCGCAGCGATCGGTCCGAATCCGCCCCACGGGACGGCGATCGCCCAAGTGTCGGCTGCGGGAGGGGCGCATTCGGACCGATCGCCGCAAGGGTGGAGTTGCTGTTGCCGGCGGAGGGTGGTGGGCGTGATGGGCGGGTTCGGACCGATGGCTGCAAGGACGCTCTGCCACTGCGGCGGCCCGTCTGCCAACAAGCCCCTCTGCGATGGCACCCACCGGCAGATCAGCTATCGCGAAGACGCTCACGAACAGCCGGGCTCCGTCGAGCCCGTCGCACGGCTGAGGGCGCCACCGCCTGCGTGCTGGCCTCGGATGTCGCCGATCAGGGCGTAGTCCTCGATCCGCCGCTACGGCTGTCTCCATGGGGTTGCTCTCGCCCGCGCCCAAGGGTGGACGGCTCGAACTTGCTGGCGCCTAGATAGTTGACACGACATGTGTGTCGTGTAATGTGTTGGGTATGGACCCGATCAAGAAGGTGGCCGTGCTCAGCACCGGCTCGGTGCAGATCCGCCCGGAGCATGTC
>DASTVQ010000009.1:0-19498 GCA_035759015.1 Kribbella sp.
GATCGGCCGGGACGTCGCAGTAGTCCGCGTCCTCGAGCATCACCCGCACCATCGTTGAGCCTCCGTCTCGTCATCACGGGCCGCCCGGCCGGAAGCGGCCGATCCCGGTCCCTCTCACCGGAGAACATGCCGTCGTCCAGCTCCCCGCGCCCGCCGATTTCCAACCCTGTGGACAACCAACTCACCTGCCGGGCCCGCGAACCCAGATGGCCGCGCGACCCTGAGCAGGACGTGTCCCTGGACGCGCGGCTGCTGCGCGCCCTGGCGCACCCGATGCGCAACCGGATCCTCGGCCTGCTGCGGGTCTACGGCCCGGCCACTGCCACCACCTTGGCGGGACGGCTCGGGGTCAACACCGGTGCGACCAGCTACCACCTGCGCCAGCTCGCGGACGCGGGCCTGGTGGTCGAGGACGACAGCCGGGGGAACGCGCGGGACCGCTGGTGGAAGGCGGCGCACCGCAGCACCTACTTCGACCAGAGCGAGCTGCTCGAGACCGAGCCGGAGCTGACGATGGGCTTCTTGCACGGCATCGCCCAGATCTATGCGGAGAACATGTTCCGCGCCATCGACGAGATGCAGACCCAGACGCCCGAGTGGCGGGATGCGGCCATCCTGTCCGACTTCCTGTTCCACCTCACGCCGGCGCAGCTGACCGCGATGAAGGCGGAACTGCTGACGGTCCTCGACAAGTACCGCACCGACCTGAGCGAACCGCTGCCCGAGGGCGCCGAGCAGGTCTCCGTCCAGCTCCAGGCCTACCCGAGGGGGACCCGATGACCGGCGCGCTGCAGCCGGCCGAGCGTCCGTACCGGGCGCCGCTGATCGCCTTCCTGGTCGCGAATGTCGTCTCGATCTGCGGCACCCGGGTGAGCGCCATCGCCATCCCCTGGTTCGTGCTGATGACCACCGGCTCTCCGTTCAAGACAGGCGTGGTCGCCCTGGCCGAGATGCTGCCGCTGGTCGTCAGCAAGGCCATCGGGGGTCCGCTGATCGACCGGATCGGGCCGCGGAAGGTCAGCGTGACGGCCGACACGGCCAGTGCCGTGGTTGTCGCGATGATCCCGCTGCTGCACGCTGTGCACCTGCTGTCGTTCCCCGCCCTGCTTGTCCTGGTCGGTGTCGCGGGCGCCTTCCGTGGCCCCGGCGACGGCGCCAAGGGAACGCTGATCCCCGACATCGCCGAGGCGGCCCGGGAGCCTCTGGAGCGGGTGACCGGCCTGGAGAGCACTACGGAACGCCTGGCCGGCTTCATCGCGTTCGCCGCGGCCGGAGGTCTGATCGCCTTGGTCGGCGAGACCAACGCCCTGCTGGTGGACGCTGCCTCCTTCGCCATCTGCGCCGTACTGATCAGGACCTGGGCTCCGGGTCGGCACGCGGTCGCCGAGGCGGATGACGGGGCTGACGACGGCAGCTACCGGCAACGGCTGCACGAGGGCTGGCGTTTTCTGTCCCGGGACAAGCTGATGATGCCGCTGGTATTGATGATCGCCGTGACGAACCTGCTCGATGCTGCGGTCATGTCGGTGCTTCTGCCGGTCTGGATCAGGGACCACGGCTACGGGCCGGCTCAGACCGGCTTGATCATGACAGCGTTCGCCGTCTTCGCCACCATCTTCGCCCTGGTCGCCGCGGCGATCGGTGAACGGATCCCCCGGCGGCTGGCCTTCACGCTCGGGTTCCTGGTCTGCGGGGCGCCGCGGTTCGTGGTGCTCGCCCTCGACGTACCGTTCTGGACCGTGCTTGCGGTCGTCGCGGTCGGCGGTGTCGGTGCCGGCTTCATCAACCCGATCCTCGGCGCCCTGTTCATCGAGCGGATCCCCCGGGCGATGCTCGGCAGGGTCAGCTCGCTGGCCGAGTCGCTCGGCTGGGCCGGTATCCCGCTCGGCGGCATCCTGGCCGGCGCGGCGATTGCCGGAATCGGTCTCGCCCCCGCGCTGCTGGCGGCGGGTGCGATGTACCTGCTCGCAACCGTCAGTCCGCCGCTGATCGGTCGGTCCGAGAACTGGGGCGGCCGGACTCGGCAGCCTTCCGCCGAAGCCGATCCTGCTCCGCGCCCAGCAGTCCCAGCAGGATGAGGTCGAGGGTCATCCCACCCACCGCGGCGAACTGAGTGCCTGCGAACTGGAAGACCTGGGTGACCAGCAGCGACACCAGCACCGCCAGCTCGAACAGGCGAACCGCCCGCTCCCGGTCGTGGCAGCGCAGCCGGAGCCAGCCCCGTACCGTGAAGGTCGCGGACAGCAGGCTGCCGGCGATCACTCCCAGGACCGGGAGGTCGGTCAGCAGCCAGTCGTCGTCGAACCGGATCCCGATCGCGATGACCGGCGCACTGATCGCCTGCAGCGCCAGTACGACGACGGTGATGCGAGGCGCACGTGGATGGGTCGCCAACCGGTCGAAGCCGTGCTGCAGCGCCCTCCAGCCGGCGTCGACCGGGGCCGCGAGCTCAACCTCGTCCGGTGGGCAGGCGACCAGCAGCGCGCGGGTCTCGGCCCGGCCGACGATCTCGGGCCCGACCCCGCGGAGCTGCTCCGACGCCTGCGCCAGCCGACGCCGGGACAACCCACCGGCCACGCCTTCGACGGCATGGTCGACGACGTTGGCGAGCTGTTCGCGCGGATCGATCGGCCGCCGGTTGGTGACGAAGCCGGCGCCGAGCACGATCAGGACGAAGACGACGTACACGATCGCCGCGGCCGGTTGGTAGAAGTAGTCGTTGTCCGCGGTGACGAACTTGCCGACTTCGTCGATGAACAAGCCGAAGCCGATGCCGCCGATCAGCGCCGCGGCCGGGCGCACCACCGGTCCGACATAGGCCAGCAGCAGGAAGATCGCCATCAGCATCAGCAGGCCGCCCGGCAGCACGTGGGCGATGTGCAGGCCGCGACCGCCGAGCTGCGGGTAGCCGCTCAGCCTCAGGATCAGCCGGGTGATCAGCACCGTCGAGACGCCCGCCACCACGAAGGTGGTCAGGTGTTCCGCGGTCCGCACGTTGCGGACCAGGCCGGCCCGCAACAGGTACGGCGACCGTATGCCCGAGGTGGTCATGACGAGACGTTACCCCGTCGGGGCACCGGTTCCCCGACCGCTACGAGCGCAACTGCGCACACTCGAAGTAGCCGTCGGCAACTATCCGCCGCGCTCGCCGAGGACTACCGGGTTCTGCGGCAGGACCACCCCGGGCTTCGCCGCTCCGGCGAAGACGGTGATGCCCGCGCCCATCAGGGCGACGAACCAGAGCCCGACGGACAGGCTGGTGTGCTGGGCGACCAAGCCGATCGCCGGCGGCCCGAGGATGAACCCTGCGTACCCGATGGTGCTGACCGCGGCGATCGCGTCCGCCGGCCGGCGGGCGCCGTCACCGGCGGCGCTGATCCCGCCCGGGAACACGGTGGACAACCCGAGTCCCCACAAGGCAGCGCCGACGAAGGCCGCGCCGGTCCAGGGCACGGTCAGCGTGACGGCCACGCCAGCCACCGTCAGCACGCCCGCCAGGCGCAAGGTAATCCCCCGGCCGAGCCGCTCGATGGCCGTCGTACCGAGCAGGCGGCCGACCGTCATCGCGATCGTGAAGGCGGTGAAACCGGCCGCGGCGAGACCCGGAGACGCGGCTCGCTCGTCGCGGAGGAACAACGCCAGCCAGTCGGCCGCGGCGCCCTCGCCGACCGTCGAGCAGAGCACCATGACGCCGATCAGGATGAGCCTCAGGTCCAGCACCTGCCACGCCGGTCGATGCTCCTGCTCGGCCACCGACTCGGCCGGCAGGTCCTCGCGGTCCGGCAGGAAGCGCGCGGTGCTCCACAACCCGAGCGCGACGGCAACCGCGGCAGCGAGCACGAAGTGGACCCAGACCGGCAGCCGGATGGCGGCGAGCCCAGACCCGATGCCGGCGCCGACGATGCCGCCGAGGCTCCACAGTGCATGGAACCGTGGCATCAGCGCCCGGCCCAGCGCCCGCTCGACGTGGTGGCCCTGGACGTTCATCGACACGTCCCAGGCGCCCCAGAACAGGCCCATCCCGAACAGGACCAGCGCGAGCGTCAACGCGTTCGGCGCGAAGGCCGCACCGATCAGCGCGGGCGAGGCGACCACCGCGCAGATGGTGGTGATGGTCCGGCTCCCCCATCGCCGGCAAGCCCAGCCGGTCAACGGCATCGAGAGAAGTGATCCGGCCGCCATCGAGAGCAACGCCAACCCCAGTACGGCGGGGCCGACGCCGAGCCGGTCCCGCACATCCGGGATCCGGGTGGCCCAGGATGCGTACAGCAGGCCGTTGGAAGCGAAGGCCGCATAGGTACCCACCGCAGCCCTGCGAGCGGCCACCTGGGTGGCCGCGGACGCCGTCGACGTCACCGAACGATCGCCGCGATCACGACGATGGCGACGAGGGAGAGGAGTACTACGGTGGTGACGAGCCGCCGGGTCCTTGGATCCACCCGGCTCAGGCTAGGCCATGTCATCGACCCGCTCGGCCGTGGTGGCTCGTGCGGCGTACTCCCAAGGCAGGAAGTCGAGTCGCAGCCGGGCAGCGGAGGTGAACGGGTCAGATGGCTTCGGTGCGTCTGAGTCGGTCACGGGATAGCGCCGTCCAACGCCAGTGCGGCGAAGCGTCGTTACTCGGCGCTGCTAGCCTTCGAGCCATGCGGCGCTGGAGCAGGTCATGACGACGCCCGGACCCGCGGACAGCCACCGGCTGGCGAGCACCGACGATGCAGCCCCCGGCAGTGGCCGCCGGGGCCAGCGGGTGACGATCAGCGACCTCGCGCGCCGGCTGCAGATCTCCAAGGCGTCCGTCTCGTATGCCCTGAACGGGCGGGCCGGGGTGAGCGAGCAGACCCGGCAGCGGGTCCTGACCCTGGCGGAGGAGCTCGGCTTCCACCCGAACTCGGCCGCCGTCGCCCTGTCGGCCAGCAGGACGCGCACGATCGGCATCGTGATCGCGCGGGACCCGGCGCTGATCGCCACCGAGGCGTTCTACATGCGCACGCTGGTCGGCATCGAGCAGTACCTGAACGAGGTCGACTCGTCACTGCTGCTCCGGCTGACGGGCGAGAACGGCGAGGACCTGGCGGTGCTGCGGCGCTGGGGACGGCAGGGCCGGGTGGACGGGTTCATCCTGTTCGACGAGCACGAGAACGACCTGCGCGTCGCGCTGCTCAAGGAGCTCGGCATTCCCTGTGTGGTGGTCAGCTCGAGCGCTCCGGACGACGGGGTCGGGCGGCTGGTCAGCTCGCCGCTGCAGACGGTCACCCTGCTGCTGGACCATCTCGCCGGCCTCGGGCACGTCGAGATCGCCCATGTCAGCGGACCCTTCACCTTCCTCCACGAGCAGCTGCGGGTGAAACTCCTCGGCGAGCAGGCCCGGCAGCGCGCTATGCGGGTCACGCACGTGGAGAGCAGCTACCGCTACGAGGACGGCGCAGCGGCGACCCGAGCCCTGCTGGCCGAGCCGCGCCCGCCCACCGCGCTGGTGCTCGGCAACGACCTGATGGCGGTCGCGGCCGTGCGGGTGGCCACCGAGCTGGGCACGGTGGTGCCGGACGAGCTGTCCATCGTCGCGTGGGACGACTCACCCCTGTGCGAGCTGGCGCACCCGCGCATAACGGCGGTGGACCAGCAGACCATGGAGCGCGGCCGGATGGCGGCCGACCTGCTGTTCCGGGTCGTCGGCGGCGAGTCCGGGCTGCACCGCGAGGCCCCACCGGCGGTGCTCATGATCCGCGAGTCCTCGGGCGCCGCGCCGCGCCGGAACGGTTGATCCCGCCGTCATCCGGCCGACACGCTCCGTTCGCGCGCGTAGGCCGAGCGTTGCGCGCCCGACGGCGCTCGGTCTGCGCGAAGTCTTTCGTTTCGGGCAGGTAATGCGCGAGTAACCCGGGTTTCACGGGGTACCAGGTCACGGACCGGTAACGAACCCGCCGTAACTGAACCGGTTCGGGTTCCCATACTTAACCGGTTAGGCCAGTATGGGCCCGACTCGCCTCCGACCCTGTGCGGAGGCCCGATGGGACTAGGGAGTCCGACGTGAGACTGCGTTCGCTTGTAGCCGCAGCAGCGGTGTCCGCTCTGGGGATAAGCCTCGCCGCCTGTGGCGGCAACGACTCCGGCGACGACTCCGGCGGGAGTAGCGGTGGTGACACGACGCTGACCTACTGGGCCAGCAACCAGGGCACCAGCCTGGACAACGACAAACAGGTGCTGACGCCGGTACTGAAGAAGTTCACCGACGAGACCGGCATCAAGGTCAACCTCGAGGTGATCGGCTGGAACGACCTGCAGACCCGGATCCAGACCGCGATCACCTCCGGCCAGGCGCCGGACGTGGTGAACATCGGCAACACCTGGGCCGCCTCGCTGCAGGCCACCGGCGCCTTCATGCCGTTCGACGGCGAAGCGATGGACGCGATCGGCGGCAAGGACAAGTTCGTGCCGACAGCCCTGGCGACCGGCGGCAAGGAGGGTGAGGACCCGACCTCGGTGCCGCTGTACGGCCTTGCGTACGGCCTCTACTACAACAAGGCGATGTTCGCCCAGGCCGGGCTGCAGCCGCCGAAGACGTGGGAGGAGATGGTCACCGCCGCGCAGAAGCTGACCAACCCCTCCAAGAAGATCTGGGGCATGGCTCTGGCAGCCGGCAGCTACACCGAGAACGTGCACTTCGCGTTCATCAACGCGGCCCAGAACGGCGCCGACTGGTTCGACAAGGACGGCAAGCCGACCTTCACCGGTGACGGCAACGTGCAGGGCGTGCTGCGGTACCTCGACCTGATGCAGAAGGACAAGGTCGCCAACCCGTCGAACGCGCAGTACGACAACGGCACCAAGTCGGTCAACGACTTCGCGACCAAGAAGGTCGCGATGGTGATCAACCAGAACAACGCCGACTCCTCGATCGTCGCCAACGGCATGAAGAGCAGCGAGTACGGCGTGGTCGCCTTCCCGGCGCCCGCGGGCGGCCAGCAGGTCGGGAGCCACGTCGCGGGCATCAACCTGTCGATCTTCCAGAACACGAAGAACAAGGACGCCGCGCTGAAGTTCGTCAAGTACATGACCTCGCCCGACACCCAGACGACGCTCGGCAAGCCCTTCGCCGCGCTGCCGGTGCTGGAGGGTGCGAAGCCGGTCTTCACCGACAACCCGACCGAGGCCGCGACCTTCCAGGACGTCTACGCGACCAAGTCGAAGCCGCTGCCGCTGGTGCCGGCCGAGGACCAGTTCGAGAACACTGTCGGCAAGGCGATGAACAGCATGTTCGCCAAGATCGCGACGGGCACCACGGTCACCGCGGACGACGTGAAGGCGGCCCTGCAGACCGCGCAGGACCAGGTCGCCGCCGGCGGCTGACACGCGACCGGTGGCCCGGACGAAGACGTCCGGGCCACCATCGCAGTTGTCGACCCCGCCACCGCACAGACAGGAGGCGACCGATGTCCGTCGCCACGCATGAGGCGCCGCCCAGCGAAGGCGCGCGCCGGGGGAAACCGACTCCGAGGCAACGCCGCGGCCGCAAGCCCGGCCACAACCGGCGGTTGCCCTACCTGCTCCTCGCTCCGGCAATCCTGCTGGAACTGTTGATTCACATCGTCCCGATGCTGGTGGGCATCTGGATGAGCTTCGTGAAGTTGACCAGGTTCTTCATCGCCAACTGGTCCGCGGCCCCCTGGGCCGGCCTCGACAACTACCGCGTCGCCCTCGACTTCAACAACGCCGTTGGTGAGGGTCTGCTCAAGTCGTTCGGCGTCACCGTGGCCTTCTCCCTTCTGACGGTCGGAATCTCCTGGGGTCTCGGGATGGCCGCGGCCGTGGCACTGCAGCCGTCGTTCCGCGGACGCGACGGAGTACGGACGCTCTTCCTCGTTCCGTATGCGCTGCCGGCGTACGCGGGGATCCTGACCTGGAACTTCATGCTGCAGCGCGATACCGGTGCCGTGAACCACGTGCTGGTGGACAACCTGGGCGTCCTGACGGACCGGCCGTTCTGGCTGCTCGGCGGCAATGCCTTGACCTCCCTGATCACCGTGGCCGTCTGGCGTCTGTGGCCGTTCGCGTTCCTCACTCTGATGGCAGGCCTGCAGAGCATTCCGAAGGATGTCTACGAGGCCGCGGCGGTGGATGGCGCGGGTCTGGTCCGGCAGTGGCGCAACATCACCTTGCCATCGCTGCGCCCGGTCAACCTGGTCCTCGTCCTGGTGCTGTTCCTTTGGACCTTCAGTGACTTCAACACCCCGTACGTGCTCTTCGGCACGGCGCAACCGCCCGCGGGCGACCTGATCACCTTCCACATCTACAACGCGTCGTTCCTCACCTGGAACTTCGGCTACGGGGCAGCGATGTCGGTGCTGCTGCTGCTGTTCCTGATGGTCGTCACCGGCATCTACCTCGTCACCACCAGCAGGAGGTCGCGTAATGCGTGACACCAGGGGCTTCAAGATCTACCGAGCGGTTGTCATGCTCGTGCTCGCCGTGTTCACCCTCGTGCCGCTGTACGTGATGGCGACCTCGTCGCTCAAACCGCTCAGCGACGTGCAGGGAGCGTTCACCTGGTGGCCGTCCAACCTCACGATCGACCCGTTCGTGGACATGTGGAAGACGGTCCCGCTGGCCCGCTACTTCGTCAACAGCACGATCGTGTCGGTGGTCGCCACGGTCGCGAGTGTGGCGATCGCCATTCTCGCGGCGTTCGCGGTGTCACGGTTCCGGTTCCGCGGCCGGACGGCCTTCACCACCACCGTGCTGTCGACCCAGATGTTCCCCGGCGTGCTGTTCCTGCTCCCGCTGTTCCTGATCTTCGTGAACATCAACAACTCGACCGGGGTGCAACTGGTCGGCACGCGGCTCGGTCTGATCATCACCTACCTGACATTCAGCCTGCCGTTCTCGATCTGGATGCTGGCGGGGTACTTCGACAGCATCCCCCACGAGCTCGACGAGGCGGCCATGGTCGACGGGTGCGGCCCGATGGGGGCGCTCGCCCGCGTCGTGCTGCCGGCCGCGCGGCCGGGGGTCATCGCGGTGGCGATCTACTCGTTCATGACGGCCTGGGGTGAGGTGTTGTTCGCGTCGGTGATGACCACCGAGGCCAATCGGACGTTGTCGGTCGGTCTGCGGCAGTACTCCACCCAGACCAACGTCTACTGGAACCAGATCATGGCCGCGGCTCTGGTCGTCAGCGTTCCGGTCGTGATCGGCTTCCTTCTCGCGCAACGACACTTCGTCGCCGGTGTCACCGCTGGTGCCGTGAAGTAAGCCCGCCGATCCCCGTGCGCAGCCTCCCCCTCCCGGCCCGTACGGCGCCCGCGCCCACCTGCCTCAGCCCTGCCCGGCGGGTGCGGGCGCATCGGCGATTCGGTCGAGCCACTGCTCCAGCAGGCCCTGCTCGGCCTCCGTCAGACCCGCTGCGGGCTGCCGATCCAGCAGCGCCCGCAAGGCGACGGCCCGGCTGGGCAGGTCGACCATCGCCTCGTCCGGCCAGAGCACGTCCGGCCGGACCGGTGTGAGGATCGCCTGCAGCGTGTTCTCACGGGCGATCACCGACAGCTCGAGATCCCGCTCCGCCGGTGGGATCGAGATCAGCTCCATCACCACGCCCCGGCCGACCGCGCTCGCCAGTTGCGCCGCTCGCTCCACGCTCATCCGCAGCCGCCCGGCGGCCGCCACTTCGGCGATCATGCCGCGCAGGACCCCCGCGGCCTCCCGCGCCGCCGGTGAGAGCTTGCCAGGCCGCGCATCGCCGTACATGAGGACGTAGAAGGCCGGCTTCGACAGCCCGAACTCGACGTGCAGGTCCCAGCCGCGACGCAGGTCCTCGACCGGGTCGCCGGTGCTCTCCAGTGCCAGCTTGTCGGCCAGGTACTGCTCGAACCCGTACGCCGCGACCGCGTCGAGCAGGCCGTCCTTGTCGCCGAACAACCGGTACAGCGTCGGTGCCTGCACCCCGGCGGCCGCGCTGACTGCCCGGGTCGACACCGCATCGCGACCGCCCTCGGTCAGCAGGTCGGCAGCCGCCCGGATCAACCGGTCGCGGGCGGTGTCGGTCAGCTCGGCATGACTCATGCTGGCGACGATAACAGATTCCGGGTAGCAACGATTCGCTATCGATGCTACCTTGAGGGCGTTATCACTGGAAACAACCCCGAGGAGCACCATGACCACCCTGAAAACTCATCGGCTCGGCAGCACCGGCCCGGCCGTCTCGGCGTTCGGTCTCGGCCTGATGGGCATGTCCGACCTGTACGGCCCCGCCGACGAGGCGGAGTCGGTCGCGACCATCCACGCCGCGCTCGACGCCGGCGTCACACTGATGGACACGGGCGACTTCTACGGCATGGGCCACAACGAGCTGCTGCTGCGCGACGCCCTGCGCGGCCGTGACCGCGACCAGGTCACCATCAGCGTCAAGTTCGGCGGCCTCCGCGATCCCGACGGCGGCTGGGGCGGCATCGACGCCCGACCGGTCGCGATCAAGAACTTCGCCGCCTACAGCCTGCGCCGGCTCGGCACCGACCACATCGACATCTACCGCCCCGCGCGGCTGGACCCGCAGGTCCCCGTCGAGGAGACCGTGGGCGCGCTCGCGGAGCTGGTCCAGGCGGGGCACATCCGTCACATCGGCCTGTCGGAGGTCGGGGCCGACACCCTGCGCCGCGCCGCCGCGGTGCACCCGATCTCGGATCTCCAGATCGAGTACTCGCTGTTGTCGCGAGGGATCGAGGCGGACATCCTGCCGACGGCCCGGGAGCTCGGCATCGGCGTGACCGCCTACGGCGTGCTGTCCCGCGGGCTGCTCAGCGGCCACTGGACGCCGGATCGTGGCCTGTCCGCGGGTGACTTCCGCAGCTACAGCCCGCGGTTCCAGGGGGGCAACCTCGAGCACAACCTCGCCCTCGTCGACGCCTTGCGCAAGGTTGCCGACAGCCTCGGTGTGACCGTTGCACAGCTCGCCGTCGGCTGGGTCGCGGCCCAGGGCGACGACATCGTCCCGCTGATCGGCGCCCGGACCCGGGCCCGCCTCACCGAGTCCCTCGGCGCGGTGGAGATCGACCTCAGCGCGGCGGACCTCGACGCCATCAACGATGCCATCCCGGCCGGTTCAGCGGCAGGCGATCGCTATGCCAACGCCGCCGAACTCGACAGTGAGCGGTAGCCGTCGGCCCGCCCTGTCGGCGGGTGCGCGGCGTGATACCGCGGAAGTCAACGCGGGAAGGCGGTCTGGCCGCCGACGGTGATCCCGACCGACCAGCTGCTGAGCGGGTCCCCCTCCCGATCGGTGACGTCGAACTGGGTCGGCGGGTCGCAGTTGACGTTGTAACCGCCGATCCGGACCGGTTTGTCCGGGCAGTTCTCCAGATTCTTCGGCAACCAGGCGGTGATCGCTTGCTGGGTCTTGGTCTCCCCCGGCAGCAGCGCCTTCAGCAACCTGGGCATCGACTCGACCAGGTTGTCGATGACGACCTGCCGCCCCTTGGCGTTTTCTCCGGCCGCGCGGCTGAACGTCATGGCGCTGAGCGTGGCAAGTCGGCCCGAGTCCTTGCCGGCGGGCTGGAGCGTGACGTAGGTGTTCTCCGCCTGGGTGCCCGTCACGCAGGCGAGGTCCTGGTCATCCTCCACACAGGTCCCGCCCTTCGACTTCATCACCGCGGAGACGCTGTCGACGGTCGCCTTCGGGAAGCAGTACAACGTGCCGTTCGGGGTGCAGCGGACCGGGCCGCCCGGCTGACCTGCCGGTGATCGCTGCGTCGACGGCTTCCCGCTCGACTTCCCCGTGGGGGCTCTCGACGGCTTCGCCGGTTGTCCTGCGGACCGGCCAACCCGTTCGGTCGTCGCGAAGCCGGAAGCCTTGCCGCGGGCGTCGAACCAGACAGCTGCTGCGGCGAGGCCACCGACCAGCATGAGCGCGACCACCACAGCCAGGAGGATCCCCGTACGCCGACCGCGCGCCGGCCGGCGCGCGGGTCGCGCCGACACTCCGCGGCGGGGACCCCGCCGAGGCGACCCCGGTCGCAGGGGCGGGGTCTCATCGCTCACGGCGGAACCATACGCCGCAAGAGCGCGATCTCGGACCGATCGGCGGCGCGCGCCCGACCGTTTCCGTACCGCACCAGGCCAGGCGACGACGGACTCAGGCGAACAGCTTCTCGCCCCAGAAGGAGCCGGCCTGAACGCCGCCGGGGCAGGCGAAGATGCCGGAGCCGACGTGGCGGATGTACTCGTTCATCTTGTCCGAGCGGGACAGCTGCCGCTGGACCGGGATGAACTGCTTGCGCGGGTCACGCTGGTACGCCAGGAAGAACAACCCGGCGTCGAGCCGCCCGAGGCCGTCCGACCCGTCGACGAAGTTGTAGCCGCGGCGAAGCAGCTCGGCGCCGTTGTTGAACTGCGGGTGAGCCAGCCGCACGTGCGAGGTGGCGGCCACCTTCAGCTCACCGTCGGAGGTCTTCGCGGTGAAGTCGACCGGGTCGAACTCGTCGGCCTTGCCCAGCGGAGCACCAGTCCCCTTGCCGCGGCCGATGATGGCCTCCTGCTCGCTCAGGGAAGTACGGTCCCAGGTCTCGATCGTCATCCGGATCCGCCGGGAGACCAGGTAGGCACCACCTACCATCCACGCAGGTCCGTCCTCGGGCTGGACCCAGAGCTGCTCTTCCAGCTTGGCCGTGTCCTCCAGCTTGAGGTTCGCTGTGCCGTCCTTGAAGCCGAACAGGTTGCGTGGCGTGGTCTGCGCCCGAGACGTCGAAGAGGTCCGGCCGAAGCCGAGCTGGGAGTAGCGCACGGCCACCTTGCCGAACCCGATACGGGCCAGGTTGCGGATGGCGTGCACCGCCACCTGCGGGTCGTCCGAACACGCCTGGACCGCGATATCGCCGCCGCAGCGGGCCGGGTCGAGGGTATCGCCGATGAAGTGCGGCAGTTCCACCAGGGCCGCCGGCCGCTTCGCCGCCAGCCCGAACCGATCCTTGCCCTGGGCATCGACGAACAGACCCGGGCCGAACCCGATCGTCACTGTCAGCCTGGCCGGTGGCAGCCCGACCGCCTCACCGGTGTCCTCCGGCGGAGCCTCACCCGGGCCGTTGACCGCGCCGTACTGGCCGATGTCACGACCGGCGGTCATCACCGCCGCGGCCGCGGTCCACTCCTTCAGCAGCGCGATCAGGTCGTCGTGTCTCGTCGTGGTGACGTCGAAGGTGGCGAAGTGCAACCGGTCCTGGGCCGGCGTGACGATGCCGGCCTGGTGCGTTCCGTGAAACTCGACCGGGCCGTCGGTCCCGGCCGCCTGCGACTCCTCGGCAGAGGTGGCCGAGTGCGCGGCATAGCCCGCGACACCGGTGGCGACCGCCGCGCCCGCCGCACCCAGCAGACCGCGGCGCGAGATTCCCTTGCGTTCGCTCATTTCTTCGCAATCACTCCGGCTACCTGGCTGACCGGCTCGGCCAGGGCATCGATCACGGTGCCGAGCTGCTTGCGCTCGGCGTCGGTCGGCAGGTAGGGCTTGAACCCGTCGCCGGCCCGGAACTTGTCCAGCGCCGCGAACACGGCCTTGAAGTTCGTGTCCAGCGTGGTCACCAGCGCCGCGTCGCGCTGCTGGATGGCCGGACGGAGCGCCTGGACAGCGGCTTGCGCACCCTGCACGTTGGCCTGGAAGTCCCAGAGATCAGTGTGCGAGTAGCGGTCCTCCTCGCCGGTGATCTTGCCAGTCGCCACCTCGTCCAGGAGCTCCTTCGCACCGTTGGCCAGCTGCAGGGGGTTGAGCTTCACGACCTTGGCCTTGGCCACCACGGTCTTCACGTCCGCCAGCAACTGGTCGGCGTACTTCTCCATCCCCTTGGTGCTGTTGGCGACCCAGAGTGCCTGCTCGATCCGGTGGTAGCCGGTCCACTCGGTGCCGGGTTCGACATCGTTGACGCGGGCGTCGATCTTCGGGTCCAGGTCGCCGAACGACTCAGCCACCGGCTCGATCCGCTCCCAGTAGGTCCGCGACACCGGGAAGAGCGCCTTCGCCTTGGCGACGTCGCCGGCCTTGACCGCGGCGACGAACTCGGCCGTCTTCCCCTCCAGCGCTGTCGCCTGCGAGTTGATGTAGCGCTGGTAGCTCTCGGTCGCCTGCGCGAGCGCGGTGTCCTCGTTCGTGTGTGCGGTGGCGGCACCCGACACGTTGAGGTCGCCGCGGATGCCGTCACCGACCATGCCGGGCTTGCAGACGGCTTGGTACTTGCCCGTCGGCAGCTCGACGATCAGGTCCCGCTTCAGGCCCGGACCGATGTTCTCCACCTCGCCCATCACCCGGTCGCCCTCGGCGTACACGTAGAACTCGGTGACCTTGCTGCCGCCGTTGGTGACGGTGAAGGTGCTCGTGCCGGACTTCACCTCGGTGCGGCTCAGCGTGCACTCGGAGTCGGTCGCCTTGACCTCGACGGGTCCGGTGGTGTCGCCCGACGCTGCCGTGGGGGCGTCGTCGGCGCAACCGGTCAGACCGGCGAGCAGCAGCGCGGCCATGGCTGCGCCGGCCCGGTGGGCCGTGATGGTGAACATGCGGGGTTTCTCCTGGGACAGAGGGATGGATCAGGCCGTTTCGGCCATGACGGCCGGCGGACGGACCTGGCGCCGGACCGGCCGGAGGTAGAGCGTCAGCACCGGGACGAGATAGAGCAGCCACGCGGCCAGCTCGATCACGGTCGGGGACGGGTTGAAGTTGAAGATGCCCTTCAGCAGGACGCCATACCAGCTGTCCGGAGGCACGATGTGGGAGATGTCGAAGGCCAGAGTCTGCAGGCCCGGCAGGATGCCCGCCTCCTGCAGGTCATGGAAGCCGTAGGCGAAGATGCCTGCCGCGACCAGGATCAGCAGCGCGCCGGTCCAGGTGAAGAAGGTGCCGAGGTTGATCCGGATCGCGCCGCGGTAGATGCCGAGGCCGAGCAGGACCGAGGTCGCCATGCCGAGCAGGACGCCGACGAACGGCGCCGCCGTGGTCGCGCTGGCCGCGGAGGCGTAGACGATGAAGGCGCTCTCGATGCCCTCGCGGAACACCGCCAGGAACGCGAGCAGGACAACCGCGCCGGGGCCGACCTGCAGCGCCCGGTCCAGGCGGTCGGTCAGCTCCTTCTTCAGCGACCGGGACGCCTTGCGCATCCAGAAGATCATCCAGGTGACGAAGGCGACGGCCAGGATCGACATCACGCCGCCGATCGTTTCCTGCGCGGTGAACGAGCGAGCGGTCAGCGCGGTGATGAACTGCAGCAGCGCCCAGCCGGCCACGGCGGTCGCCAGTGCCGCGCCGACGCCGATCCACAGGTAGCGCAGGCGGTCACGATGGCCGGACTTCACCAGGAACGTCGCGAGGATGCTGACCACAAGGGACGCCTCGAGTCCCTCGCGAAGCCCGATGAGGTAGTTGGCGAGCATGACGAAGACTCCTGGACATTAGGTTCGGCTAACCTTTGGAAGGTTAGCCTAAGAACCGCCATTCGCCCACTGTGTCGTACGCCGCACCGTGGCTCGGGCCCTGACCTAGACGCGAGGCGATCAGCTCGACACTCTCCGCAGTCCAGCCGGGGCCTCGGTAGCCGTCGAAGATCCGCACCCAGCGGGCGACGTCCATCGGCCTGCGGACCCGGGCCAGCGTCACGTGAGCGCTGAACTTCCGACCCTCGACGGGGACGCCGGCCTTGTTGGCCGCCGCCTTCGTCGCGCTCGCCAGGTGCGGCAACGCGGCGGCCTCGTCCCGTACGCCGGTCCACAGCACGCGCGCGTCGGCCACGCTCGGGAACGCGCCGGACCCGCCCAGCTGCAGGTCGATCGGCTTCTGCCGCCCAGCTGCCCGCTCGAGCCGCTCGGCGAGCTCGTCCGTCTTGTACTCGGGCACCTCCCCCAGGAACGCCAGGGTGATGTGCCAGTTCTCCTCGGTGGCCCAGCGCAGATCCTCGTCCGGATGGGACCGGCGGGGCTCCACGAACTCGGCCAGATGCTGCACCACGTCAACCGGCGGGACGACCGCCACGAACAATCGCACCAGTCAAGCCTACGGTGGCCGCCCACCTCGGTGCAGCCGGTGCGACGGCCCGGCACCCGGGGACGCCTGGGCACACGAGCCACCGCGAAGACAAACTGGTCTCATGGCATCAGACAGCCGGAACCTGCCCTCCCCGTGTGTGGTGATCCTGGTCGGTCCGGGCGCGTCGGGAAAATCCACCTGGGCAGCCGGGAGTTTCCCGGCCGAGCTGATCGTCTCCAGCGACCGCCTCCGCGCCCTGGTCGGCGCCGGCGAGGATGACCTCGCCGCCAGCACCGATGCCTTCGCCCTGCTGGAGGAGGTTGTCAGGCAGCGGATGAGGCGCCGCCTCACCACGGTGATCGATACCCTCGGCCTCGACGTCGAGCGTCGTACCGGTTGGCTGGGTCTGGCGCGGGAGCACGGCCTGCCTTGCATCGCAGTGGCGTTCGACACGTCGGCGGCCGAGTGCCGCCGACGCAATCGCGACCGTGCCAAGCAGATACCCGCCGACGCGCTCACCGCCCAGCTGCGCACCTGGGCTGCAACTCGCGACCAGCTCGCCGCCGAGGGGTACGACGACGTCCTCGCGCCTCAGGCCGTCCGCGTCGTGCCGGAAGCCTTCGTCGCAGCCGGGGCAGCTGCCCGACGACCGCAGGAGGCGCCGACCGGCTTGAGGTTCGGGCTCCACCTGGGGAGCTTCACGCACAAGGGTGGCCGGTCGACGACCTCGGGCTGGCTGCGCGAGGTCGCCACGACGGCCGAGCGGAGCGGCTTCGATGCCATCTACGTGATGGACCATTTCCGGCAGATCCCCCAGGTGGGGCGCGCCTGGGAGGACTTCCTCGAGAGCTGGACGACGCTTGCCTATCTGGCGGCCTGCACCGACCGGGTCCGGCTGGGCACGCTCGCCAGCGGTATCACGTACCGCAACGTGGCACACCTCGGCAAGATCGCCGCCACGCTGGACGTGCTGAGCGGTGGTCGGGCCGTGTGCGGGCTCGGACTGGCCTGGTTCGAGGCGGAGCACAAGGCCTACGGGTGGGAGTTTCCGTCGGTGCAGGAGCGGTACGCACTGCTCGAGGATGCGCTGCGGCTTCTGCCGGTGTTGTGGGGTCCGGGCAACAAACCGTTCCGGGGCGAGGTGCTCGACGTACCCGACACGGCTTGTTACCCCCGCCCGCTGCAGGATCCGCTGCCGATCGTGCTCGGCGGTGGCGGCGAGCTCCGTACGCTGCGGCTCGCGGCCCGGTACGCCGGCGCGGCGAACGTCTTCGGTGACGTGGCCACGGTTCGGCACAAGGCGCAGGTGCTGCGCAAGCATTGCGAGGAGGCCGGCCGCGAGGTCGAGCTCACCCACCTGTCGACCACGCTGGTCGGCGCGGACCACCGCCAGGTGGCCGCGTCGGTGGAGCGGCTCCGGCCTCGTAACCAGGACCCGGCCCGCTACGCGGCGACGGTCAACGCGGCCTCGGTACCGGACCAGATCGGGCGGTTCCGCGAGCTCGCCGAGGCGGGCGTCTCCGAGGTGATGCTGCGCCTGCCCGACCTCGACGACGATCTCGCGCCGCTCGAACGCATGGCCGACGTCATCTCCGCCTTCCGCTGACGCAGACCGGGGCGGGGCGGCTCGCCGGCGCGGCGGTCAGGCGACCTGCGGGTCCGGCCTGTTCGCCACCCTGACTGGGGCCGGTACGGCGACCGGCCTCTCCACCGGTTCAGCCACCACCGCAGCCTCCTCCCGCTTCGAGCCGACCAGCTCGGACTGCGGGAGCACCTCCAGCCGTGGCCTTGGCAACAGGCGCGGCCTGATGGACAGCCCGCGGCGGCGCGAGAAGTACAGGACCGAGCCGAGCGTGCCGAGCACGGTGAGCGCACCACCGACGACCAGCGACCAGCGGGCTCCGAAGGTCTGGCCGATCCAGCCGATGAAGGGTGAACCGATCGGCGTGCCGCCCATCAGGACGGTCATGTAGAGCGCCATCACCCGGCCGCGCATGGTCGGCTCGATCCCCAGCTGCATGGTCGCGTTGGCCGCGGTGAGCAGTGTCAGAGCGGCGAAGCCGACGATCGGCAGCACCAGCGCGTAGGACAGGTAGGTCGGCATGATGCCGCTCACCACCACCATCGCGCCGAAGGCGAAGGACGCGCCGATCACCAGCCGCTGCCGGGTCCGCACCCGCCGCGCAGCGAGCAGCGCGCCGGCAAGGGAGCCGATGGCGAGGATCGAGCCGAGGATGCCGTACTCCCCCGCGCCCTTGTGGAAGGCCTCGGTGGCCATCAGGGCGGACGTCATCTGGAAGTTCAGCCCGAAGGTGCCGGCGAAGAACACCGCAGTCAGCACCATCATCAGGTCGGGCCGCCGCCACAGGTAGCGCATACCGTCCCGGATCATGCCCTTCTCCCGGCCGGCCGGTTTCGGGGTGTAGAGCTCGTCCGGGCGCATCAGGTACAGCGAGAGGATCACTGCCGCGTAGCTGAACCCGTTGGCGATGATCACCGGGCCCGTGCCGATCCAGTGGATCAACAGGCCCGCCAGACCGGGGCCGATCAGCCGGGCGGCGTTGAAGGATGCGGAGTTCAGCCCGACCGCGTTGGACAGCTCGTCCTTGCCGACCATCTCGACCACGAACGCCTGCCGGGTCGGTGCGTCGAACGCCGTGCCGATGCCGAAGACGAAGGCCAGCGCGTACACGTGCCAGGCCTCCACCAGACCGGTGACGGTCAGCGTGCCCAGCACAAGCGCGACCGTGCCCATCGCCACCTGGGTGAGGGTCAGCACGCGACGCTTGGCGAAACGGTCGGCCACCAGCCCCGCGTACGGAGAGACCAGCAGGGCGGGCAGGAACTGCAGGCCGGTGACGATGCCCAGCGCCGTACCCGAGTGGGTCAGCTCCAGGACCAGCCAGTCCTGGGCGACCCGCTGCATCCAGGTACCGATGTTGGAGACGATCGCGCCGGAGGCGTAAAGACGGAAGTTTCGTACGTGGAATGCTCTGAACGTGGGGCTCACGAAGCCGCCAGACGTTCGAGTACAGGTGCTGCTTTGCGCAGGATGTCGCGCTCCTCGGGGGTCAGGGTCTTGAGCTTGGTCTGCAGCCACTGGTCGCGGCGCCGGCGGTTCGCGTGGATCAGCTCGCGGGCGGAGTCGGTCAGCTCCACCACCACCTGGCGCTTGTCGGTCTCGTGGGGGCGGCGGACCACGAGGCCGGCCTCCTCCATGTTGGAGACGATCCGTGTCATCGACGGCGGCTTGACCCGCTCGTGGGCGGCCAGCTCGCCGATCGTCATCGCGTCATGCTTGCCAAGGGCACCTAGCACGCCGAGCTGGTTGGCGGTGAGGTCCGCCCCGTCCACCCGCTGCCACCGGATCTGCCGGGACAGCCGGAGCGTGGACGACCTCAAAGCACTCGCCAGCCCGACGTCACTCTTCACCTGCTGCGCTACGACCGTGGGCATACCGTTAGCTTAACTCATTACCTTTGCTAATTAAAGTTAGCCAGCCGCGACCCGGTC
>DASTVQ010000010.1:0-5917 GCA_035759015.1 Kribbella sp.
GTACCTGACGGGTACCGACGAGCACGGCGAGAAGGTGATGCGCAGCGCTGAGGCGCAGGGCATGTCCCCGCAGGCGTGGACGGACAAGCTGGTCGAGGAGGCCTGGAAGCCGGCCTGGGTCGACGTCGATATCGCGTACGACGACTTCATCCGGACCACCGATCAGCGGCACACCGAGCGGGTCCGCGAGTTCTGGCAGCGGCTGTACGACAAGGGCGACGTCTACAAGGGCGAGTACGAGGGCCTGTACTGCGTCGGCTGTGAGGAGTTCAAGCTCCCGGCGGACATCCGCACCGACGAGGACGGCACCCAGCGCTGCATGATCCACGGCACCGAGCTGGAGACCGTCTCGGAGACCAACTACTTCTTCCGGCTCTCGGCGTACGGCGACAAGCTGCTGGAGCTGTACGAGTCGCAGCCGGACTTCGTCGCCCCGGCCAGCGCCCGCAACGAGGTGATCGCGTTCGTCAAGCAGGGCCTGCAGGACCTGTCGATCACGCGGTCGACATTCGACTGGGGCATCCCGGTCCCCTGGGACGAGGACCACGTCCTCTACGTCTGGATCGACGCGCTGCTGAACTACGTGACCGCGGCCGGCTACGGCACCGACCCGGAGCGCTTCGAGCAGCTGTGGCCGGTCGACGTCCACCTCGTCGGCAAGGACATCCTCCGGTTCCACGCGGTGATCTGGCCGGCCCTGCTGATGGCGGCCGAGCTCGCGGTCCCGCGGCAGGTGTTCGCGCACGGCTGGCTGCTGGTCGGCGGCGAGAAGATGAGCAAGTCCAAGCTGACCGCGATCGCGCCGCACGAGATCACCGACCACTTCGGCTCGGACGCGTTCCGGTACTACTTCCTGCGGACGATCCAGTTCGGCTCGGACGGCTCGTTCTCCTGGGAGCACCTGAGCGCGGTCTACACCTCCGAGCTCGCCAACGGCCTGGGCAACCTGGCCAGCCGGATCGCGGCGATGGTCGGCAAGTACTTCGACGGCGCCCTGCCGGAGGCGACCGACCACGGCCCGGCCGAGCAGGCGCTCGCCGACAAGCTCGCCCAGACCGTGGCGATCGCGGACAAGGCGATCGACACGCTCGCCTTCCAGGACGCGCTGGCCGCGATCAACGAGCTGGTCGGCGCGGTCAACGGCTACGTCACCGAGCAGGAGCCGTGGAAGGTGGCCAAGGACGAGTCCCAGCAGGGCCGCCTCGCCACGATCCTCTACAGCGCCGCCGAGGTGCTCCGCGCGGTCGCCGTACTGCACAACCCGACGATGCCGAAGACCTCCGCGAAGCTCTGGACCCTGCTGGGCGCCGAGGAGAAGCTCGGCTCGCTGAAGGACCAGCGGATCCAGGACGCCGGCACGTGGGGCCAGCTCCCGCCCGGCGCCACTCTGACCAAGGGCGACGCGCTGTTCCCGCGGCTTGAAGAGGCCTAGTGCGGCGCAGCAACCTTCGGTAGGTGGCGTTGAGGTGTACCGACGGACGGGTAGTAGTCGGTCGCCTTCGGCGTGATCGGGGTAGTTCACGCGGGGCTCGGGTCCGGGTTGGTGGGGTGGCTTCGACTACTACCCGTCCTTCGGTACGGCGTCGGCCTTCGGGTCCGCCATCTGGTTAGCACTGTCCGAATGCTGGCCGGGTGGGGGAGCTCGGCGTCCGGGGTCTCCGGTTGAGTCCTGGATTCAGCCGCTTGCCGACCACGGTCGCGTTGTCGAGCGCCAGTACGTCGTCCACCGCTGGGCCACGCAGCGGGTGAGACCGCAGGTCCCGGCATCCGGACCGAACGGGCCGGCTGTCGTGGGTTCAGACACCCACTGGTGGGCTGGGACAGGAAATATCAGGTCTCGGCCCACCACAGCCTGTCGCAGGTTCCCACGAATGGCCGCCGGTACCCCCAGGTGAGATCCCGCCGCCGAGCAAGCCGGTCACCGGTCACTTCCACAGCGGCGGCGACTACCGGGTCGTCCGCCCGGACGGCGTAGGCAGCTGGTACCTGCTCTACACCGCGGCCGGCACCGGTCAGTTCCAGATCGGCGGGGACAAGCTGACGCTGGGCCACGGGACCTCGTGCTAGTCAGCCCCGGCACCGAGCACGACTACGGCACGGTCGGGACGTACTGGGAATCCTGGTGGGCGCATTTCCAGCCCCGGCGGGACTGGCACGCGTGGTTGTCGTTGCCGCAGGCAATGCCCGGCCTCTCGTATGTGCGACTGGCCAGGTCGTCGGAGACGGACCGGGTGGTGTCGGCGTTCGGCCGGTTGCACCGCGACGCGCAGCGGGCGGGCCTCTCACCGACCGGTGACACCGAGCTGCACCTGCTCGAGAAGAGCGTCGCGGTGGAACTGACCATGAACGGGATCGAGGAGGTGCTGCTGACCGCCGTCGCCAGCCTCCGCCGGAACACCGAGCACCTCGACGCCCGCGTCCAACTGATCCTGGATGCGATCACCGCCGACCCCGCACGGCCGCACACCCTGGCCTCGTTGGCCGGACTCGCGCAGGTGTCGGTCTCCCGGCTCGCCCACCTGTTCAAGGAGCAGGTCGGCGACTCGATCATGAACGTGGTCGTGGCGCTGCGGCTGCAGCGGTCGGCCGAACTGCTCGGTGCGACCGACATGTCCATCGCGCAGTTCGCCCGTGCGGTCGGCTTCGAGTCGCCGCACTACTTCAGCCGCCTGTTCGGCCGCCGTTTCGGCATGTCCCCGACCAGCCACCGCACCGCGGTCAGAAACCCGGAGCTGGAGCTGTACTGAGTTCGTAAACCCGTCGCCGGTCTGCTGCCTCGCTTCTACAGTCGAGGCATGACCAGCATTCTGTCCGCCGTGGCCTGGCCGTATACGAACGGTCCCAGGCATATCGGCCACGTGTCCGGCTTCGGCGTACCGTCCGATGTGTTCAGCCGGTACCTACGGATGGCTGGTCACGACGTGCTGATGGTGTCGGGCACGGACGAGCACGGTACGCCGATCCTCGTGCAGGCGGAGCAGGAAGGCGTGAGCCCGCAGGAGCTCGCCGATCGCTACAACCGGGTGATCGTCGAGGATCTGCTCGGCCTCGGTCTGTCCTACGACCTGTTCACCCGGACCACGACCCGCAACCACTACACCGTCGCCCAGGAGCTCTTCAAAACCCTTTACCGCAACGGATATCTCGTCAGCAGGACCACGATGGGCGCGATCTCGCCGTCCACCGGCCGTACGCTGCCGGACCGCTACATCGAGGGCACCTGCCCGATCTGTGGGTACGACGGCGCCCGCGGGGACCAGTGTGACAACTGCGGGAACCAGCTGGACGCGATCGACCTGATCAACCCGCACAGCCGGATCAACGGCGAGACGCCGGTGTTCGTGGAGTCGGAGCAGTTCTTCCTGGACCTCCCGGCGCTGGCGGATCAGCTGGGTGCCTGGCTGCGGACCCGCACCGGGTGGCGGCCGAACGTGCTCAAGTTCGCCCTCAACCTGCTCGACGACGTCCGGCCGCGGGCGATGACGCGCGACATCGACTGGGGCATTCCCGTGCCGCTGCCGGGCTGGGAGGACAACCCGAACAAGCGGCTGTACGTCTGGTTCGACGCGGTCATCGGCTACCTGTCCGCCAGCATCGAATGGGCCCGGCGGACCGGCGACCCGGACGCCTGGCGCAAGTGGTGGTGCGATCCGGAGGCCCAGTCCTATTACTTCATGGGCAAGGACAACATCACCTTCCACGCCCAGATCTGGCCGGCCGAACTCCTCGGCTACAACGCCTCGCCAGGGCAGTACGGCGTACTCAACCTGCCGACCGAGGTGGTCAGCAGCGAGTTCCTGACCCAGGAGGGCCGGAAGTTCTCGTCGTCCCGTTCGGTGGTGATCTTCGTCCGCGACGTGCTGGAGCGGTACGGGCCGGACGCGTTGCGGTACTGGGTCTCGATCGCCGGGCCGGAGACGCGCGACGCCGACTTCACGTGGGCCGACTTCGTCCGGCGGAACAACGACGAACTGGTCGGCACCTGGGGCAACCTGGTCAACCGGACCGCCTCGATGATCGCGAAGAACCTCGGCGCCATCCCGGCGGCCGGCGAGCTGACCGCGGCCGATCGTGACCTGCTTGCCGGCAGCAAGGCGGCGTTCGGCACCGTCGGCGATCATCTGCGGCACCAGCGGCTGCGGACGGCGATCGGTGCGGCGATGCGGAACGCGGCGGACGCGAACCAGTACCTGTCCCAGCAGGCGCCGTGGAAGGAGCCGGATTCGGAGCGCAAGGCGACGATCCTGCACGTCGCCGCGCAGGTCGTGGCCGACAGCAACCGGTTGCTCGCACCGTTCCTGCCGCACTCGGCCCAGCGCGTGCACGAGGCACTCGGCGGGACCGGGAGGTTCCTGCCGCAGCCCGAGGTCCACGAGGCAGACGACCTCGACGGCGGCGCGCCGTACCCGATCATCACCGGCGACTACACCGCCCAACCACGCTGGGCGTCGGAGCCCGTCGTACCCGGAACGCCGGTGCGCCCGCCCACGCCGATCTTCCCCAAGCTGTCACCGGACGTGGTCGAGGAGGAACTCGCGCGACTCGAGTGACGCGTTTGTACAAGACCGTACGGTCCGGTGGCCGTACGGTCGGGGTGGAAGGAGTTGAGGATGATGACGAACTACCTGGCGACCGCCGAGACCGACATCGCCGCAGCGCCCGCGCGGGTGTGGGAGGTGCTGACCGATCCGGAGCAGCTCAAGGAGCTGTGGTTCGGGGCCGAGGTCAAGACGGACTGGCAGCAGGGGAGTCCGATCACCTGGAGTGGCGAGTGGGAGGGGAAGCCTTATCAGGACAAGGGCGAGATCCTCGAGGTCGACCCCGGGCGGCTGCTGAAGCTGACGCATTACAGTCCGCTCACCGGGCAGCCCGACGTACCGGAGAACTACCACACGCTGACCTACACGCTGGACGGCAGCGGTTCGGCGACCCACTTGAAGCTCACGCAGGACAACAACGCGAGCGAGGAGGAGGCCGAGCACTCCCAGGGCATGTGGGAGATGCTCGTCGCCAAGGTCAAGGAGGCCGCTGAGGCCTGACCGGGGCGCAGGGGTGGGGAATGTCGACAGCTCAGTAACCTAAGGCGTATGGCTGCTGATGGTGTGGAGGTCGACCGCCCGACCCGGGAACGGGCCGCGATCGGGGAGGACGGCAGGTCGCGGGACCGGACCCGGCCGGCGGTGCCCGATCCGCTGCCGATGAGCGTCGTCGACGCGCACTGCCATCTCGACATCGCCGACGGCGAGGACGGCGCCTGGCTCAGCCCGGCCGAGGCGATCAAGCTGGCCTCGTCCGTCGGCGTCACCCGGATCGTCCAGGTCGGCTGCGACCTGCCGGGCGCGGTCTGGGCGGTCGAGGCCGCCGAGCAGTACCCGAACCTGATCGCCGGGGTCGCCCTGCACCCGAACGAGGCGCCAAAGCTGAAGGCCGCCGGTGAGCTCGACAGCGCGCTGGCCGAGATCGAGCGGCTGGCGGCCGGCGCGGACAAGGTCCGGGTGATCGGCGAGACCGGGCTGGACTACTTCCGCACCGGCGAGGACGGCCGGGCCGCGCAGCACGAGTCGTTCGCCGCGCACATCGAGCTGGCGAAGCGGCTGGACAAGACGCTGATGATCCACGACCGGGACGCGCACGAGGACATCCTGCGGATCCTGGACCGCGAGGGCGTGCCGGATCGGCTGATCATGCACTGCTTCTCCGGCGACACCGAGTTCGCTCGCGAATGCGTCAACCGCGGTGCGTTCCTGAGCTTCGCCGGAGTCGTGACGTTCAAGAACGCCCAGTCCCTGCGGGACGCGCTGGCCGTGACCCCGCTCGACCGCGTGCTGGTCGAGACCGACGCGCCGTACCTGACGCCGGCGCCGCATCGCGGCCAGCCGAACGCGTCGTACCTGATCCCGCACACGGTCCGGAAGAT
>DASTVQ010000011.1:0-5723 GCA_035759015.1 Kribbella sp.
GTGGCGATGTCGTTGAACGTGGTCGCCTGCGACGAGGTGGTCTTTGTGAACGTGAATGTGTGGCTGCCACTGGCCGGCACCAGGAAGCTCCCGGTGTTCGGCGAACCAAGCGGGTCGCTCTGGTCAGAGCCGGCGTACATCTGGTCGCTGACGTTGACCTGAATCGGCCGGTGGGCCGGGTTGGTGGCCGTGATGTTCGTCGTGAGCAGGACGTCGCCTGAAGGCAGCTTTGCGCTGCGGGTCCAGTTGAGCGTGATGGTGACCGGAGCGGTCCGCGGCGTCGTCGACTGCAGGCAGGTGTTGGGGAAGTCTACGGAGGCCGGCGTCGCCGACTTCTCAAGCGTCCAGTTGTAGGTGCTGCCCTGGGTCGCGGTCATCGTCTTGGTGAGCTGCTGGGGCTGGATCGCGCCGACGGGGAGCGGCACGGTCTTCTTCCCGGCGTCGACACCGAGGTAGGCCTGTAGGTTCGAGCCGCTGTACTTCGACGCGCCAAGCGCGAGCCGCTGGTAGTAGTCGAAGACACAAACCGTGCCCGGGGTTTGGGTCCAGGTGACGTCCCGGCGGATCGTGAAGTCCGATCCACCCAGGGAAGGCTGGTCGTAGAGCAGTGGGCCGACGTTGGTGATCTGGCACGAAGCGTCGGAGAGACCCGTGTTGACGACTGGGACGCTGATGAAGTCGTACCCGAGGTTCCCCTTGTCCTTGTAGTCAGCCGCGAGGGTCGTCGTGAACGGGAACGTGTCGCCCGCCGAGGCCGTCGAGGTGATCCGGAACGGCACGAGGTCCAGTTCGTTCCACAACTTCTGCAGGTTGCCCGGGGTGTACTCAGTATCCGGACAGACGAACGGGCCGTTCGCCGGGAAGCTCGCCGCCGAGCCCCGGCAACCTTGGAGACCGAGGGAGGGCTCCGTCGCCGACGCTGGCGAAGCGTTGAGCGGAACGAAGTAGAGCGCCATGACGAACGCGATCAGGATCGCGAACGGCTTCGGCATTCCCCGCTTGGTCAGTGACCGGACCATCGAAGGCACCTCTCGTAGTGAACGAATCGGTGCCGAGGTCGGTCTCACCAGTGGCTCCCCGCGACCGCCGCACGTCTCACGACGCACGGGGTGACCGGATGTTCCGGTCGCGGCTCTAGGCCCCCCCAGCAGTGCGCTTCCTCTCTCCCCAGAGATCGCGCACGCTCACTCTCGGTGAGGATGATCAGCGGGTCAAGCCGAACCCATCAACTCACCGTGAACTCGTCGTGTGTGTCCCGATATGTCCGTTGCTCATCACCCATTCGGCGCATCAAGTGCCGGGAAACCCTGCGCCGCAAGTCCTAGCCGGGTGGCTCAGCCGGCCTTCTCGACCTGCTTGCGCCACCGGATGCCGGCCTCGATGAACTCATCGATCTCGCCGTCGAGCACCGCCGAGGTGTTGCCGGTCTCCTGCTCGGTCCGCAGGTCCTTGACCATCTGGTACGGGTGCAGCACGTAGGACCGCATCTGGTTTCCCCACGAGCCGCCGCTGTCCCCCTTGAGCGCGTCCATCTCCGCCTTCTCCTCGCGGCGGCGCTGCTCGAGCAGTCGCGACTGCAGCACTCGCAGTGCCGCGGCGCGGTTCTGGATCTGCGACTTCTCGTTCTGGCAGGACACGACGATGCCGGTCGGGATGTGGGTGATGCGTACGGCGGAGTCGGTGGTGTTGACCGACTGCCCACCGGGGCCCGACGAGCGGAAGACGTCGATCCGCATCTCGTTCTCGGGGATGTCGATGTGGTCGGTCGTCTCGGTGACGGGCAGCACCTCGACGCCGGCGAAGGACGTCTGTCGCCGCCCCTGGTTGTCGAAGGGGGAGATGCGGACCAGCCGATGCGTGCCCTGCTCGACCGAGAGCGTGCCGTACGCGTAGGGCACCTTGACCTGGAAGGTGGCCGACTTCAGGCCGGCCTCCTCGGCGTACGACGTGTCGAGCACTTCGGCCGGGTAGCCGTGGCGCTCCGCCCACCGCAGGTACATCCGCATCAGCATCTCGGCGAAGTCCGCCGCGTCGACCCCACCGGCCTCGGCGCGGATCGTCACCAGCGCCTCGCGCTGGTCGTACTCGCCGGACAGCAGGGTGCGCACCTCGAGCTCGCCCAGCGTCTTGCGGATCGCGGTGAGCTCGGCCTGCGCCTCCGCCAGGGTGTCGGCGTCGCTCTCGTCCTCGGCGAGCTCGAAGAGCACGGACAGGTCGTCGAGCCGGCGGCGCAGCGACTCGACCCGGTTCAGCTCGCCCTGGACGTACGACAGCCGGCTGGTCACCTGCTGGGCACGGTCCTGGTCGTCCCAGAGGTCGGGCGCCGCGGCCTGCTCGTTCAGCTCGGCCAGCTCGCGGCGCAGCGCGTCGAGGTCGATGACCGCCTCGATGCTGCTCAGGGTCTGGTCGAGCTCCTTGAGCTCCTCTGCGACGTCCACGGTTGCCACGTGCAGGAAGAGTACGCGAGAACGGGCGCCTTCAGCCGCGGCGGTCGCGGGGGCTGGAGACGTAGATCAGCCGGTCGCCGGCCCGCAGCTCGGCCACCTGCGGGTCGTCGTAGGGCAAGTTGCGGCCCTGCCGCACCACGGCGAGCACCGGCGTCGCCACAGATCTCGGGCTGGCTCCCACCTCCTCCGGCAGGACGTCGCGCTCGACGAGGTCCATGCCGTGCCCGAAGGCGATCAGGTCCTCGACCAGAGCCACGGTGCTCGGGCTGTCGGTCGCCATTCCGAGCAGCCGGCCGGCCGCGTCCGAGGAGGTGATGACCGAGTTCGCGCCGCTCTGCATCACCAGGTCCGCGTTCTCCGCCTCGCGGACGGCCGCGACGATCGTCACGTCCGGAGCGAGCTGGCGCACCGTCAGCGTCGTGAGCACCGCCGTGTCGTCACGGTTGACCGCGACGATGACCGCCCGGGCCCGATCCAGCTCGGCCTCCTTGAGCACGGCGTCGCTGTCCGATCGTCCGTGCACCGTCGCGAAGCCCGCGGCGGCGGCGTCCTCGATCGCCTCCGGGTCGGTCTCGATCACCACGAAGTCCTCGCGGCGCACACCGGTCTGCCGCAGGGCGCGGATGGCGCTGCGCCCCTTCGTGCCGAAACCGCAGACGATGACGTGGTCCTTCACTCGCGACCTCCAGCGGGCAACGTTGAACTGCTCTCGGGACCGTTCGGTCAGCACCTGGATCGTGGTCCCGATCAGGACGAGGACGAACAGGAAACGCATCGGCGTGACCAGCAGCGCGTTGGTCAGCCTGGCGCCGGTGGTCACCGGCGTGATGTCGCCGTAGCCGGTCGTCGAGAGCGTGACCGTCGTGTAGTAGAGCGCGTCGACGACCGACACGGTTCCGTCGGCCGCGTCGTTGTAGCCCTCGCGCTCGGCCAGGACGATCAGCCAGTTCACCAGCACGATCGCCAGCGCGATGCCCACCCGGCGGGCGATCGCGACGTACGGCGGCACGGTGGGCCGCCGGGGCAGGCGCAGCTTCCAGGCCGGCTCGTCCATGCCGGTCATTCAGCCACAGCAGCCGACGTGGACCAGCCCCGACGCGCCACAGCCGTCCCACCGGTCCGCCGGCGCACCGCCGGCCCGGTGACCCTGGGTCATTCGGACTAGACGTCTAGTCACAAGGAACCCCGGTCGCCTGTGGGTTTCGTCACAGGCCACGCGTGGCTCCCCAGTTCATGGTCATGAGCACGGTCTTCCGCGCCGAACATTGATGCGCAGCAAGTCCCCGCCGGCCTGAGGCGGGGCGCCCCCGCGGACGCCGAGCCCTGTCACCGCGTGGTGGTCACCGACGAGCTCGTCGATGTGGCAGGGACGGAGAACCCAGCACGGCGGGCGACCGGCGTACACGACGTACGCGGGGTCGTCCTTGGGGTGAAGCCACCGGATGGTGGCCGGGCAACTTCGGCGCCCGAACCCGACAGGTCATTCTTCGCAGGCGGATCCCGAAGGAAACCTCCGCATGTCGCTGTCCCGACTCGCCCCTGTCCGCCTGCTCACGATCGTCCCGCTCGTCCTGGGTCTCGCGTTCACGATGTTCGCGGCCTACACCCTGAGCCCCGTGGCACCGAGGGCCAACGCCGCGCTGGTCAGCGCCGCCAAGGCCGACTCCGCCGCCGACTGGGCGCGCAGCCGCAAGGGCTCGCCCTACGTGTACGGCGCGGCCGGCCCCCGTCGCTTCGACTGCTCCGGCCTGACCCGCTGGGTCTACGGCCGGGTCGGCAAGTCCCTGCCGCACTCGTCCTCCGCACAGGTGAGCAGGACCGAGCGGATCAAGAGGGAGAACCGGCGCCGCGGCGACCTGGTGTTCTTCTACAGCCGGAGCGGCGTCTACCACGTCGGCATCTACGCCGAGCGCGGCTACATCTGGCACGCCTCCCGGCCGGGCACCCCGGTCAAGCGGGTGAAGATCTGGACCAGCCGGGTCTTCTACGGTCGGGTCAAGTAACAGCCTCCGTGACCCCCTCGCCGCCGCCGGCGAGGGGGTCACGGCGTCAGCGGAGAGCGGGCGCGCGCCGTCGCGTCCAGCGGGTAGCCGCCGCGGAGGCGGACCGACAGCAGGTTCACGAACGGCATGCGAACCACCGCACCGAGGGTGACGGTCACCGTCTCGCCGTCGGTGCTGACGTCGACCACCTCGAAACCGTCGAAGCGGCCGGCCAGGTCGGCGTCGCGGGCGTACTGCCGGACCGCCGCCTCCGCACCGGCATCACTGAGCGGTAGCACCGACCCCGCGCCGGCGTAGATCCGGTCGAGGTCTGGCTGGTTGGCCGCGGTCAGCGCGGCCCCGTCGGCCGCGGCGAGCAACGACCGCCGGTAGAGGTAGGCCTTCGAGACGTTCACGACTACCGTGACCAGCAGGCCGGCGATCAGCGCATAGACCAGGACAAGCAGCAACAGCTGCCCGTCCTCGCCGCGCGCGCCGACGGCACGCAGTCGCCTCACCGGGCGGCTGCCCGGAACCGGTCGACAACCTCGAGGTGGCGGCTCGACACGCGCACGGTTGCGGGAGCCTGCCCGTCGAAGATGCGGGGGAGCAACGGCAGCGACACGTCGTACGCAATGACCACGTTCACGTGGCTGCCGGGTTCGAGACACGGTGTGCTCGAGCAGGTGATCTCCATGTCCTCCGGGGCGAATGCCAGGTTGCTGTCCCGCATCACGATCCGCGCCGCGGTCATGGCCCGTGGTCCGGCGTCGTCGACGGCGTCCGAGGTGGCAAACACCCGACCGGCTTCGCGTGCGGCGCTGGACACGGCGTAGGACGCCCCCTGGACGCGGAAGACCGTGAGCAGCACGTAGACCAGCGGCACCATCAGGAGCACGGCGAGGTAGACGAACTCGACGATGGCGTTGCCGTCGTCGTCGCACCGGGCCTGCACCAGTCGCGCGCGGACGAACTGGCGGGTCACGGCGCCTCCTCCAGCGCGTGACCGCGGACCCGGATGCCGCGTGGCGGGCCGAGCAGCCCCACCATCGGCAGGGTCGCGTCCACCTGGACGAAGACTGTCGGCACCCCGCCCACCGTCTCGAACCCGCTCGTCACCCCGTCGGCGAAAGAGTCGGCCAGCGAGTCGCGGATCAGCCGCCGGGTGGTCGCCTCACCGTCGGCCGGCGTGCGGTCGGCGTTCGCGGCAACTCGTGCGCCCTCCGCGGCCGACGCGGCCAGCGTGTTGCGCACGTGGAGGGCCAGCCCGAGCTGCAGGAGAGCGAGGAACAGC
>DASTVQ010000012.1:0-30595 GCA_035759015.1 Kribbella sp.
CGTCCTCGTCACGGGTGTAACTGCCGGACTGGTCCTGTTCGGCCATGGCTCTCCTTTACCGGCGGGTGCCCGCTCGTCGATGATCTTGCCGCTTTGGTACCCGGGCCGGAACCATCCGAGCCCGGGAACGGCGAAGGGGCCGCACACCGGGTGGTGTGCGGCCCCTCCGTCAGTTTGACCGGTCTGGTCAGAGCGGGCGGATGTTCTCCGCCTGCAGGCCCTTCTGGCCCTGCGTGATCTCGAACTCGACGCGCTGGTTCTCGTCCAGCGAGCGGAAGCCCGAGGTCTGGATGGCCGAGTAGTGCGCGAACACGTCCGCACCGCCGTCATCCGGGGTAATGAAGCCGAAGCCCTTGTCAGCGTTGAACCACTTGACAGTACCGACAGCCATTTGTGTCTATCTCCTTGATGGGCTGTGTAAACCACGACCCACACCTCGTGGGCCGCGTGTCGCCGAAAGGCCCCAGACGACAAGACCGGCCATGCAGCACAGCGAAAGTCAGTGGGAGTCCAAAACTGCAACGCCACAACTGTAGCCGATCCCGGCCCGCGTGTGGACGGTGACCGCGAACCCATGTCGCGCAAAGTCGCCGCGTGACACGCCGGGTCGCGGCGTCTCACGGGCTGCTAGGGCGACAGCCGGCCAGGCAAGGGGAAGGCTCTGAGAAGGCAGGAATGCGGTGCCGACCTGCTCGTTTGTGCTCGCGGCCGGGCTTTCGATCCGGCGCGGACTGCCGCCGGGGGCGCACCGGGCGCCCGCTACGGCTGGTGACTGTGAGGCCGCGGGGAACGAATCTCACCGGCGTGTCGCCGGGGTGCTCACACTCTGGACATACCCGGCGAGGCGGGGAATCGTTGACGGCCAGAGCGACACAAGTCCTGGCAGCGGAAGCGGACGGAGGCGGCCGGCTTGATCCTCAAGGTGGTGCGGAGCGGTGGATTCGCCGGCCTGGTGGCTCGTGGCGAGCTGGACACGGCAGCGGAGCCGGACGGCGGTCGGTTGGAGGAGACGGTACGCCGCCTCGACCCCGCGCGGCTGGGCTCTGGGCGCCCCCAGCCGGACCGGTACCTGTACCGGTTGGAGGTGCGGGACGCCCCGGATGCCGAGCCGACAGAGCTGATGCTGGCCGAGCAAGACCTCGACCAAGATGCCGCCTGGCTACTCGACCGGGTGCTGACGCGCGAGTAGCAACATGTTCAGCGACCGGGTCGACGCGGGACGGCAACTGGCCGCCAGGCTGAGCCGTCAGCTGCAGAGTGCCGAGCCGCTGCCGGCCCCGACGTCCGGGACCGCGGCGCCGGTCCGAGCGGGCATGGAGCGACCTGTCGTGCTCGGCCTGCCGCGCGGCGGGGTGCCGGTCGCGGCTGAGGTCGCGCGAGCCCTGGGAGCCGAGCTCGATGTTCTCGTGGTCCGCAAGATCGGGGTTCCCTGGCAGCGGGAGCTGGCGCTCGGCGCTGTCGGTGAGGACGGCGTCCGGGTGCTCAACGAGCGGATCGCGGCGGCCTGCAACCTGTCGGCAGAGGAGCTCGACGAGCTGTCCGACCGAGCGCGGGCCGAGGTGACGGAGCGGCTGGCTGAGTTGCGAGCCGGTCGCCCGGCGGTGCCTTTGGTGGGGCGGACGGCCATCTTGGTGGACGACGGTGTGGCCACCGGTGCGACCATGCGCGCGGCGGTGGACGTGGCGCGGGCGCGTGGTGCCGCCCGGGTGATCGTTGCCGTGCCGGTTGCCGCGGCGGAAGCGGTCGAGGACCTGCGCCCGATGGTCGATGACGTGGTGGTGCTGCTGGCGCCGGTGGACCTGGGTGGAGTCGGACTGTGGTATCGCGACTTCACCCAGACCACCGACGCCGAGGTGGCCTCACTGCTTCGCTAGCGCCAGGCGATATCCGGCGCACGGTGACCAAAAGTGCTCGACTGATCACTCTTTGAGTCAAGAGTGTGCAGCCGCTTCGACAACTCCTGCATTAGTCGTACTTCGAGGCGATCGCCAAGGCCTGCGGGACATAGCCGGCACCGAACATGACGACATGGGTCAGCAGCGGGTGGAGCCTGTGCAGTCCGGCCCGATCCTGCCAGCCGTCCGACAGGGGATGCGCCTCGTTGTAGCCGCGGAGCAACCGCTCGAGGTACGGGATGCCGAACAGCCCGAGCATGGCCAGGTCGGTCTCCCGATGGCCGCCGTGGGCTGCGGGATCGACCAGTGTGGCCCCGTCGGCGCACCAGACCACGTTGCCGGACCACAGGTCGCCGTGGATCCGGCTGGGCCGTTCCGTCGGGTCGTCGTACAGGCCGCTGGTGAGTCGATCGCAGACGCGCTCGAACACTGCGAGCCGCGCCGCGTCGATGGTGCCCTGGTCGTAGGCCGTCCGCAGGTACGGCCGGAGCCGCAGGTTGGCGTAGAACTCGCCCCAGGACCCGATCGGCGTCAGCGCGTGTGGCAACTCGATCGTGCCGATGTAGCCGTTGGCATCCCAGTCGTCGGGCGGTACGCCATACCAGCGGGCGCCGGCGTCGTGCAGCACGGCAAGTCGCCGGCCGAACTCGTCCGCAGCGGCTCCGGTCGGCGGTATCAGGGACAGCTGCGGCGTTACTAGGCGGCCAGGGGAGACGTCGAGCGGTCTGACGACCGGCACTCCGCCCGGTACGGCCAGCCAGCGCAGGCCCGCGGCCTCGACCTCGAAGAACCCCGGCGGAGCGTTGCGCCGGTGTTTCACGAAGGTGTCGGGCATGACGGCACTCTGCCAGTTCCAGGGATCCGTCGCCGGGAATCAACCAGGCGACAGGTCGATGGCGGCCGGATGACGACTGGCCGACACGGCGTGTCGGAAGGTGCGCATTGTCGGTGTGACCTGTCATCGTTGGCGGTCGCCGGACGATCCGACCAGGACCGGCCGGTGCGTGGACGACCTGGTAAGGGAGCTGGAGGACAGATGACGCAGGTGGCAGAGCAGCCAGGCACCAGTGCCGGGCGGCTCGGCTCAGTGGTGCTGGACTGCCCGGACCCACTGGAGCTTGCCCGGTTCTACTCGGAGCTGCTCGGTCTGGGGATCGCCGAGCACGGGGACGACGACTGGCGCAGCCTCACCGGTCCGGGGTCGACGCTGGGGTTCCGGCGCTCGGACGACTACGTGCCGGTGACCTGGCCGGCGGCGGAGGCGCAGCCGCTCCATCTGGACCTGATCGTCGAGGACCTGGCCAGCGGTCACGCCACGGTGGTCGGTCTCGGCGCGGTCGCGCTGGACCCGGTCGACCCGCCACCGGCGGGGAACGATCGCGGCTGGCGGGTGTACGTAGACCCGGCCGGCCACCCGTTCCGCATCTGCCTGGAGTAGTCCCCGGTCAGGCCGCGGCGAGGGCCTTGCGGATCCGCTTCTCCGACACCGGGTACGGCGTACCGAGGGTCTGGGCGAACAGGCTGATCCGCAGCTCCTCGAGCATCCAGCGCACCTCGAGCAGCTCAGCGCTCGGGTACTTGCCTGCCGGTACGGCGTCCAGGCGCCGCTGATACTCGTCCGTAAGCGTCTGCACGAGGCCCATCGACGCGCGGTCGCGGCCCGCGTTGGTCGCAGCCTTGTCCAGCCGGAGCTCGATCCCGCGCAGGTAGCGGATCAGGTCCGGCAGCCGCACGGCGCCCGTCTCGGTGATGAAGCCGCGATGCACCAGTCCGGTCAGCTGTCCCCGTACGTCGGCGAGGGTGGGGAGCAGCGCCGGGCTGGACGCGCGGGAGATCAACCGGTCGACCGCGCGGGAGAGGCTGAGAACGGTCTCCACCCGGCCCAGGATCGCCAGCACGGTGTCGGCCAGGTCGGACCGGACCGCATCGCGCAGCCGGTCGAACGCCTCGCGGTCCCAGACTGGCCCACCTTCGGCCGCCATCAGCTGGTCGATCGCCGCCGACACCGTGTCGTCGAGCAGGTCGCCGACGTTGCGGTGGGGGCTGTTGGTCAGCGTCATCTTGGCCTGGTTCGACAGGTTGCGCTGAACGACGTCGATCACCGACGGCATCGTCAGCAGCAGCAGCCTGCGGGTGCCGTTCCACATCGACGCCGCCTGGTCCCGCTCGGTCTCCTGCAGCCGGACGGAGACGCTCTGGCCGTCGTCGACCAGTGCCGGATACCCGGCCACGGTCAGGCCGCCGCGGCGCTCGGAGAAGCTGCGCGGCAGCTCGTCGAACGTCCAGTCGGTCAGTCCGGTGCGCTCCAGCTTGCTCACGGCCTTGGACGCGATCTGAGAGATGGCGGCCTTGGTACGCGGCTTGAGCCGCTCCTTCAGCCTGGCCAGGTCCTTGCCCTCGGCCACGGTCTTGCCGCGGTCGTCGATCACCCGGAACGTCATCCGCAGGTGCTCCGGCACCCGGCTCCAGTCCCAGTCGTCGGGGTTGATCACCACGCCGCGCAGCGCACCCAGTTCACGGGCGAGCGCGTCGGTCAGCGGGCCGGATCGCGGATCGAGGCTCGGCAGCACCAGTCGGGCGTGGTCGGGCGCGGGCACGATGGTGCGCCGGATCGGCTTCGGCAGCGACTTGATCAGCGCGGTGACGAGCTCCTCGCGGAAGCCGGGCACACTCCACTCGAACCCGTCGGCCTCCACCTGGTTGAGCACCAGCAGCGGGATGTGCACGGTCACGCCGTCGGCGTCCGTGCCCGGCTCGAAGGCGTATGTGAGCTCGAAGGTCATCCCGTGCTGCGACCAGGTGACGGGGAAGTCCTCCTCCTTGACCTCGGCACCCTCGCGGACCACCAGCGACCGCTCGAAGTCGAGCAGGTCCGGATCACGCTGCCGAGCCTGCTTCCACCACGTGTCGAAGTGCCGCCCGGTCACCACCTCGGGACCGAGTCGCTCGTCGTAGAAGGCGAACAGCGTCTCGTCGTCGACCAGCAGGTCCCGTCGCCGGGTCCGTTCCTCCAGCTCCTCGACCTCTTCGATCAGCCTGCGGTTCTCGTGGAAGAACTTGTGATGGGTGTCCCAATCGCCCTCGACCAGCGCATGCCGGATGAACAGCTCACGCGAGACCTCCGGATCGATCCGCCCGTAGTTGACCTTGCGCCGGGCCACGATCGGTACGCCGTACAGGGTGACCTTCTCGTACGCCATCACCGCGCCGGCCTTGCGCTCCCAGTGCGGCTCGGAGTAGCTGCGCTTGACCAGGTGCTCGGCGAGCTCCTCGGCCCACTCGGGCTCGATCCTGGCGTTGACGCGGGCCCAGAGCCGTGACGTCTCGACCAGCTCGGCGGCCATCACGAACTGCGGCGGCTTCTTGAACAGGGTCGAGCCCGGGAAGACCGCGAACCGAGTACCGCGGGCGCCGATGTATTGATGCTGGTTGGCGGGATCCTTCATGCCGAGGTGGGACAGCAGCCCTGCCATCAGCGACACGTGGACGAGCTGCGGGTCGGCAGGCGCACCTGAGTTCAGCGTGACGCCGATCTGCGCCGCGACCTGACGGAGCTGAGCGTAGATGTCCTGCCACTCACGCACGCGCAGGTAGTTCAGGTACTCGCTCTTGCAGAGCCTGCGGAACTGGTTCCCGGAGAGCTCCTTCTGCTGCTCCTTCAGGTAGTTCCACAGGTTCAGGTAGCCGAGAAAGTCCGAGTTCGGATCGCGGAACCGGGCGTGCTGCTGGGTCGCCTGCGCCTCGGCGTCGGTCGGCCGCTCGCGCGGATCCTGGATGGACAGCCCCGATGCGATCACCATCACCTCGCGGACGCACCCGTTCTTGTGCGCCTCGACGATCATCCGGGCCAGCCGGGGGTCGAGCGGGATCTGCGCCAGCTGCCGGCCGACCGGGGTCAGGCGCTTGCGCGGGTCGGTCTGCTTGGAATCGATCGCTCCGAGCTCGGTGAGCAGCTGCAGGCCGTCGGAGATGCTGCGCCGGTCCGGCTCGTCGATGAACGGGAAGGCCGCGATGTCGCCCAGCCCGATCGAGGTCATCTGCAGGATCACCGAGGCCAGGTTGGTGCGCAGGATCTCCGGATCGGTGAACTCCGGTCGTCGGTCGAAGTGCTCCTCGGCGTAGAGACGGATGCAGATGCCGTCGCTGGTCCGGCCGCAGCGGCCCTTCCGCTGGTTCGCGCTGGCCTGCGACACCGACTCGATCGGCAGGTGCTGCACCTTGGTGCGATGGCTGTAGCGGGAGATGCGCGCCGTACCGGGGTCGATCACGTACTTGATGCCGGGCACGGTGAGCGAGGTCTCGGCGACGTTGGTGGCCAGCACGATCCGCCGGCCCGGGTGTGGCTGGAAGACGCGGTGCTGCTCGGCGTTCGACAGGCGGGCGTAGAGCGGCAGGATCTCGGTGTCGCGCAGGTTGTGGTCGCGCAGGGCGTCGGCGGTGTCGCGGATCTCCCGCTCACCGCTGAGGAACACCAGCACGTCGCCCGGCGCCTCGAGCGCGAGCTCGTCGACGGCGTCGAGGATCGCCTGGGTCTGGTCCCGGTCGATCGTCGCCGGGTCGTCCGGGTCGTTGATCGGCCGGTACCGCACCTCGACCGGGTAGGTGCGCCCGGACACCTCGATGATCGGCGCGGGCTCGCCGCGGGCATCGGCGAAGTGCTCGGCGAAACGCTCCGGGTCGATCGTGGCCGAGGTGATGACGACCTTCAGGTCCGGGCGGCGGGGGAGCAACCGCTTCAGGTAGCCGAGGATGAAGTCGATGTTGAGGCTGCGCTCGTGCGCCTCGTCGATGATGAGCGTGTCGTACCGGCTCAGCTCACGGTCTCGCTGCAGCTCGGCCAGCAGGATGCCGTCGGTCATCAGCTTGACCAGCGACCGGTCCGAGACCTTGTCGGTGAACCGGACCGCGTAGCCGATGGTGTCGCCCAGCTCGGTGCCGAGTTCCTCGGCTATCCGCTCCGCCACGGTCCGCGCCGCCAGCCGGCGGGGCTGGGTGTGCCCGATCATGCCGTGCACACCGCGGCCGAGCTCGAGACAGATCTTCGGGATCTGCGTGGTCTTGCCGGAGCCCGTCTCGCCGGCGATCACGACCACCTGGTGGTCCCGGATCGCCGCACCGATCTCGTCCTTGAGCTGGCTGACCGGCAGCGCCTCCGGATAGGTGATCTCCGGTACGCCGCTTCGCCGGCGCTCCACCCGGTGCTCCGCCTGGTCGATGGCGCGGGCGATCCCGGCGAGATTGTGCGCGCGCTTGTCCGCGTCACGACTGCCGCGAGTGCGCTCGAGCCGGCGCCCGAGTTGCTCCCGGTCGTGCACCATCAGCCCGTCGAGCCTCCCGACCAGCTCGGCCACGCTGGGCGCCGAGGTCACCTCGCGGGATGCCGCGGCCGACTGGGTCGTACCGGATTCCTGCTTGCTGGTCGCACCGGAACCCTGGGTGGCCGGGCCCTTGCCGCGACGCGGTCGGCGGCGCTTCGCAGGATCCTGGGCGGAACCGGGGGCGGGGGTGGGACGCGGCGATTCGGTCCGGGCATCAGGCATGGCACCGTCCAGGATAGGTGCCCACCGCCAACGCCCACACCTGACTTTCCCGCCATCCATCGGCCGGCACGCGCCGTGGACCCCCAACCCAGCGACGATTCGTCGCATCTGGGGGACCACCACGGCGAATCCGCCCCAGACCTGACGAACCGGCGCAAGACAATCCACAGAATGTGCACGATGTTGGGGCAGATTGGGACCGATCGCGGCAGGAGGAGAGTCGAGGGCCAGGGCCGATTCGCCAGAACCGCGGTCACCTGCCCGAGCGACGCCACGCGGTTCGGCGACTGGCACCGGCACCTCTCAGACTCGCTATCGCACCAAGCGCTGCAGCCGACCAGCCCCTCGACTCGTCGGCAGACAAAGGTGTGCGCCGGCGAGGCAAAGCCTCGACCGGCGCACTGATCTCCTTCCGGCCGGCAACTCACGCGGCGTGGTGCTGGTGTTGGTGCACCGAACGACTGGCCGGCACAGCGGCCAGCGCAGCGACTACGACCACCGCGCCCGCGATCCACGAGGTCCAAGCGGCTCCGGACTGGTCAGAGTAGGAGAACAGCCACGGAGCGACGATGGCCACGACGCCTGCCACGGCAGTCATCCACTCGTCGATGTAGAGGCCCGGCGCGGCCAGGGCGGTCACTGCCATCACGACGACGGCGGCACCGATGATGATCATGGCCCAGGTGCCTGTGTTATCCACCTCGAGCCACAACGGCGACAGGGCCAGGTAAGCACCTGCGAGCAGGCTCACCCAGTCTTGAGGGCGTGTCCACGCTGTGGACTGTACGTCACGCATGTCTCCCATCTCCCTCATCCGGGACCGATGAAATCAGTCCTCCCTACTCTCGATATTCGTCCCTCGAACCTGTCCCCACGAGGGCCGAAGGTCCTGTCTGTGGGGTACCTCCGCCGGCGGTCGTGCCATGGACTGCGTCAGGCCGATCTCGCGGGCGATGGCCAGCGCGGTACCCGGGTAGACCCCGGTGATCATCACCGTGCGTACGCCGGCGCGTGAGCATTCCGCGACCGCTTCCGCCACGCCAGCGCGTACCGGGTCGTACCGGCCGGTGAGGCGGCATCTCGGCGATCGAGCCCGGGTCGATCGGCGCCTTGCGGACGGGCACGGACTCGCCTGTCAACGCAGACTCGTCCACCGAGAAGTTCGTGCTCTCCAGCGACACCGCATCGGCAGCCCGTTCGCTCGCAATGGCTCGGCCGGCAGCGGGCGGGCACACTCGGGGTCATGGCACATGGTCCGGCTCGTGCGGGAACGCCCGGCGGGCCTCCGGTCGAGCCTCAGGGACAGCTGTCCGCCTGGCGGTTCGTGGTCTGGTTCGGCGTGGTCGCGTTGTTGGCAGACGTCGTCTACGAGGGCGCCCGCTCCATCACGGGCCCGCTGTTGGCACACCTGGGTGCCAGTGCCCTGGTCGTGGGAGTGGTCACCGGCGTGGGCGAGTCCGCGGCGTTGGGACTTCGGCTGGTGTCGGGTCCGCTGGCGGATCGGAGTGGGCGTTTCTGGGCCTGGGTCCTTGCCGGGTATGGCCTCACAGTCGTCAGCGTTCCGCTGCTGGGTCTGACCACGACGCTCTGGGTGGCAGCCGGTCTGGTCATCGCCGAACGGGTCGGGAAGGCCGTGCGGTCCCCGGCGAAGGACACACTGTTGTCGCATGCAACGGCCGTGACTGGCCGCGGACGCGGGTTTGCCGTACACGAGGCGCTGGACCAGGTCGGTGCGTTGGCGGGCCCCCTCGCGGTGGCGGCCGTGCTTGCCGCCACCGGCAACGACTACCGCCCTGCATTGCTCACCCTCGCGATACCGGGGGCTCTCGCCATCGCCCTGGTGATCTGGCTGCGGGTGCGGGTTCCCCGCCCTGCCCGGTACGAACTGGGCGTCACCTCAGCGCCGGAGTCGACGCCTGGTCGATCCGGAGGAGAGGCTGCCTCGCTGCCGCGCGTGTTCTGGGCATACGCCGGATTCGCCGGCCTCACGATGACCGGGTTCTCCACGTTCGGCGTACTGTCCTTCCACCTCGTGACCGCAGACCTGCTGCGGGACTCTGTGGTCCCCGTGCTGTATGCCGCGGCGATGGTCGTCGATGCTGTGGCTGCGGTCGCCACCGGCTGGGCCTATGACCGCCGCGGCCCCGCGGTTCTGCTCGTTCTACCAGTCGCTGCCGCAGTCGTACCCGCGCTGGCTTTCTCCACGGCGGTCGCGGCCGCCGTGGTGGGAGTGCTGGTGTGGGGTGCCGCGTTGGGGATTCAGGAGTCGACGCTGCGAGCCACTGTGGCCGACCTGGTCGGGCCGAGCAGACGAGCTACGGCGTACGGAGTGTTCGGTGCGGTGGTCGGCGTCGCTGCCGCGGCTGGTGGCGCGCTGTCCGGCGGACTGTACGAGGTGTCGGTACCGCTGCTGGTGGTCGTGACCGCAGCCCTGCAGCTTGTTGCGCTCGGGGTGCTGGCCGCGATCGTGCGAAGCGCTCGCCATGCCCGATCGGTGTCTGGCGAGTAGCAGGCGCGTGGATCATCCCCGGGCCGGGTGTCGGAACAGGCGCAGCCGGTGGTGCTAAATGTCCCCTGGTGTGTCAGCCGTCGCTGAGCTTGCTTCGCAACACCTTCCCGGTGGCGTTGCGGGGAAGCTCCTCGACCAGCACGACCTGGCGTGGAGCCTTGTACCGCGCCAGGTTCGTGCGGACGTGCCGGATCAGCTCGTCCTCCGTGACCGTCGCCCCGCCGGCCGGTACGACGTACGCGACCAGGCGCTGGCCGAACTCCGGATCGTCCACGCCGACAACCGCCGCGTCGGCAACGGCTGGATGAGCGGTGAGGCAATCCTCGACCTCGACCGGGTAGACGTTCTCGCCGCCCGACACGATCATGTCGTCCTCCCGGCCATCGACGAAGAGCCGGCCCTCCGCGTCGAGATGGCCCAGGTCGCCGGTGTTCATCCGGCCGTCGACGATTCTCTTGCCGTCGCCATCGGAGTACCCGCCGAAGACGAGGCCGCCACCGGCGAAGATCCGCCCGGTGACGCCTGGACCGACCGGCCGGTCCCGGTCGTCCAGGATCCGCACGGAACTGCCGAGGCACGGCCGCCCGACGGTGCCCGGCGCGGCAGTCAGATCCGCGGCGGTGGCGATGGTGGCGATCCCGACCTCGCTCGATCCGTAGATGTTGCACAGGACCTCGCCGAACTGGGCGATGAACCGCTCGGCCAGCGTTGGCCCGAGTGCCGCCGCCCCGGACACCACCGCCCGCAGGGAGCTGAGGTCGTACCGGGCGATCTCCCGCGGGCCGAGAGCGAGCATGCGCTGCAGCATCACCGGTACGGCGAGGATCGAGCCGGCGCGGAGGCGCTCCGCCGACGCGAGCACGGCCTGAGCGTCGTACCTGCGGGCCAGGACCAGAGGTGAGCCGAGGAAGACCGCGAGCATCGAGGTGAGCAGGCCGAGCCCATGGAACAGCGGTGGACAGATCACCATCGGCTCACCCGCGCGCAGCCCGAACCGATCCAGCGCGGTCGCGGTCAGCCCGGCGAGCGCCGCCGCGGTTGGGGCCCGGGGGGCAGCCTTCGGGACGCCGGTGGTGCCCGATGTGAGGATCGTGATGTGGCCTGGGCGCACAGGCCACGGTGGCTCAGGCCAGCTGCCGGCTGCGAGCTGGTCGAGACCGGCGGCGGCACTCTCCTCCTGGTCGCGCCAGGCCAGGACGCGCGCAAAGTTCGCGGGAGCCGCCGGCAGGAACTCCTCGTCGAGAATGAGCAGGTCGGGCCGATGCTGCTCCAGCACGGCCGTGAGCTGCGGCGACGCGAACTCGGTGTTCAGGAAGATCACGTCCGCACCGAGCTTCGAGATGGCGAATGTCGCCTCCAGGAAGCCCCTGTGGTTGCGGCAGAGGACGGCGACCTTGCTCCCGGCAACGATCCCGTACGCCGCCGACAGGCCGGCCGCCTGCGCGGTGCAGCGCTGGTCCAGCTCGCGATAGGTGACTGTTCCGAGCTCGTCGATGACGGCCGGCCGATCCGGGTAACGGATCGCGGCCACTGCGCCGAGGGTGGCCATGGACTGGCCCCATCGACGCAATGCCCGTTCGACTGGCAGCAGGTGCGCCGGGTTGACCGGCCGCCAGACGCCGGACTTCGCGAGCGCGACGGAGACGCCTGCCACCTCGCCGGCACCGCGCACCAGCCAGTCCGGCGGCCGCATCGGCGGTATCGGTCGAAGCGTCATCGGCTGTCCTGTCCTCGTGGCCCGCTCGGTGCGGCTTGAGCACTGCCGACATTACCGACTGGTAGTCGTTCGGCACATGAGCAGTCGGCGAGCCGGACCGACCCAGGCGGGCCTTCAGGACAGGCGGGCCTTCAGGAGTCGATGAACTGGTGATCGCTCTTGATCAGCCCGTCGTCGGTGAGCACGACAAAGTCGAAGCCTACGGAGTTCACTTCGCCCGAAGCGCTCGTCACCATCTGCCAGTTGAACCGCACCCCGTTGTGGTGGCCGCTGGCGTTGGGGACGGCGCGGAAGGCGTGGACGCCCGGTTCGACCCACTGCTCGAACGCAGTAGTGATCCGTACCTCCAGCTCCGCATGGCCGTGGACTTCCCGCGATGGCGTGTAGTGGGCGGCATCCGGTGCGAACAGCTCGGCGATCGCCTGCCGACGGGCAGCGGCGTCAGGTTCGTTCCACACCGCGATGTAGCGGCGTGCGAAGTCGTTCGGGTCGATCATGGTCTCTCCTTGTCGGTTCTGTGGGCAGGAACACGTCAGGCGTTGACGGTGGTGCGCGGTAGCAGTTGGACGAGTCCCGCGATGGCGAGTGTGACGGCGATCAGGTAGATCAGCCCGTTCTGGAAGGCTTGGGCCAGGCCGCCGGAAAGGCTCCCGTACTCGTGCCTGCGTCTGCCATAGGTGACGCTGGCCGCGCCGGCCAGGGACAGCCAGGTCCACAGCGGCCAGCCCTGCTCATTCACGGCCCTCGATCAACGGCAGCAGGGTCGCAGCCAGCGCGAGCGTGACCAGAGCAGCCCCGCCGGCGTCGAGTCGGACGGCACCCGTGGCACGGCTCTCGGGAACCACCCGTGCGGTCAATGCCAGCGTTCCCGCGCGGGCCATGAGGGAGCTCCTGTGGATAGAACGAACGGTATGCGAGATTCATTAGATAGACCGGTTGATCTACTGTCAACCGCGTGCCAGAATCGCGCTGTGACAACGACGACGAGACCGGGGCCCAGGCAGCGGCTGCTCGAAGCCGCCCGCGAGCTGACCTACGCACAGGGCGTTCACGTCGGCGTGGACGCGATCCTCAAGCAGGCCGATGTCGCCCGTCGCTCGCTCTACCAGCACTTCGGCGGCAAGGACGGCCTGCTCGCCGAGGTGCTACGGGTGGCCGGCAACGAGAGTCGCTACCGCCAGGTGATGGACGCTGCCGGAGACGACCCGCGTCGGCGGGTACTCGCCGTCTTCGACGAGCTGGAGCAGGTCACCACGCGCCCGGCCTTCCATGGCTGTCGCCATACCGCGGCCGAGCTCGCCCTCACCGACCCGGCCCATCCGGCACACGCCGAGGTCCGCGCCTACAAGGACGGGCTTCACCAGTTGTTCGCCGCCGAGCTGATCCGGCTGAATCACCCGGATCCCGAGTTCGGAGCCGACCAGTTGCTGGTGCTCATCGACGGAGTCCTCGCCCACGCAGTGACCCGGCCCGACGCCCACCCCGCCCTCGCCGCGCGGGCGATGGCGGAGCTGATCCTCGGCGTGCGACCGCAGACCTGAGGCCCCCGCGCTGCCCGACTCGCCCCGCTACGAGCCCGGCTGCCCGGCGTCGTGCCCCACGCGGTCGAGCCACTCGTTGACGAGAGCGCCGAACAGCACGGGCTGCTCGATCTGGAGGTTGTGGCCGGCCAGGTCCAGCACGGCGTACGAGGCTCGTGGGTAGTGGGGCAGGAGCGTGAACTGCTCGGCAAAGCCGGTCGACGAGTCCTGCCGCCCGCTCAGGATGAGCGTCGGCCGGGAGTAGGTGGACCCGGTCTCCGGTGGGATGCTCAGCGCCCAGTTCTTGCGGATCCGCTGCATGGTCTCGCTGTCGGCCGCAGCCAGGCCGGGCGCGATGTCGTCACGGAAGTGCCGCAGAGTCTCCGGCGACTGGACGACCGCGATGCCGGTGTAGTCCGCGGCCTCCTCCTCGCTGAGCGAGGCGATGAGCTCTGGATCCGCCCGGAGCACGACGTGCGCGGGCACCTGCCGGCGGTCGTGGTCGAGCTCTGTACCGATCGAGCAGATCAGGCAGAGGCCCAAGATCTGCTCCGCCCGTTGCGCGAGAAGGCCGCGCGCCAGGTATCCGCCGTACGACTCGCCGATCAGCAGGAACGGCTCATCGCCGATCTCCTCGTCGATGAACCTCAGCAGCGCCGCCACGATGCCGTCCGAGCTGTCGATCGATCCGGCCGGGCTCTGGCCCATGCCAGGCAGGTCGGGGTACAGCCGGCGGTAGCCCGGCCGGTTGGAGAACACGGGCTCGAGGCAGCCGGTCATCAGGCGGTGATCCGGCGACCACCCGTGAAGCGCGAGAACGGGCACGCCCTCGCCGTGCGCGACGTGGTGAAGCGTCATGTGGTGCCTTTCGTTGCTCTGTGCGGAAGTTCTAACAGGCGGCACCGACACTCGTCGGCGGACTGTCCAAGGCGGGTCCTACACTCGCCGCATGTCGAGTCGTTCTCTGCATCTGCCCAGCCCTGACGCCGCTGTTCTTCGCGCCCGCATCGAGCGTGCGCAGCGCGCCGCGGCGACGGCCGATACCGACGCCTTGCTGATCGCACCGGGATCGGACCTGCGGTATCTCATCGGTCAGGCCGGTGGGTCGTTCGAGCGGCTCACCACGCTGGTCGTGCCTGCCGACGGGGTGCCCGCGCTGGTCGTGCCGAAGCTCGAGGCGCCCGGCTATGCCGACGTTCCCACTGCAGAGCTCGGCATCGAGGTGCTGGCCTGGGTGGACGGCGAGGATCCGTACGGCCTGGTGGCAGACCGTCTGGGCCGGCCCGGGCGCCTTGCTGTGAGCGACTTCACCCCGGCGTTGCACGTGCTCGCGTTCCGCGCTGCGTTCGGGGCTGCCGAGCAGACCTTGGCAGGGCCTGTCGTCCGTGAGTTGCGGATGCGCAAGGACGCGGCCGAGCTCGATGCGCTGCGGAAGGCGGGCGCTGCGATCGACCGCGTGCACGCCCGGGTCGGCGAATGGTTGCGGCCGGGCCGGACGGAGGCGGAGGTCGGTGCCGACCTGGCCGCCGCCATCGTGCAGGAGGGCCACGTCAACGCCGACTTCGTCATCGTCGGATCGGGCCCCAACGGCGCCAGCCCGCACCATGACGTGTCCGACCGCGTGATCGAGCGAGGCGATGTGGTCGTCGTCGACATCGGCGGCCCGATCCCGGAGGGGTACAACTCGGACTCCACCCGGACGTATGCGGTCGGCGAGCCGCGCGACACCGACGTCGCCGCGACGTACCGGGTTCTGCAGGAGGCTCAGCGCGCGGCCGTCACCGCGGTCCGGCCGGGCGTCTCGGCCGAGTCGGTCGACGCGGCGGCACGCGACCTCATCAGCGCGGCCGGTTTCGGCGACCGGTTCATCCACCGGACCGGCCACGGGATCGGTCTGGATGTGCACGAGGAGCCTTACATCATCAAGGGGAACGACCTGCTGCTCGAGCCGGGGATGGCCTTCAGCGTCGAGCCGGGCATCTACCAGCCCGGCCGCTGGGGTGCCCGGATCGAGGACATCGTCGTCGTGACCGCGGACGGCGTCGAGCCACTCAACTCACGCCCCCACGACCTCGTCGTCCTGGACGCCTGAATCAGCTCGCGTGGAACGTCTTGCGGTAGGCGAGGGGTGAGACCCCCATCCCGGTTCGCAGGTGGTGCCGCAAGGATGCCGCCGAACCGAGGCCTGCGGACTGCGCGACGCGTTCGACCGGCAGTTCGGTCGTCTCAAGCAGGCCGCAGGCGTGCCGGACCCGCTGCTGCAGCAGCCAGACACCGGGGGACTGGCCGGTCTCTGCCTTGAAGCGCCGGCTGAACGTCCGCACGCTCATCCGTGCGTGGTCGGCCAATGCGGTCAGGCTGAGCTCCTGGTCCAGCCGCTCCAGCGCCCACGCCCTGGTCGGCGCCGTACCGTCGGTGCCGCTTTCCGGGACGACCCGCTCGATGAACTGCGACTGGCCGCCGTCTCGCCACGGCGGTACGACGCAGTGCCGGGCGGCGCGGTTGGCGACCTCGCTGCCGTAGTCCCGCCGGGCCAGGTGGAGGCAGAGGTCGACCCCGGCGGCGAGCCCGGCCGAGGTGATGATGTCGCCGTCGTCGATGAACAGCTGATTCTCGTTGAGCAGAACCTTGGGGTAGAGCTCTCGGAACCGGTCGGCGTACCGCCAGTGGGTGGTCGCCGGCCTCCCGTCGAGCAACCCGGCGGCGCCCAGGACGAAGGCGCCCGTGCAGATCGACGCGATCCGCGCCTCGGGCCGGATCGTACCGAGCGCCGCTGCCAGTTGGTCGGGCATCGTGCCCTCGAACCGCGGCTGTCGGATCCGCGTGCCTGGGATGATCACGGTGTCCGCCTCGGCCAAAGCCTCGGCGCCGTAGTCGGGCACGATCGTGAACCCCGCGCTGGCCCGGACCGGAGCCGCCTCCAGCCCGCACACCCGCACGTCGTACAAGGCGGTTCCGTCCGAACGGTTAGCCGCGCGAAGGACCGTCGGCGGGATCGTGAGGTCGTAGCCGACGACCGGCTCCAGCGCCAGGACGACGACACGGTGCGGGCGGACCGGGGCCACTCGGCGGTTCATGGCCATATCTTGACACATGGTGGCGTTCCGGCCACTGTTGCGCCGTCACGGATTTCGGCAGGCTCTCCTGGTGACCCAGATCCTGGAGAAGAAGACGGTCCGGCTGCACCGCGCCTGGCCTGTCGCGGCTGTCGGATTCGTGACCTTGATCGGGGCGGCGGGCTTCCGGTCCGTGCCCAGCGTCCTGCTCGATCCGCTGCATGAGGAGTTCGGCTGGTCCCACGCCACCATCTCCTCCGCGGTCTCGATCAACCTGCTCCTGTTCGGCCTGATCTCACCGTTCGCCGCGGCGCTGATGGATCGGCTCGGACTGCGGCGCGTGGTCAGCGGGGCGCTGCTGATGATCGCGCTGGGCAGTGGCCTGACCGTCTTCATGACCGCCTCCTGGCAGTTGTGGCTCTGCTGGGGCGTCCTCGTCGGGGTCGGTGCCGGCTCGATGTCGATGACTTTCGTCGCCACGATCACCGGGCGGTGGTTCGTGCGCCGCCGGGGACTCGTCACCGGCATCCTCACCGCGGCCGGCGCGACCGGTCAGCTGATCTTCCTGCCGCTGATCGCGAGCCTGGCCGGCGACTACGGCTGGCGGGTGCCCGCCTTGGTCGTCGCAGCCGCTGCCCTTGCCGTGATCCCGCTGGTGCTGCTGTTCATGCGGGACTACCCGAGCGATGTGGGCCTCACGGCGTACGGCGCGCCGGAGGGCAGCACGATCGGGCAGCGAGTGGAGACCACCGGCAGCAGCGCGCTGCGGGCCTTGTCGGCACTGCGGGGCGCGGCGCGGCGGCCGGCGTTCTGGCTGCTCGCGGGCGGCTTCGCGATCTGCGGGGCCTCGACCAACGGCCTGATCGGTACCCATTTCGTCACCGCGGCCCACGACCACGGCATGCCGCCGACGACCGCCGCTTCACTCCTTGCACTGGTCGGGGTGTTCGACATCGGCGGGACAATCGTGTCCGGCTGGCTGACGGACCGGTGGGATCCTCGCTACCTGTTGATCGCGTACTACTCCCTGCGCGGGCTGTCGCTGCTGGTTCTGCCGTCACTGCTGTCGCCGACGGCAGAACCGAGCATGTGGGTCTTCATCGTCTTCTACGGCCTCGACTGGGTCGCGACCGTGCCGCCGACCGTCGCGCTGTGTCGCGAGTGGTTCGGCCTGGACGGGCCGATCGTGTTCGGCTGGGTGTTCGCTTCGCATCAGATCGGCGCGGCGATCGCCGCCACCGGGGCCGGGGCGATCCGGGACGCGCAGGGCAGCTACAACCTCGCCTGGTACCTCGCCGGCGGACTCTGCGCGGCCGCCGCTTTGATGTCGGCCGGCATCGGGCGGCGCCTCTCGACGGCCTGAGCCGGTTCGCTAGCCTCGACATTGGTTGAGGTCTAGCGGTTCTCGGTTGGAGGTTGACAGGTGGTCGAACAGGTCGAAGCCGGCGAGCTGACGGTCGGGCAGCTCTCGCAACGTAGCGGTGTCGCGGTGTCCGCGCTGCACTTCTACGAGCGCCAGAACCTGATCGTCAGCCGTCGTACGGCGGGGAACCAGCGGCGGTACAAGCGCGACACCCTGCGCCGGGTCGCCCTGATCCGCATCGCCCAGCGCGTCGGCATCCCGCTCGCGGAGGTCGCCGCGATCCTGGCCCTGCTCCCGGACGGTCGCACTCCGAACCGGCAGGACTGGGAGCGCATCTCCGAGAGCTGGCAGAGTGAGCTGGACAGGCGGATCACCCACTTGGAGCAGTTGCGCGACGACTTCAAGGACTGCGTCGGCTGCGGCTGCCTGTCGCTCGACCGTTGCGCCCTCGCCAACCCGTACGACGTACTGGCAAGGAAAGGCCCGGGCCCCCAGCGCCTGGTCGACTCATCCGGAAACCCCTGCCACCCCACCACCTGTCGCTGACACCCGCCGCGACACCTCGCCGCACTCCCACCCACAAATGCCGCGGAACCCGTCAGGTTGTGGAAATCGCTCCGGCGATTCGTCGGATCTGGTTGCTCGTCCACAGCGGGTCGTTGCGGTCGCACCAGAGGCGTCGAGTCGGCGTGGGGTGGTCCGCAGGGGTTGTGGGTTTCTTGGTGGCGATTCGTCGGGTCTGGTTGCTCGTCCACAGCGCGTGGTCGCGGGTGGCGCCAGAGGCGTCGAGTCGGCGTGGGGGTTGTCCGCAGGGTTGTGGATATCGCTCCGGCGATTCGTCGGGTCTGGTTGCTCGTCCACAGCGGGTCGTTGCAGGGCCGCACCAGAGGCGACGAGTCGGCGTGGGGGGTGTCCGAGGGTTGTGGAAATCGCTCCGGCGATTCGTCGGATCTGGTTGCCTGTCCACAGCGGGTGGTCGCGGGGTCGCACCAGAGGCGACGAATCGGCGGAAGGTTATCCACAGGCTCGGTTCGCCTGGGCGCCTGCGCGCCTGGGTGGCCGGCTGCGGGGGACGGCGGTTGGGCCGGAACGTGGCGGATGGGTGGGGGTCAAGGTCAGGTGGAGGGTGATAGCGATTAGGCGTCGACGATAGGTGCAGCCAGGCGGTGCGCCGCAGCCCGAGGGCATGGGTGTTGTCCACAAGGGTGGGCGGGGTGGGGGTGCGGGCGTCTAGGGTCGGTGGCATGGCTGAACCTGGAGCGGCAGTGCTTTCCGGCGAGCGTGCGGAGACGGCCGCGCGTGTCATTCGAGCGATCGCCGGTGCGGGAGCGCGGCTCCGGGAGGACCAGGCGGCAGCGGTCGCCGCGCTCTGCGAGGCGGAGGCGCGTGTGCTCGTGGTCCAGGCGACCGGCTGGGGGAAGTCCGCGGTCTACTGGGCCGCTACGGCGATCCGGCGGTCGGAGGGGGCGGGCCCGACGCTGGTCGTGTCGCCGCTTCTCTCGCTGATGCGGGATCAGGTCGCCGCAGCCGCGCGGGCAGGCCTGCGGGCCGCGACCCTGAATTCGTCGAATGTCGACGCCTGGTCCGGAATCGAGCAGGACCTGCACGCGGGCGCGATCGACGTTCTCCTGGTGTCTCCCGAACGGCTGGCGAATCCTGGGTTCGGTCGGCGCGTGCTGGACGGTCTCGCGGGTCAGATCGGCTTGCTCGTGATCGACGAGGCGCACGCGGTGTCGGACTGGGGGCATGATTTCCGGCCCGACTACCGCCGCGTGTCCGACGTCCTGCAGAGGCTGAACCCACAGACTCCCGTGCTCGCGACCACGGCGACGGCCAACGCCCGGGTGACAGCTGACGTGGCCCACCAGCTGGGCGAGTCGACGTTGGTCCTGCGAGGTCCACTCGCGCGGTCGAGCCTGCAGCTGGCGGTCGTCAACGCGTTGTCACCGCTGGACCGCTTCGCCTGGGTCGTCGACCATCTGCCCAAGTTGCCGGGCTCGGGCATCGTCTACACCTTGACCGTGTCGGACGCCCAGCGGTTGGCCGCCGCGATCCAGGAGGTGCACGGCCCGGCGGTGCCGGTCGCGGCGTACACCGGCGGTCTGGAGGCTGCCGAGCGGGAGAACCTCGAGGACGCCCTGCGTGACAACCAGTTGAAGGCACTCGTCGCGACATCTGCGCTGGGGATGGGGTATGACAAGCCGGACCTCGGGTTCGTCGTGCACGTCGGCTCGCCGCCTTCACCGGTGTCGTACTACCAGCAGGTCGGTCGTGCGGGCCGCGGCATCGACCACGCAGTGGTGGCTCTGCTGCCGTCCGATGCCGATGCGGGTGTCTGGGACTATTTCGCCACCGCCACGATCCCGGTTCCGGACCAGGTGCACCGGCTGCTCAGCGGACTCGAGGCGTACGGTCCGGATCAGCCGGCGACGGTTCCCTCGCTCGAGGCCGAGTCGGGACTGCGCCGCGGTCGGGTCGAGCTGATGCTGAAGCAGTTGGCCGTCGACGGTGTGGTCGAGCGGGTCGAGCGTGGCTGGCTGCGCACCGGCGCCGACTGGTCCTTCGACGCCGAGCACTACGACGGCATCATCGCGGTCCGCCGGCGCGAGGCCGACATCATGCGGGCCTACACGCACGGCGATCGTTGCCTGATGCAATTGCTGCAGGAATCGCTGGACGATCCTTCGGCAGAGCCTTGCGGCCGTTGCTCGGTCTGCCTGGGGCTGCTACCCGAGCCGCTGACGGCCAGGCCCGATCCGGAGACCGTCAAGGCGATCACGCGGCTGCTGCGGGGCGAGACCCATGTGCTGGAGCCTCGCAAGATGTGGCCGGGTGGCGCCTTCGGTGCGAAGGGACGCATCCCCCCGGGCCTGATGGCAGAGCAGGGCCGAGCCATCGTCTACGCGGACGCCCCCGAGTGGCGTGAGGTGATCCGCAAGGTCTTCGGCCCGGAGCCCGGCCGCGACGAGGTGGAGATGCTGAAGGCCGGCTGTGTGGCCGCGCTGTCCAGGTGGCGGGACGCCTGGTCCCGCCGGCCGGAGGTCGTCGTCACGCTACCCGCGGCCGGCTATCGCCGACTGACGACCGATGTGGCGGACCACCTGGCGGAGATCGGCCGCCTGGAGCGGGCTGAGCTGACGGTCAGTACGGCAGGATTCGACGACGGGTCGTCCTCCGCCGAGGAGGCGAGGGTCTGGCGGGACGGCATCAGTGTCGGCCCGGATACCGCCCAGCTGATCAGCGGGCGGTCGGTGCTGCTGGTGGTTGATGCTTCTTCCTCGCAGTGGCCGGTCACGGTTGCCGCGGCCAAGCTCCGCGAGGCCGGTGCCGACGCGGTTCTGCCGCTACTGCTCCACCGCCGCCCATAGAGCCCGCCGTCCGTAGAAGCGGTCCTAAACCTCTGCCGCGACGGGATCGGCCTGGGGGAGTGTCTCCCCGGTCTCGAGCAACGTCTTGAGGTCGGACAGGAGGTGCGGCCAGCCCCCGCTGATCATCTCGAGCACGGCGCTGTCGGGCTCGAACTCGTCGTGTACGACGGTCAGCCTGACCATCGACCCCACGGGATGGATGTCGAAGGTCACTTTCGACCGGCCCTCCTTGCCGATCGTGGCGAGCACGTCCTCGCTCAACCCGACGGTGGCAGCGAACGCCGGCGTGAACGTGTGCCAGGTGTAGGCCAGCCGACGACCGGGCTCGGACTCCAGGACGACCTGCTCGGGGTCGGCCATCGTCACGTCGCCCTGCTTCCAGGTCATCGTCGATCCGACCTGCCAGTCAGTCTCGAAGCGGAGGCCCCAGTAGCGCTCGGTGAAGGCCGGGTCGGTCAGCGCCTGCCAGAGGCGCTCGGGCGTGGTGTTGATGTAGGTGGTGTAGACGAAGTCCGTCCTGGTCATCGGTTCCTGCTCCAATGTGGTCTTCAGGTCGGCGAGCAGGTGCGCCCGCCTGCGGTCGTACCGATTGATCCAGCGGTCGGCGATGGCGTTGATCGGCGCGGCGTTCAGGTAGTGCAACTTCTCCCGGCCGCGCCACATCGTCGTGACCAGCTCGGCCCTCTCCAGCACCGCGAGGTGCTTGCTGACCGATTGGCGGGCCATGTCCAGCCCGGCGCACAGCTCGCGCAGCGTCTGGCCGTTGTGGGCGTTCAGGCTGTCGAGCAGCCGGCGACGGCTGGCGTCGGCCAGCGCCTTGAACACCTCGTCCATCGCTCACCGCCTCACATATGCAGCCGATCGGCTGCATCTCCTGGCAACATAGGCAGCCAGTTGGCTGCATGTCAAGACCGTGCCTCGGCATGACCGTGCCGGAGGCCCGCACCACACTGGGTGGATGACCTCGCAACCACCTTTGGCTCTCGTCACGGGCGTCACCGGCTACATCGGCGGACGGCTGGTGCCGGAACTCCTCGCGGCCGGGTATCGCGTCCGCGCGATGGCCAGGAATCCGCGCCGCCTGCGCGACCATGACTGGTACGACGACGTCGAGGTGGTCGAGGCCGACGCGGCAGACAAGGCTCAGCTCGGTACGGCCATGGAAGGTGTGGACATCTGCTACTACCTGATCCACGCGCTCGGCACCGGCAAACGGTTCGAGTCTCGTGATCGGCACACGGCTCTCACCTTCGCCACCACGGCACGCGAGGCAGGCGTGAAGCGGATCGTCTACCTCGGCGGGCTCTACCCGGAGGGCGAGGAGCTGTCGCCACACCTGGACTCCAGGCGTGAGGTGGGCGAGATCCTGCTGGCCTCCGGAGTCCCCACGACAGTGTTGCGGGCCGCGGTGATCATAGGCTCTGGGTCGGCCTCGTTCGAGATGTTGCGCTACCTGACGGAACGACTGCCGGTGATGGTCACCCCGCGCTGGCTGAACACCCGGATCCAGCCGATCGCCGTACGGGATGTGCTGCACTACCTGGTCGGCAGCGCGTCCATGCCGGCCGAAGTCAGCCGCGGCTTCGACATCGGAGGGCCGGACGTCCTGACCTACCGGGACATGATGCAGCGGTACGCCACGGTGGCGGGACTCGCGCGGAGGCGGATCATCACCCTCCCGCTGCTGACACCCTCGCTGTCGAGTCACTGGGTCGGGCTGGTCACGCCGGTGCCGAACAGCATCGCCAGGCCGCTCGTGGACAGCCTCATCCACGAGGTGGTCTGCAAGGAGCACGACATCGCCGAGTACGTCGCCGACCCGCCGGCCGGCCTCATCGGTTTCGACACGGCCGTGGAACTGGCACTGAAGCGTGTCCAGGAGCTCGACGTCAGCACGAGCTGGGCCTCGGCTGCCATGCCCGGCGCTCCCAGCGACCCGCTGCCGAGCGACCCGGACTGGTCAGGCGGCTCGCTGTACATCGACGAGCGCGAGAGCGTGGTCGACACCTCTCCTGAGCAGCTGTGGTCCGTCATCGAAGGCATCGGTGGAGGCAACGGCTGGTACTCGTGGCGCCTCGGTTGGTGGGCGCGGGGAGTGCTGGACCGTGTGTTCGGTGGACCCGGACTGCGCAGGGGCAGGCGTAACCCGCACGACCTGTCCGTCGGCGATCCGCTGGACTGGTGGCGGGTGGAGGAGCTCGAGGACCGGCACCTGCTCCGGCTCCGCGCCGAGATGCGTCTGCCCGGCCTGGCCTGGCTGGAGCTGGTGGTCGACACCGACGACGCCGGTCGGACGATCTTCCGCCAGCGCGCACTGTTCCATCCGCACGGCCTACCGGGGCATCTGTACTGGTGGGCGATCAGGCCGTTCCACGGGATCGTCTTCGGTGGTATGCAACGCAACGTCGCCGCGGCGGCCGAGGAGGTGGCTGTGCCTCGGTACAAGCCTTCGCGCTAATCGGCCTTGACGCGGGTCTCAGGATGGGACCGTGGACATCACCAGTCTGGGCTACCGGACCGACCTGATGCTGCTCCATCTGGGTGGGAGCGAGCTGACCGACCGGGGCGAGTACATCGTCGTCCGGACGCCCACGAACCCGACGTACTGGTGGGGCAACTTCCTGCTGTTTCGGACGGCCTTCGCACCAGGCGACACGGACACCCGGCTGAAGGTGTTCCACATCGAGCTGCCGGTTGCCGAGCACGTTGCCATCGGCATCGACACCACCGATGGCAGGGTCGGTGCCGACGAGGAGGTGAGCGCGGCCGGCCTGTCGCTCGAACGGAACACGGTGATGACCGCCTCCCAGATCAAGGAGCCGGCCCGGCCACGCGCAGTGGTTCGGTGCCTTCGATGGAGACCGGTTGCTGGCATCTCTGGGCCTCGCCTCCGACGGCAGCGGCGTGGCCAGGTTCCAGAGCGTCCAGACCCACCCGGACTACCGCAGCCGTGGTCTGGCCAGCACGCTGGTCCACCGCGCGTCGACGTACGGGTTGAGCGAGCTGGGCGCGCACACCTTGGTGATGGTGGCAGACCCCGAGTACCTGGCGATCCGGCTCTACCGCGCCCTCGGCTTCGCCGACTCCGAGACGCAACTCCAGCTGATGCGGCCTCCGGGCGGCATGGCAGGGTTACGGCATGACTGACAAGGAGATCCGGCGCGGAACCGCGCTCGTCACCGGCGGCAGCCGCGGTATCGGGGCGGCCACGGCCGTCGCGCTGGCCACAGACGGCTGGGACGTGGGACTGAGCTATCGCACCCGGGCCGAGGAGGCAGCAGAGGTCGTGGCGGCTTGCGAGAGGCTCGGCCGACGGGCTGTCGCAGTACAGGCCGAGGTGACGGAGCCGGCCGACATCGAGCGGTTGTTCGACACCGTCACCAGCGAGCTGGGCCGGCTCGGCGCCGTCATCAACAACGCGGGCGTGGTCTCGCCGAAGGGACTGGTCGCCGACTACGACCTGGCGCGGCTCGAGCGGGTATTCCGGATCAACACCACCGGCGCGTTCCTGGTCGCCGGCGCCGCTGTCCGCAGGCTGTCCACCGAGCGTGGGGGGCAGGGCGGCGTGATCGTCAACGTCTCCTCTCGGGCCGCGGTCCTCGGCGCTGCCGGGGAGTACGTCGATTACGCGGCCAGCAAAGCCGCGGTGGATGCGCTGACCGTCGGCCTGGGCAATGAGGTGGCGAGGGAGGGCATTCGCGTGATCGGGGTACGGCCCGGGCTGATCGAGACGGAGATCCACGAGCCGGGCCGCCTGGAGCGGATCGGCACCACGCCCCCGCTGGGCCGCCCGGGTCGCGCGGACGAGGTGGCGGCGGTGATCGCGTTCCTGGCCTCGGGCCGCTCGTCGTACATGACGGGCTCCTCCGTGGACGTGGCGGGCGGTCGCTAGCGGCTACCGTGGTCGAATGGATCGCCTGCTGGCGGTCGTGGTCGTAGCGGGGCTGACGGCCGCGTGCTCGGCCTCAGCTGAGGAGGTTGTGCCCGGGCCCAGCACGCCAACCGCTGCTGCGCAGGGCGCTGCAACGCCGGCGCCCACCCGCAGTACGCCGACGCGGGAGCCTTTGGTGCTGGCGATCAATGCCACCCGTGCTGCACAGAACATGGACCTCACCACTGCGAGGGCGTTGGCTGCGGCCCGTACGACGGTCTGGCGGCGGCCTGAGGGGGTCTTCCGACTAACCTCGGCCGATCCGGCCACAGGTGGCCCGGCCGCTGCGCTTCGGCGGGTGGCGCGTGACCCAACACTGCTGACCGTCGTACCGGCGTCGGCCATGGGGCCGAGCGTGCGTGCGGTGACTGTGGCCGGTGTGGATCCGCTGCGTGAGCCTGCGCGGTATCCGCTGACTGTTGCCGGTCCGGCCCCGAGGGGCCTGGTGACGGATATGACAGTCGGCGGAGACGTCATGCTCGGCCGCAGAGTCGCAACCGCTTCAGCACGCGCCGGTGACGTATCCAGGCCGTTGCGAGCGATCGGGCCACGCCTGGCTGCTGCGGACATCGCCGTCGTGAACCTGGAGAGCACGCTGTCCCGGGCTGGGTCGCCACAGCAAGGCGGCGACTCCTTTGCGGCACCTCCAGGTGTGCTCGCAGGCTTGCGCTCAGCCGGGGTGGACGTGCTGTCACTGGCGAACAACCACACGGGCGACTTTGGAGCACAGGCGCTGGTGCGGACCGTGGACAGGGTGCGGGCCGCCGGCATCCCACCCCTGGGCGCCGGCCGCAATGCGGCCGAGGCACGCCTGCCGGTGGTGGTGAACCGTGCGGGTCTCCGGTTCGGCTTCCTGGCGTTCAACGCGATCGGTGAGACGCCTCGGGCAGCTACCGGGCCGGGCGTGCTGTCGGTTCGGATGCCGCCTCGGACGGGTCCGCTCAACCAAGCCGACCTGGCCGTACTCACCAGAGCCGTGACGGCGCTACGTCAGACAGTCGACGTCGTCGTGGTGCTGCCGCACTGGGGTCAGCAGTACACCCACAAGCCAGTCCCGGCCCAGCGGGTTGTCGCGAACGCGCTGCTGCGAGCCGGCGCTGATCTGGTGGTGGGCGGCCATCCTCACTGGGTCCAGGGTGTCGATGTGCGAGGCAGCAAGCTGATTGCGCACTCACTGGGCAACCTCGTGTTCGACATGGACTTCTCGCGGCCGACCCAGGAAGGCGTCCTGCTGGAGCTGACCTACTGGGGCAAGACGCTGAAGGCGGCGCGCCTGACGCCGTACGTGATCGGTGCCGACTTCGCGCCCCGGCTCGTCGCGGGCGCCCGGGCCGAGCGGATCCTCGCCGCGATCCGGTCGACGAGCACCGTCGGCTGAGTCAGGGACCGGCGAGCCAACCGGCAAGCAGGCGGCCGGTCCGCTCCAGCTGGAGCGGGTCGACCACCCGGGGCCGGTCCCGCTCGCTGTGATAGCCGGCGTACGGGGTACTGCCGAGGCGGACCGCGGCCAGTCCCGCGCGGGTGAACGACCAATGGTCGCTGGAACGGTTGGCACAGGTCCTGCTCGGCACGCGCGTCCTGGCGGCGATTGCCCGAAGCTGCCGCTGCAAGGTCGAGCTCGTCCGACCGGCGGTGCAGATGGGTACGACGTCCCCAACACCTACTCGATCCAGCGACACCATGCCGCGCTGCGAGTTTCGCTGGACCGCTGGGAGTGAGGCCACGTAGGCGCGGGACCCGTAGTGGTGCCGGTTGTCCCCGGCGCCGCGCGGCTCCTCGGCCCCGAATGCGACGAACACCGTCGGCAGGCGGGTGGCGGTCTTCGCGAACTGATCGGCGACACCCAGCAGCACTGCGATGCCGGACGCGTTGTCCTCGGCGCCAGGTGCCTGGGGAACGGTGTCCAGGTGGGCGCCGATCGTCAAGTGAGGTGCCGTCGGGTTGAAGGCCGGCGGCGTGGCGATGAGATTCCACGTGACGCCCGCGCGGACCGGGACGCCCCACGAGTTGCCCGAAGGCACAGGCACGGCCTCACGCCGCACCCGGTACCCGGCCGCCACGAACCGGCTCTCCACCCAGTCGGCCGCCCGCCGGTACGCCGTACTGGTGGCTTCACGCGGGCCGACCCGATCGGCGAGGTAGCGCACGGTGTTCACTGCGACGGCGGTGTCGAATACCTGCTGCGAGTGGGTAGGCCCAGACCGGCTCGGCAACGGGCTGGCAGGACTCGACGGTGGTGAGCTAGCGGTGGTTGGGCCTTTCGTCGTCACCGGCGCAGGATCGGCCGTACTGCTGTCGCAGGCGGTGGTCAGCAGCACAGCGAGCACGAGCGCGGTCGCACGCACCACCCAATGGTGCCTCAGCTGCCTGGCGCCCGAGATATGCGGTGATATCTGATCATCGCGCGGGTAGGGTCCTCCGGACGACGCCTGCCTACGGGAGCCCCTCTGTGACCCATGACCGTTACTCGTACGCCGAACCCACGCTGGTCCGGACCACCCATCTGGAGCTGGACCTGGACCTGGACTTCACTGCCAAGGTGTTGTCCGGCTCGGCCACGCACACCCTTGCCTGGAACGGCCCGGGTGACCGACTGGTCCTGGATACACGCGACCTGACTGTTGTGGCAGTGGAGGGCTCGACCGGTGGTGGCTGGGAGCCGTTGCAGTTCAGCCTCGCCCAGCCGGACGACGAGCTGGGGGCGGCTCTGACGATCCACACCCGGCAGCACGAACGTGTGCGGGTCAGCTATCGGACAGCGCCCACAGCGACCGGCCTGCAGTGGCTCGAGCCGGCTATGACCGCCGGTGGCGTCCTGCCGTTCATGTTCAGCCAGTCGCAGGCCATTCATGCGCGAAGCTGGGTGCCGGTTCAGGACACTCCCGGTGTGCGCTTCAGCTACGCCGCGCACGTCACCGCACCGCCCGAGCTGATGGTGTTGATGAGCGCCGACAACGGGACCACGTCACGTCGCACCGGCTCGTACGACGTGGTGATGCCGGAGCCGATCCCGTCGTACCTGCTGGCGATCGCGGCGGGCGACCTGGTGTTCCAGCCGATCGGGGAGCGGTCCGGCGTCTGGGCCGAGCCGGAGATGGCCAAGCTCGCGGCGGCGGAGTTCTCCGACACCGAGGAGATGATGCGGGTGACCGAGGCGCTCTTCGGCCCGTACCGGTGGGGCCGCTACGACATCCTGGTCCTGCCGCCCTCCTTCCCGTACGGCGGGATGGAGAACCCCCGGATGACCTTCGCCACCCCGACGGTGGTGATCGGTGACAAGTCCCTGGTGAGCGTGGTCGCGCACGAGCTCGCGCACAGCTGGTCCGGCAACCTGGTCACGCAGGACAGCTGGGACGACATCTGGCTCAACGAGGGCTTCACCGCCTACGTCGAGAACCGGATCGTCGAGGCCGTCTACGGCACGGAGCTGGCGGTGATGGAGACCGCGATCAAGCAGCACGCGACCGTGCTCAAGCTGGACCCGCTGCCGGCCGCCGAGCAGGCGGTGGAGCTGCCGGGTCTGAACCACCGGTCCGAGTACCACGGCACGTCCGGGCTCGGTCCGCTGAAGGGCGCCTGGTTCCTGTCCTGGCTTGAGCAGCGGTTCTCCCGCGAGGTGTTCGACCCGTTCCTGCGTGGCTACTTCGACCGGTTCGCGTTTCGCAGCATCAACTCCGACGACTTCGTCGGCCACCTGCGAGAACACCTGCTCGATCCGCGGCCAGGCGTGGTGACCGACGCCGAGCTCGCCGCGTGGCTGGACGAGCCGGGCATCCCCGCCTTCGCCGAGCGGGCGTCGTCGGCGCGATTCGAGCTCGTCGACCACGCCAGGCAGACCTGGCTGGCCACCGGCGAGCTTCCGACCGGTGCCGACCGCTGGACCACGCAGGAGTGGCTGCGCTTCCTCGAAGCGATGCCGGACGTCCTGGCCGCTGTCCAGCTTCAACAGCTGGACCGCAAGTTCGGCTTCACCGGTACGGCGAACGGCGAGGTCGCGCGACGCTGGTACTCGATCGTTGCCGCCAGCTCCTACCTGCCGGCGTACGACGAGCTGGCGCGCTTCCTGACCAGGGTGGGTCGGATGAAGCTCGTGCTGCCGGTCTACCGTGCGCTTGTGGGGGTGCCGGACGGCAAGGAGTTCGCTGCTCGGATCTTCGGGACCGCACAGCCCGGCTATCACCCGATCACGACCGCTGCCGTCCGGAAGATCCTCGACCAGACGACCTGACTCGTGAGCCCCCCGGTCAGAGGTCGAGCTGATACCGCTGGGTCAGGTGAGTGGGAGACGACCGAGCGCGTCGCTGACACGCCTCATCGCATTGTTGTCCTCGGCTGTGTCGGTCAGCAAACCGCTGCCGACCGGGTCGAACGGTGGTTTCCTTCCGGGGCAGCATCATGCTGCCGGTCCGTCGCCGGTCGCCTCCGACCGGCGCCAGCTCACGGTCAGCCCGTCGCGTCGGCCGAACCTGTCGAGATCCCCGGTGACGACATCCTGGATTCGTCGCAGGCTCTGCTCGTCAGTCGCCTCGATGCGCACCGTCAGTGTGTTCGCTCCGGCTGCGAGTGCGCACCGGCCCCATGAGCTGAAGACGACAGTGCCGTGAGTGTCTGACCATTCGGCGTCCACTTGCACCTCGTGGCGCGCCGGCGCACCACCGAGATGAAGGTGCGCCCGGTGGCTGCTGCCTGCCATCGAGGCGGCGTGCTTGCACAGCTGAACGAGGTACCGGCTCGGGCGCTCGGTCTCGATCCGGGCTTCGGCGATCAGCATCGCGTTCCTCTCTTCGCGGAGCCATCAGTTTTATCGAGACATTATGTCGCTGTCAATCCATTATGTTTTGATCTTGACGTTGCGTATCCTCGGGGCGTGCCGAAGCTGTGGAGCGAGACGATCGACGCGCATCGCCGCGCGGTGAGGGACGCGACCCTGGACGCCACGGCGGCGCTCGTGGCCGAGCGTGGACTGACGTCGGTGACGATGTCGCAGATCGCCGGGAGGACCGGCATCGGGCGGGCCACCCTGTACAAGTACTTCCCGGACGTCGAAGCGATCCTGACCGCCTGGCACGAGCGGCAGATCGCGAGTCACCTCGATCACCTGGCCGACGTCGCCGATCGAGCCGACGCCCGCCTTGACGCCGTGCTCGAGGCGTATGCGCTCATTCAGTACGAGACCCACCGACACCACGGCGGCGAGCAGCCGGCAGTCCTGCACCGCGGTAAGAACGTCGCCCGCGCCCACCAGCAGCTGCACGACTTCGTGCGGGACTTGCTGATCGAGGGAGTGCAGTCCGGTGACGTCCGCGGCGACGTGGCGGCAGACGAGCTGGCCGCCTACTGCCTGCATGCGCTGACTGCGGCCGGCGGCCTCCGTTCGCGTGCTGCGATCCATCGGCTCGTCGCCGTCACGCTGGCCGGGTTGCGCGGGGACCAGACGGCTCGCCGCCGCCAGTGACAGTCGACAGCGGCCGAATCGATTGTCCTTCGTATACGGTCACTGCGGGCGGTGACTGCCGGCGAGAGGGGAGCCCGGGGTGGAGCAGAAGACTGCGCCGACGATCGGTGGGAACCACAAGGCATTGCGGGACCAGGTACTGACCGAGCTGCGGCGCCGGATCGTCGACGGCGAGTATGCCCAGGGCGAGCGGCTGACCGAGAACCGGCTTGCCGACGACTTCGGCGTGTCTCGTAACCCT
>DASTVQ010000013.1:0-45961 GCA_035759015.1 Kribbella sp.
CATGCCGAGCGCGAGCCGTGGTCGCCGTTCCGCCGGCTCGACGAGTTCACCGAGGTGCTCGAGCGGCAGGCCCTCCGGTTCGGCGCCGTCGTCCGCGAGACTCCTGGTCCCGTCTTCGTCTCCACCCCGGACCTCCTGGCCGAGCTGCCCGCCGCGCACTGGCTACCGGTGACGATCGACCCGGCCCCCTGGGCTCGAGCGGCTGTCCCGGTGATGGCCCGCGAGCGCCCGGTCGTCGTGCATGCGCCGTCGAACCCCCGGCTCAAAGGCAGCGAGGCGATCGAGACCGCGATGGCCGAGCTGGCCGCCCGTGGGCTGGTCGAGTACCGGCGCATCGAGGGCGTTCCCCACGACCGGATGCCGGCCGTGGTCGGGGACGCGGACATCGTCGTCGACCAGCTGGTCATGGGCCTGTACGGTGTCGCCGCCTGCGAGGCGATGGCCGCCGGGCGACTGGTCGTCTCCTACGTCGGCGACCCGGTCCGGGCCGAGGTCCGGAACCGGACCGGCCTGGAGATCCCGATCGTCGAGGCGAACCCGGAGACCCTCACCGAGGTCATCATCGCCCTGGTCGCGGATCGCGACGGCGCTGCCGAGCGTGCCGCGGCAGGACCGCGATTCGTCGCGACCCTGCACGGTGGCCGGCGCTCAGCCGAGGCGCTCGCCCGTTGGCTGACCCCGAAGGAGATTGCATGACGCCCCGGATCGTGGCCACGGCCGACGTGGACGAACAGGCCGAGATCGGCGCCGGCTCGTCGGTGTGGCACCTGTCCCAGGTCCGCGAGAACGCGGTGCTCGGGCGCAACTGCGTGATCGGCCGTGGCGCCTACATCGGCGCGGGCGTCCGGATCGGGGACAACTGCAAGATCCAGAACTACGCCCTGATCTACGAGCCGGCCGTGCTGGAGGACGGCGTGTTCGTCGGTCCGGCGGCCGTGCTGACCAACGACACGTTCCCCCGGGCGATCGGCCCGGACGGTGCCTTGAAGACCGGTGCCGACTGGAAGGCGGTCGGCGTCACCCTGCGCCGGGGCAGCTCGATCGGTGCTCGCGCAGTCTGCGTCGCCCCGGTCACGGTCGGGCGGTGGGCCACGGTGGCCGCGGGTGCCGTGGTCACCCGCGACGTGCCGGACTTCGCGCTGGTGGCGGGAGTACCGGCCCGCCGGATCAAGTGGGTCGGCCGCGCGGGCGTCCCGCTCGAGCCGGCCGGCGAGGGGAAGTGGCGGTGTCCGACCACGAACGAGTGGTACGTCGAGGAGTCCGGGCGGCTGCGGCCGGCGGATCAGACCTGGGGAGAGAACTCATGAGACAACCGATCCCGGCCGCCAAACCGAGCATCGGTGACGAAGAACGCAAGGCGGTGGACCGCGTCCTGCGCAGCGGCATGCTGGCGCAGGGACCGGAGGTCGCCGCGTTCGAGCAGGAGTTCGGCGAGGCACTCGTCGGCGGCCGCCGCTGCGTGGCGGTCAACTCCGGCACCTCGGGCCTGCATCTGGGCCTGCTGGCCGCCGGGGTCGGCCCGGGCGACGAGGTCATCGTCTCGTCCTTCACCTTCGCCGCGACGGCGAACAGCGTCGCCCTGACCGGCGCCACGCCGGTCTTCGCCGACATCGAGCCCGAGCACTTCTGCCTGAGCCCGGAGTCGGTCGAGGCGGCGATCACCGAACGCACCGTGGGCATCATGCCGGTGCACCTCTACGGACACCCTGCGAACCTCAGCGCGCTCGGTGAGATCGCCGGTCGGCACGGTCTGAAGATCTTCGAGGACGCCGCGCAGGCCCATGGCGCCAGCTGGCAGGGCGCCCAGGTCGGCACCTTCGGCGAGTTCGCGATGTTCAGCCTGTACCCGACGAAGAACATGACGTCGGGCGAGGGCGGGATGGTCTCCACGGCAGACCCGGAGGTCGAACGACGGCTGCGGCTGCTCCGGAACCAGGGCATGCTCCGCCAGTACGAGAACGAGCTGGTCGGACTGAACAACCGGATGACCGACCTGCACGCCGCGATCGGCCGGGTCCAGCTCACCAAGCTGGCCGGCTGGACCAAGCAGCGACAGGAGAACGCCGCCTTCCTGGACGCGAATCTGCGCGGGGTCACGGTGCCCCGGGTGGCACCGGAGGCGACCCACGTCTACCACCAGTACACGATCCGCGTTCCCGGCGACCGCGACGGGTTCGCCACCGCGCTCCGCGAGGAGCACGGCGTCGGCTGCGGCGTCTACTACCCGATCCCGAACCACCGGTTGCCGTCGTTCAAGCTCGACCTCGACCTGCCGCAGACCGAGCGAGCGGCCGCCGAGGTCATCTCGCTGCCGGTGCACCCTGCCTTGTCCGCCGACGACCTGGACCGGATCGTCACCGCCGTCGAGACCGTCGCGAAGGCAGGTGCATGATGGCGAAGCTGCGGGCCGGACTGCTCGGCCTGGGCATGATGGGCCGCCACCATGCCCGCGTCCTGAGGACTCTGGACGGTGTCGACCTGGCCGCTGTGGCCGATCCGGGTGGCGACCCGCACAGCGTCGCCGGCAACCTCGACGTCCTGCGCGGTGTCGAGGAGCTGATCGCCGCCGGGCTGGACTACTGCGTGGTCGCGATCCCGACCGCGTTCCACGAGGGGGCCGGGCAGGCCCTGGCGGCTGCCGGGGTCCATGCCCTGATCGAGAAGCCGCTGGCCGGCACCACGGAGCAGGCCGCGAAGATCGCGCAGGCCTTCGAGTCGGCCGGTCTGATCGGCGCCGTCGGTCACATCGAGCGCTACAACCCCGCTCTGCAGGCGCTGCGGGCCCGGCTGGAGGCCGGCGAGCTCGGTGAGGTGTACCAGATCATCACGCGACGCCAGGGCCCGTTCCCGGCACGGATCGCTGATGTGGGTGTGGTGATGGACCTGGCGACACACGACATCGACCTGACCGCGTGGGTGGCCCAGGCACCGTACTTGTCGGTGTCGGCCCAGATCGCGCACAAGAGCGGGCGCGAGCACGAGGATCTGGTCGCCGTCACCGGTCGGCTGACCGACGGTACGGTCACCAGCCACCTGGTGAACTGGCTCTCGCCGATGAAGGAGCGGGTCACCGTCGTCACCGGGGATCGCGGCGCCTTCATCGCCGACACGTTGCACGCGGACCTGACCTTCAACGCCAACGGCTCGGTACCCACCGCCTGGGACGACGTCGCGCACTTCCGCGGCGTCAGCGAAGGCGACATGATCCGCTACGCGATCGTGAAGCCGGAGCCCCTGCGCGTCGAGCACGAGGCCTTCCGGGACGCCATTCTGGGCAAGGGTGCCGACATCGTCACCATGGCACAGGGCCTGGCCACGGTCGCCGTCGCGGAGGCCGTGATCACGTCGGCCAAGGAGGAGCGGATGATCACGCTCGCCGACGCCGCGGCGGCAACCCCGCAGATCCGTTCCGGCGCAGGTGCCGCTCCAGTTGGTGCTCGATGAATCGGTAGAGCAGCCAGGAGGCGAGGGCGCAGATGGCGCCGTACCATCACAGATTCGTCCACCCGATCGGCGCCGAGGAGCCTCTGGCTTCGCGGACCGCGTACAGGATCGTTGCATGCACAAGGCAGAAGGCGTAGGACCAGTGGCCCAGCGCAACCAACGGGCGGCTCCGCAGCCGGGAGCGTCCGCCGCGCAGGTCCCGGGACGCGACGGCCAGGATCACCGGGCCGTACAGAAACTTCAGCGCTTCCTACTGGGTCGGGCCGATCGGGGCGGCGGTCGTCATGACGGCCTGGGCTGCGAGAGCGTCGACGACGCGGTGCGCGGCCTGCCCATCGCCGTAGGGCGCGGACCGTTCCGCGGTCGGCGCCGGTCGGGCGGCCAGCTTGGCCAAGCCGTCGAGATCGGCCGCGAGCACGTTCCAGCCGTCGTCGAGGGTCTCCACCCACTCGGTCTCGCCGCGCAGGGTGGTACACGGCCGGCCGAGCAGGAACGCCTCCTTCTGCAGCCCGCCGGAGTCGGTGACCACGCCGGACGACCCGAGCACCGCGGCAACCATCTGCGGGTAGGCCAGCGGCTCGGCGACGTGCAGCGAACCGCCCGGGCGGCTGATCGCGATGCCGTACTCGTGGCAGCGCGCCACCAGCCGCGGGTGGGCGAGCAGCAGCACCGGCAGCCCGAGGCCCGCCAGCGCGTCGACGATCGCGGCCAGCCGCCGCGGGTCGTCGGTGTTCTCGGCGCGATGGATCGTGGACACGACATAGCCGTTCGGCTCCAGCCCGGCAGGCAGGTCGAGCGGCTGGTCCAGCACCGCGTCGCGTACCCGGAAGCACACGTCGGTCATCACGTCGCCCACCAGCAGGCAGCGTTCCGCCAGGCCCTCACGGGCGAGGTGGCCCATCGCGACCTCGGTCGGCGCGAGCAGCAGGTCGGCGGCATGGTCGGTCAGCACCCGGTTGTGCTCCTCCGGCATCAGCCGGTTGAACGAGCGCAGGCCGGCCTCGAGGTGCGCGACCGGCAGGTGCATCTTCACGGCGGACAACGCGCCGGCGATCGTGGAGTTCGTGTCGCCGTACACCAGGACCCAGTCGGGACGGTGCTCGTCGAGCACGCCGTCGAGCGCGGCCAGCATCGCACCGGTCTGTACGCCGTGACTGCCGGAGCCGACCCCGAGATGAACGTCCGGCGCCGGGATCCGCAGGTCGGCGAAGAAGACGTCCGACATCTTCGCGTCGTAGTGCTGGCCCGTGTGCACGATGACGTGCTGATGCTCGGTGGCGCCGAACGCCTCGGCCACCGGGGCGAGCTTGACGAACTGTGGTCGTGCGCCGACGACGCTGAGGACCTTCATGGGCGGGTACCCTACTGGACCGCGGACCCAGCAGGCACCGGCCGAGCAGCTTCGAAAGATCACCCTGTCCCCGCGAACGTTCGGCATGCAGTCCGAACCCACCATGAATGAGGTTTCCGTGCGAGTCACCGTTGTTGCGCTCGGCAAGATCGGACTACCGTTGGCGGTCCAGTTCGCGAGCAAGGGACACGAAGTCGTCGGCGTCGACATCAACGCAGAGACGGTCGGGCTGGTCAATGCCGGCCGGGAGCCGTTCCCGGGCGAGGCCGGGCTGGCCGAGCTGGTCGCCGAGACGGTGGCGGACGGCCGGTTGCGTGCCACCTCCGACTATGCCGAGGCGATCCCGGGCAGCGACGTCGTGGTCGTCGTCGTACCGCTGTTCGTCGACGAGCTGACCGGCGAGCCCGAGTTCGGCTGGATGGAGTCTGCCACCCGTTCGCTGGCCACCCACCTGACGCCGGGCACGCTGGTGAGCTACGAGACGACGCTGCCGGTGGGCACCACCCGGAACCGCTGGAAGCCGCTGATCGAGGAGGTCTCCGGCCTGAGCGAGGGCGACGACTTCCACCTGGTGTTCTCACCCGAGCGGGTGCTGACCGGCCGGGTCTTCGCCGACCTGCGCAAGTATCCGAAGCTGGTCGGCGGCCTGTCCGAGGCGGGCGCCAAGCACGCGGTCGCGTTCTACGAGGAGGTGCTCGACTTCGACCCCCGGCCCGACCTGCCCCGCGGCAACGGCGTGTGGGACCTGGGCAGCGCCGAGGCGGCCGAGCTCGCCAAGCTGGCCGAGACGACGTACCGCGACGTGAACATCGGGCTTGCCAACCAGTTCGCGCGGTTCGCGGCGGCCAACGCGATCGACGTGTACCAGGTGATCGAGGCGTCGAACTCCCAGCCCTACAGCCACATCCACCGCCCGGGCATCGCCGTCGGCGGCCACTGCATCCCCGTCTACCCCCGGCTCTACCTGTGGACCGACCCGGAGGCGACCGTCGTCCGGGCCGCCCGGGAGGCGAACCTGGAGATGCCGGCCTACACCATCGGCCTGCTGGAGGGGGCGTACGGCGCACTGGACGGTGCGCGCGTCGTCGTCCTCGGTGCGGCGTACCGCGGCAGGGTCAAGGAGACGGCGTTCTCCGGCGTCTTCCCGACCGTCGAGGCCCTGCGTGCTCGATCCGCTGAGGTGGTGGTGCACGACCCGATGTACACCGACGAAGAGCTCGAGAAGCTCGGCTTCACGCCGTACAGGCTGGGTGATCCGGTCGACGCGGCCGTGGTCCAGGCGGATCACCCGGAGTACGCGCGGCTGACCGCGGCGGACCTGCCCGGCGTCCGGGTCCTGGTGGACGGCCGGGACGTCACCGACCCGGCCCGCTGGCCCGGGGTGCAGCGGATCGTCGTGGGCCGAGGAGGGTCCCGTGCCTGAGAGTTCCCCTCGGTCCGAGGCCGAGACGATGGTCGGCGAGGGGGCTGAACCGCATGTCGTGATGCTGGTCGCCAACGACATCACCAACGACAGCCGGGTCCGCAAGGAAGCGACGGCCATCGCCCAGACCGGTGCACGGGTCACGCTGCTCGGCGTCGCTCCGGACGGCCGGCAGTCGATGGAGAGCCTGCCGGGTGGTGCCCTGATCGTGCGGGTGCCGGTCGCGTTCCAGCTTCGCAACGAGCGGATCCGCCGACGTAAGGCGCGGCGGATCTGGCGGTTGCCCCTGATCGGCTACAGGACGGGTCCGGCGCAGGCGGTCCGCCGGGTGAAGATCGCCGCTCACCTGACCGACATCAAGGCGGGCTCGGGCCTGGCCCTCGCGGGCCGCCGAGCGGGCGCGATCGGGCCCTTGCGCTACAAGGCTGGTGTGCTCGTCCGGGTCGTGCGCCAACGACGATGGCAGCTCGCGCTCACGGCCGCGCGGGTCCGTGCCGGCCTCACCAGGTGGGAGAACCGGCTTTTCGCCGGCGGATGGCGAATCTGGGACGGCGTGGTCTCCCGCAGCACCTGGCCGGCCCGGTGGCGGGGGGTGCTTCCCGAGGCCTACGACTACGAGATCGCGTTCGGGGACCTGATCGACAAGCTGGTGCCGGATGTCGTGCACGCCCACGATATGCACGTCATCGCTGTCGCCGTCCGGGCTGCCGGCCGCGCCCGGCTTCGAGGGCGTGACTTGAAGGTCATCTACGACGCCCACGAGTACGTTCCCGGGCTTTCCCGCTACGGTGGGCGGACGCCGCGGTTCATCGCCGCCTGGGCACGGCACGAGCGCGAGTACATCCGTGCGACCGATCGGGTGATCACGGTCAGCCCCGCGATTGCGCGCGTTCTGCACCGCAGACACCGGCTGGACCGTGAGCCGACCGTCATCATCAACACACCGAGCCTGTCCGACGCCTCGGCCGAGGTGACGGATCTACGCACCCAGCTCGGGCTGTCAGCCGAAGTCCCGCTGCTGGTCTACAGCGGTGGCGTCACCCGGGCCCGCGGAGTCGAGACAGCGGTCGAAGCGCTGGTTCAGCTACCGGACGTGCACCTGGCCGTGGTCAGCGTGCCCTGTGTCGCGATCGGACCGGTCCGCGAGCTCGACGCTCTAGCGGTCTCGAGGGGCGTCGCGGACAGGGTCCACTTCGTCAACCCGGTCGAACCGCGGCAGGTGGTCGCGTTCCTGCGCTCGGCCGATGTCGGGCTGATTCCGATCCTGCGGTACCCGAGTCACGAGATGTCCCTTCCGAACAAGGTGTTCGAGTACGCCTTCGCCGGCCTGCCGGTCGTGGCGAGCAACATGCCGAGCCTGACCGAGTTCCTCACTCGGACGGGCATCGGCGAGGTGTTCGAGGTGCAGAACCCTGTCGACCTGGCGGCGAAGGTGCGTCGGGTGCTGGAGAGCCCGCAGGCGTATCACGAACGACTTGCCCGGCAGGAGTTCCAGCACGAAATGTCGTGGGAGCGCCAGGCCGACCACCTCCGGGTACTGTACGGCGACCTGCTCAACAGGCCGTTGGCCGCCGGCGAGACGACCCCGACCGGCGTCGGCACTCCCGCTGCTGAGCGGCCGGCCACGCCCCGGGTTCTGATCGGTCCTGCGAACAGCGCCGGACAGGCTTGGCAGTGGGCGCGTGCGATCGAGCGCCATGCGCCACCGGCCGTCGCCCGATCGCTGATGACCACAGACCGCTTCAGCTTCCGCGCCGACCATACGGCCACGTACCAGCAGTACCGGAACGACGTGCTGTGGCAGATCAGGTTCGCGTCCTATGCACTGCGCGAGTTCACCCACATTCTGTTCGAGTCCGGGCGCCCGATGTTCGGCCAGCGTCCGGCGCAGTTGTTCGACGTGGACCTGCCGACACTGTCCACCGCCGGGATCGCCCATGGCTTGATCCTGCACGGTTCGGAGGTCCGCGATCCGCGGCGGCACCGGCAGAGGTATCCGTACTCACCGTTCGCCGACGAGCGCAACGGTGAGGTGGTGCGGCTGCAGCGAGTCGTGGACGTGATGCAGCAACTGCTGGCCGGCTACGATGGCTCGCGGTTCGTCACCACGCTGGACCTGTTGGAGTACGTCGAGGACAGTCAGTGGTTGCCGGTGGTCGTCGATCCGGATCAGCTGGCCTCGCCCCACCCCGTCCTGGACCGCCGGATCCCCGTCGTCCTGCACGCGCCGTCACGCAGCGCCTTGAAGGGTTCGCTCTTCGTCGACCCCGTCCTGCAGGACCTCGACGAGCAGGGGCTGATCGAGTACCGCCGGGTCGAAGGCGTGCCGCACGCGGAGCTGATGGAGCTGGTGCGTGATGCCGACATCGTGATCGACCAGCTGCTGCTCGGCTCCTACGGCGTGTTCGCCTGCGAGGCGATGGCGGCCGGCCGGGTCACCGTCGGCCACGTCGCCGACCACGTACGGGCCCAGCTGCCGACCGAGCTGCCGATCGTCGAGGCGACCCCGGACGACCTGCGGGAGGTCCTCGAACGCCTGGTCGAGGACCGGGGACCGGCGAGAAAGCTGGCCGAAGCGGGGCCGGACTACGTCCGCCAACTGCACGACGGCCGCAAGTCCGTCGAGGTGTTGATGCCGTTCCTCACCGGGGATCTCGAGGCCTGACCGATGTTGTGCGACAGTCGGCGAGCGTCCACAGCCGGAAGAAAGGGGCTGGTCAACCGGCGTGATGCGGGCCACTCTGGACGGATGTGTTCATCTTCGTCCCCTGCGATGTCATGAGCGTCGCAGGACTCATCACGGTTCCGCTCACCGCGGCGCCGACGCCCCGCCCCACTGCCGGCCAACCAGCCGGAACCGGGACCCATCCGGGCGAGGCCTTCGCCAACCTCGGCGCGTCGAGCGTCGCACTGCTCGTCGTCGCCACCCTGCTGGGCATCTACGTGCTCTCACTGGTGCTCCACCCGAACGCCAAGTGTGGCCGCTGCAAGGGGGCCGGGAGGCATCGGGGCTCGCTGTTCAGCTACGCGACCCGCCCGTGCAACAGCTGCAAGGGCCGTGGCACCCATCCACGGCTCGGGCGCAAGCTCCTGTTCAAACAGCCGACCTGACACGCGCCGGGCTGCCCGTTCACCCTGCGCAGCGGCATCGTGGACGGTATGGCGATTCGCGTGGGTACCTCGGGCTGGGTCTACCGCGACTGGCGCGGTGATTTCTACCCCGCCGACGTGCCGCAGCGGCTGTGGCTGGAGTACTACGCGAAGAAGTTCGACACGGTCGAGGTGAACAACGCCTTCTACCGGTTGCCGTCGTACGACGACTTCGCCAAGTGGCGCGAGCGGCTCCCGGGCGGGTTCGTCGTGGCGGTGAAGGCCAGCCGGTTCCTCACCCACGTGAAGCGGTTGGCGGATCCCGCGGAGCCGGTGGATCGCCTGATGAAGTCGGCGGCGGGCCTGGGCGACCTGCTCGGCCCGATCCTGCTGCAGCTTCCCCCGAACCTGCAGTGCGACGTCGACCGGCTCGACGCCTGCCTGGCGGAGTTCCCGCGCGGCACCCGCGTAGCGGTCGAGCCGCGCCACAAGTCATGGTGGACCGATGACATCCGGCGGGTGCTGGAGCAGCGCGGCGCCGCCCTGGCCTGGGCCGATCGGAAGTCGCGCCCACTGACCCCGCTGTGGCAGACCACCGACTGGACGTACCTACGCCTGCACGAGGGTGCCGCCACACCGTGGCCGACGTACGGGCGGACCGCCCTGAAGACCTGGGCCGAACGGATCACCGACGACGCCTACGTGTACTTCAACAACGACCAGCACTCGACGGCTCCGAAGAACGCGGCCACGTTCCACCGGTTGACCCACCCGGGCCGCCAGGCTGTGGCCCAGGGGCAGCCCTAGGCCCAGAGCTGGCCTTCGAGACGGTGCTCGGCCTCGTCGATCGTGCCCTCGTAGACACCGGTGGACAGGTACTTCCAACCTCCGTCGGCCACCACGAAGGCGATGTCGGCCCGCTGGCCCTCACGCACGCACTTGGCGGCCTGGGCCAGCGCGGCATGCAGGATCGCGCCGGTCGAGACGCCGGCGAAGATCCCCTCGTTCTCCAGCAGCTCGCGCACCCGGCGGACGGCGTCGCGTGGACCCACCGAGAACCGCGCGTCGATCAGGGTCTCGTCGTACAGCTCGGGGACGAACCCCTCGTCGAGGTTGCGCAGGCCGTACACCAGCTCGCCGTAGCGTGGCTCGGCGGCGACGATGCGCACCCCCGGCTTCTTCTCGCGGAAGAACCGACCGGCGCCCATCAGCGTGCCGGTGGTGCCCAGCCCGGCCACGAAGTGCGTCACCGAGGGGAGGTCGTCCAGGATCTCCCGAGCGGTGCCGTCATAGTGGGCGAGCGCGTTCGACGGATTGCCGTACTGGTAGAGCATCACCCAGTCGGGGTGCTCCTCGGCGACCTGCTTGGCCACCCGGACAGCCTCGTTCGAACCGCCCGCGGCGGGCGAGGAGATGATCTCGACGCCCCAGATCCGGAGCAGCTGGCGACGCTCCTCGGAGGTGTTCTCCGGCATCACGCAGACCATCCGGTAGCCGCGCAGCTTCGCGGCCATCGCCAGCGAGATCCCGGTGTTGCCCGACGTGGGCTCGAGGATCGTGTTGCCAGGGCGCAGCCGGCCGTCCTTCTCCGCGTCGTCCAGCATCCGCAGCGCCGCCCGGTCCTTGATCGAGCCGGTCGGGTTCCGATCCTCCAGCTTGGCCCACAGCCGGACATCGGCCGACGGGGACAGTCGCGGCAGGCCTACCAACGGCGTGCCGCCGACGGAGGCGAGCAGGCTGTCGAACCGCATCTCAGCCGCCGGCGACGGCCGGCAGCACAACGACCACGTCGCCGTCCTTGACGCCGGTCTTGAGGCCCCCGGTGAAGCGCACGTCCTCGTCGTTGACGTAGACGTTGACGAACCGTCGCAGCTCGCCCGGCTCGCCGTCGACGATGCGCTCCTTCAGCCCCGGGTGGGTGCCGTTCACGTCGTCGATGAACTCGGCCAGCGTGCTGCCGCCACCGCTCACCGCCTTCTCGCCACCGGTGTAGGTGCGCAAGATCGTGGGGACGCGAAGCTCGATCGCCATATCAGTGTTTCTCCTCGGTCTGCTGCCGGATGCCAACGTTCGTTGTCTTGGTCAACGCCTGCCGCGGGCAGGTCATTCCGCCTGGTCGTAGGCCGCGACGACCTTGACCTCCTCCTCGGTGACCTCGCCGTCGACGATCCGGTACGACCGGAACTCGACCGGCCCGTCGTACGACGGTGATTCGGCGCCGTCCCGGGTCGACACCACCACGTAGTGGGCGCCCGGCTCGGCTGCCAGGTTGATGTCAGTGCGTGACGGATAGGCCTCGGTGGCTGTGTGTGAGTGGTAGATCACCACCGGTTCCTCGTCGCGCGAGTCAAGCTCCTTGTACAGGCGGAACAGATCGCCGGAGTCGAACTCGTAGAACGTCGGCGACATCGCGGCGTTCAGCATCGGGATGAACCGCTCCGGCCGATCCGACCCGATCGGGCCCGCCACCACGCCGCATGCCTCGTCCGGGTGGTCCCGGCGGGCGTGCGCGACGATCGCGTCGTACGTCGCGGAGTCGATGATCAGCACGATCCCCACCGTAGAGGCCGGGCCAGCACCTCCCCCGCCAGACGCCAGTCGGTCCAGATGCTGGACAGTTCCGCCTCAGAACTGGTGGGAGGCGACGAATCCCGCGACGTCCTTGGAGCACTCGCCGCACAGGCCCCACTCGGTGGTGTTGGCCATCACCATCTGGCGCCAGCCGGCGTAGGCGGTCAGGCGGTCCAACCCCAAGATCCCCGCCAGACCGAGGTTTGCCCTGCCGGTGGCGAACGGGTCGTAGCCCTGCTCAGCGATCCCCTTGAACTCGTCGGCCGACACCTGGTGGCTGTCCGAGCCCGCGAGACCGGCGTTGCAGATGTCACAGATGCCATAGGGCGCCACCGGCCAGCCCGCGAGGATCTCCGGCGCCGTCGATGCCTTCTTGTGGCGGAAAATCCTGTCGATCAGTGTGCTCATGACCGCACCTCCCGTGTGATCGAAGCTCCTGTCTTCAGCACACGGCGCTCCGGTGCCGCCGGCCAGGGTCGCTGGCCCCCGGTCAGGCGCCCTTCGCCTTCGGGGCGTGGGACCTTCGCCCCTGGGCCGCGGGTCAGCGCGCCGGGGCGAGAACGGTCTGCCAGAGGTGGCGGAGCATCGCCGCGAACGCCGCGAGCCAGACGGCGAACGCCACCCAAAGACCCACGGTGCCCACGTCGGCCACGAGCGGCAGACGGTCGGCCTGACCGAGGTAGATCCCGGCCACCGCATACATGCCCAGCGGGAAGACGATGCTCCACAGGGTCGCCTCGTACCGCAGCGGCACGTGCCGGACCACGTGGCGCCACCAGCCGGCCGCCACCAGGACCGGGATCAGCCAGGTCGCGAAGGCCCAGCAGACCACCGCCAGGCCCGCGATCAGCTCGCGGGTCGCCGCGACCATCGGCGCATCGGCCATCTCCACGATGCGGGCACCCGCGAGGACCGTGATCGCCAGCGCACCCATCGAGACCCAGTACGGCGGGGTCAGCTCCTCCGGGCCGAACTTGTACAGCATCAGCCGAAGCGCGACGATCACCCCCGCGGCGGCGTACAAGAAGATGCCGACCGACCACGACATCACCGCGAGCAACGCCAGCTCGCGCCGGCCGGTCACGAAGACCGGCTCGAGCGTGGCGGCCGCCACGGCCATCGACTGGCTGGCGACGACCCAGATGAACCAGGTCCCGTTCGCGGCGATCACGACCGGCCGCTCCTCGCGACCGATGACCGCGGTCCAGGGGACGACGTAGCCCAGCACCAGCCAGGCCAGGCCGGCGGCGGCCATCAGGATGAGAGTGGCCCGGTGGTAACCCTCCAGGCCGAGCCGGACGCCGAGCACGTTGGTGCCGGCCACGAAGGTGAAGAACCCGAAGGCCCGGCGCGGGTCGTCGAAGTCGCTCTCGACCGCCTGCCGATGGCTCACGAACCGCCAGCCGTTGAGGATGAGCAGCACGACGAAGGCCATGGCGCACAGCACGAGCAGCACCATCGACAGCGGGTGGAAGCCCTTCAGCCGTGTCCCCACCGAGATGATGCCGGTGGCCATCACCAGCGCGAAGTAACCGGGCGTCAGGCCTTCGACGGCGACGCGCACCCGCTGCCCGAGACCACCTGTCGGCCGGGCACCCACGTCTGGTTCAGCACTCATCACCCCGATCCTGGCATGCAACGGCCCGGAGGAGCGGGATGACGCCGCCTCCGAGCATCAACTCCTGCACAGCCGTCGCGGCCGGCTGGGAGTCGATGGAGCGACTACCTGTTCGGAGAGAGGGCGTACATCGTGTTGAGCCTGACTGCCAGGTCAGCCCTCGCGTGGCAGGTGTTCGCGAGCACGCTCGCCGGCTGAGGCCGGTTCCGACAGACTGACCGAGATCTGCGGCGCGATGGTGATGGAGTTGTGCACCGTGCAGTGCCTGGCGACGGCCAGCAGGCCTTCACGCCGTGCGGCGGGCAGATCGTCGGCCAGCTCGATGCGGATGTCGATCCCGGCGACGCGCGCCGGGCTGCTGCCGAGACGGTAGGCGGTCTCCACCGCGAGCCCCGCCGACTCGAGCTTGTGGCGGTGCAGGTAGCGGCGGACGTAGAACGCCACGCACGAGGCAAGACCGGCGACGAAGAGCTCGGTCGGCGTCGGGCCCAGATCCTCGCCTCCGACCTCTACTGGCTGGTCGACCGTCAGGCGATGACCGCGAATGGCGACGTCGAACCGGTCACCGCCTCGGTGCTGAACGCGGATCGCGGCGGGCGCGTCGCCGTCCTCAGCGCGCCGTACTGCCAGGTGTGGCGCGGCCGTGTCCTCGCGGCGTAGCCATCGCAGGCTCTCCACATCGCCCGACAAGGCGAGTCGCCGCCACAGGATGCTGGTGGGGACGGCTTGGCTTGCGTGCGCAAGGCTGGCGATGCGCTGCTGCTTGCGGTCGACCGCGACTGTCAGGTCGATGGCGCCGGCCTCGTGCCCGCTGAACGTGGTGTCGAACTCCTGGTTCAGTCGGTCGGCGACGGCGCGCGGCACCGTCCAGCCCAGGACCGGGAGGTGCAGGCAGTCCGCCGCGGCGAGCGCTGCCCTGGTCGCCGCCGCATGGTCGGGATGTCCGCTCACCCCGGACGGATCGAAGACGACGAGGCCGTCGGGCGTCGATTCCTTGACTGCGGCGAGCACGTCCGCCATCAGTGTGGCGACGTCCACTCGCTCCAGTGCGCCATCCGGATGGTCACGCAGAACGGCGGAATCCACCCCGAGCGCCCGGGCCGCGGCATGCAGTTCCGCTGCCCGCAGCGTCGCCAGGTCACCGGCAACCTGCTGGAGCGTCGATGCCTCTCCCTTGGTCAGGCACAGAACCGAGACCGTGGCACCTGTCTGACCGAACGTGTCGAGGACCGCCCCCAGACCGAAGGACTCGTCATCGGGATGAGCGACCACCGCCAGCACCGACGACCAGGCCGGCAGCCGGCTCGTACCCGTGGTCGCCGCTGATGCAGTCATCACCGATCACCCCTCCGACTTGTCGGATCGCGCCCGGACAGCTGCGTCCTGCGGAACCTCGCACGTCGACGGCTGTGCCAGACGCTGCGTGAACCCGAAGAGCGTCGCACCCACCGCGAGCATCGGTCCGCTCAGCGTCGATCCGTAGACGTGCAAGGCGATCGCTGCACCAAGCAGGCTCAGGACCGACATCACGGCGCAGGGCGAGCAGCCGAGCTCCAGCCGCCGGCCCGATGCCGGGAGCAGGCTTGCCAGCACGCCCGCCCCCAGCACGGCAGCGATCAGGACCAGCAAGATCCACACCACCGAGACCCCGGCCAACGACGTCGTGCTCGCGGCGAGGAACACCACAGCCAGCACCGGCGTGGCCACCGAGACGGCGACCCAACGGCGGCGCGGCCACGCGAGGAGCCTCTCCTTGACCATCGCTCGGTTCCCTCCCTCAGCAGCTTCAGCCGGCTGTCACCATGATACCCCCAGGGGTATCAACTCCCGGTTTCTGGCCGGCGGGACCATCGGCGGTCGATCAAGGGAACAGCGGCCCTGTTACGAGGCCTGCACAGGGGTGATCCTCTGGCCGAGGCGACAGAACGGGAGGCTCGTCATGCGCCTACTCCGGCGTCCGGACATCGACAAGCTGGTGGGAGTGCGCGATACGGCCGGCCTGGCGCACGCACTCGGCGATCACGAGCTCGCTGTCCGTATCGCCGCCGCGAAGGCGCTGGACAAGCTCGCGGATCCTGACAGCACCGATGCCCTGCTCGGCGCCCTGTCGGACGAAGACTCGCGCGTCCGGATGCATGCGAGCTCCGGGCTGAGCCTGATCGCGGTTCACGACGCGACCAGGCTTGCCGATCCCGCGACGGTCGAGCGGCTTGTGGCGGCCCTGGAGGATCCGGCCTGGGACGTCCGGGCGGCCGTTGCGAGGACGCTGGGCGAGATCCGGGACCAGCGCGCCTTCGACCCGCTGGTCTCCCACCTCGATGATCCCGAGAGCTACGTCCGCCTGGCCGCGGTCCGGGCGTTGGGTGAGCTCGGCGACGCCCGGGCGGCGCAGCCGGTCCTGACCCTCTTCCACCGCGAGCTGGACCACGCCACGAAGGCGACCGGCTACCAGTGGATCAACACCTTCGCCGGCGCTTTCGACCAGCTGGACCAAGCCGCCCTGCCGACGGAGGCCCGGATGATCGCCGCCATCTGGTGCGAACGCTGGGACGAGGTCGTCGGCTTCGGCTCCGCCGCGGTGGAGCAGCTCCACCTGATGCTCTCCCAGGCCCCGTACCGATCGGGTTGTGGGATGGATCACCGCAATTTCTTCATCACGAACGGCGAGCGCGTCCGGGCCGCCGGGGACCGCCGGCTGGTCGATGCGGATTCGGTCGTCCGCACGCTCGGCAGGATCGGCGATCCGCGCAGCCTGACGCCGCTCAACGACTTCCGCGAGAACAGGCTGTTTCCTTGCGACGAAGCCGCCCTGAGCCAGGCGATCGCCAACTGCCTCGACGCCGGCGACCGGGGATGAGCCGGCTCACCAGCTGTCGTGGACCTGCGGACGGATCAGCTCGTCGTAGATCGCCCGTACGTCGGCCAGCGCGTCCTGCGGCAGCCGCGCCAACGTCGCGGCACCGACGTTTCCCGCCACCTGCTCCGGGTTGCGTGCGCCGGGGATGACCACGCTGACGCCGGGCTGGTCGATGATCCAGCGGAGCGCGAACTGGGCCATCGTCGCGCCTTCGGGCACCAGCGGCCGGAGTCGCCGGACCGCCTCGAGCCCGGTCGAGAAGTCGACCCCGGAGAAGGTCTCGCCGACATCGAACGACTCCCCCCTGCGGTTGAAGTTGCGGTGGTCGTCCGGCCCGAAGGTGGTGTTCTCGTCGTACTTGCCCGACAGCAGCCCGCTCGCCAGCGGGACCCGGGCGATGATTCCGACCCCGGCCTCCCGGGCGGCCGGCAGGACCTCGTCCAGTGGCTTCAGCCGGAACGCGTTGAGGATGATCTGCACGCTGGCCACGTTCGGCCGGGCGATCGCCGTCAGCGCCTCCGCGCACGTCTCGACGCTCACGCCGTACGCGGCGACGCGCTTCTCGGCCACCAACGTGTCGAGAGCGTCGAACACGGCGTCGGTGGCATACACCTCGGTCGGCGGGCAGTGCAGCTGGACCAGGTCGAGCGTGTCCATCCCGAGATTCTCCCGGGACCGGTCGTTCCAGCTGCGGAACGCGTCAAGGTTGTACGCCGACGGCACCTGCTCCACCCGGCGGCCCATCTTCGTCGCCACAGTGAGGTCTGCCTCCGGCCGGTCCCGCAGCAACTGCCCGACGAGCCGCTCGCTCCGACCGTCGCCGTACACATCGGCGGTGTCGATGAAGGTGACGCCGCCGTCGACGGCCGCGTTCAGCACAGCCAGGGCGTCGCTCTCGTCGACGTCGCCCCAGTCGGCTCCCAGCTGCCAGGCCCCCAGCCCGACCACACCGACCGCCCGTCCAGTACGCCCCAATGTCCGCTGCTCCATGCCCTCACCCTAAGCGGCCCGGAGCGGCGGAAAGCCTTCCATCTCAGCGGATGTTGTGGAGCAGGGCCGACTGGAGGTAGCCGAGCCAGTCGTAGAGGTCGTAGGTGAGGCGGCGTGGGTCGTCGTCGGGCAGCTTCTCCCAGCGCTCGTAGTCGTCCTCCTCGATGCCCAGCCTGGTCCCGATGGCCAGGCGGAGGTCGTTCAGCGCACGCAGCCAGGCCAGCTGGTCCTCGGCGCCCAGCTGGATCCCCGCCGCGACCGCCTCGGGGTCCTCCAGCGCCGCCAGCACCCGCCTGGCGTCGGCGGCCTTGCCGTCGCGCAGGCCGCGTTCGGTGAACCGGCGGAACTCGGCCGCCGCCTGGTCGTCCGACTGGTACGCGTCGGGCAGCAGCCGCTGCAGCACCACGTCCTCCGGCGGCGACGTCGGCCCGTCGTTGTCCAGCAGCGCCGCCAGCGGGTCGCTGGATTCCGATGCGCGCGGCGGCATGCCGTCGTACAGCAGCTCGACAAGGTTCCGGAGCAGGTTGGCGAGGATGTCCGCCTCGTGCTCGGCGAAACTGACGACCACGGTCTTCTTGCGCTTGCGGAACCTCGTCACGACTTCTCACAGGTGGCCCACAGGCCATAGGAGTGCATGGCCTCGACGTCGCGCTCCATCGACTCGCGACTGCCGTTGGACACCACAGACTTGCCCTCCCGGTGGACCTGCAGCATCAGCTTCTCCGCCTTGGCCTTGGAATAGCCGAAGTAGGTCTGGAACACGAACGTCACGTAGTCCATCAGGTTGACCGGATCATTCCAGACGATCGTCACCCAAGGTGGCGTCAGCTCGACGGCCTCGTCGACTTCGGGGCTCTCGAGCTCGCTGGGTGCGGTGGTCACCAGACCATTCTCTCCATCATCGGTTCCGTCCTCGCAATAGGCTGCCCCTGTGACAGACACGGCGGACTCCACGGGCTTGCTGACGGACCACTACGAGCTGACCATGCTGCAGGCGAGCCTGCGCGACGGAACGGCTCATCGCCGCTCGGTCTTCGAGCTGTTCGCGCGGCGGCTGCCGGACGGCCGCCGGTACGGCGTCGTGGCCGGCGTCAACCGGCTCCTGGACGCGCTGCAGCAGTTCCGCTTCGACGACGAGGCGATCGCCTTCCTGACCGAGCGCGGCATCATCGACCGGGCCACCTGTGACTGGCTGGCCGACTACCGGTTCACCGGCGACATCGTCGGCTATGCCGACGGGGAGATCTTCTTCCCCGGCTCCCCGGTGCTGGTGGTCGAGTCGAGCTTCGCCGAGGCGGTGGTGCTGGAAACCGTCTTCCTGTCGATTCTGAACCACGACTCGGCCGTCGCCTCAGCCGCGTCCCGGATGACCTGGTGGGCCTGCGGGCGGCCCTGCATCGAGATGGGCTCGCGCCGCACCCACGAGCACGCCGCGGTCGCCGCCGCCCTGGCGGCGTACATCGGGGGCTTCGCGACGACCTCCAACCTCGAGGCTGCCCGCCGGTACGGGATCCCCAGCGCAGGTACGGCCGCGCACGCCTTCACGCTGCTGCACGACACCGAGCGCGACGCCTTCGTCTCCCAGGTCGATGCCCTCGGCAAGGGCACCACGCTGCTGGTGGACACCTACGACGTGACGGAGGCGGTCCGCACCGCCGTCGAGATCACCGGCCCGGAGCTGGGCGCGGTCAGGCTCGACTCGGGCGACCTGCCGTCGCTGGCCGGCCAGGTGCGCGAACAGCTCGACGCCCTCGGCGCCACCAAGACCCGCATCATCGTCACCAGCGACCTCGACGAGTACCAGATCGCGGCGCTGGCACCCGCGCCGGTCGATGCGTACGGCGTCGGCACCTCACTGGTGACCGGCAGCGGTCACCCGACCTGCGGCTTCGTCTACAAGCTGGTCGCCCGCGAGGACGCCGACGGCAACCTGGTCCCGGTGGCGAAGAAGAGCAAGGACAAGCTGTCCATCGGCGGCCGCAAGTACGCGCTGCGGCGCCGTACGGCCGACGGCGTCGCGGAGGTGGAGCTGATCGGTATCGGCGAGCCGCCCGCCGGCGACGGTGACGACCGCAACCTCCTCCGTCCGCTGGTCGAGGCCGGGAAGGTGGTCGGCCGGACGACTCCGGACGAGTCCCGCGCGCACCACCTCGAGGTGCGTGACGAGCTTCCCCGCAGAGCCAGCCAGCTCAGCCACGGCGAACCCGTCATCCCGACCGAGTACCTCGGCGACCTGCCGGTGCGGAACCCGTTCCCGCCGCGGGGCCGGCGATGAGGCCCGAGCCCGCGCCCGAGCCGCGCTGGTCGCCGGACGCACCGGCCAGCGCGGCCGACATCCTGATCGCCCTGCGCTTCGCCGAACGCGCCTCGCGCAAGGCGATCGGCGACGAGCTGGCCGGCAGTGGCGTCCACATCGGCCAGGAGCTGGTTCTCGCCAAGCTCCTGCATCTCGGCTCGCTGCCGGTGGCTCAGCTCGCCAAGGTGCTCGACGTCGAGGTCCCGACCGCCACCCGTACGACGCAGCGCATGGAGGCGGCCGGACTGGTCCGCCGGGTGCGGTGCGCCAAGGACGCCCGCCAGGTCAGCATCGAGCTGACCGACCGAGGGGCGGAACTGGCCCGCACCGTCCAGCGGCTGCACGCTCAGGCGGGCCGGCGAGCGCTCCGCGGCATCAACGCCGAGGACCGTCGCCGGCTCCGCAACCTGCTCTGGCAGATCAGCACCAACATCGAGAGTCTGCCGAGCTGACCCGGGCTGGTTCAGGGCTAGTCGCGCGGGCGGGTCGTCCTATGACACTCATACCCAGGCCCAGACCACGAATGTGGTTGCCTCGGCCGCCACCAACTCGCCAACGACCACCGCCACACAAGCCCGATTGGGCGCCCACCGCGGATCCGCGGCTGCGGCAGCGACAAGAGTGAGTGCGGCCGGAAGGTGCACAAACGCCAGGAGCCAGAAGAACACGACAGCCAGGACGAGTGTCAGTCCTGCACTTAGCAGGCAGGCGAACCGAAACCGCTTACGGTGCAAGAAGATCAATGGGTAGGCCACGAGCAGCACCGGAAGCCACCACGCCAGCCACCACGCCGGGCCATTGCCCTGTACCGCGGTCAGATAGCTCGCAGACAGGATCGAGGTCACCAACGCCATACCTGCCAAGGCCCGGGGCCACAGATGCACCCTTTCCGCCGTGAGCTTCTGCCCAGTCACCGAGCTCATCGTGTCCTCACCAGGTCATGCCTACAAATTCGAAAGCGCCTGGCCGATAGCCCGACAGATCCCGCCCGCGGAGAGTCGAGCCAGACATGGTCCGCCTGATCAGTGTCGAGCTGACTATCATCTCGCCGCCGTGGTAGGACGCTGACCGGCGGAGCCGAAGCGCAACGCGGAACCCAGTGCTCGCAGGGCCCGGACGTACATCGACCAGTGGCTCGTCGTCATAGCCGTGCGTCCGACTGCCTCGGCACGGTCCAGCGACTCCTCGATCAAGGCGTTGTGCAGGGGTGCCCAGAACGGGAACCAGGTGAGCCGCAGCACTCCGTGCGGCGTGATGTCGGTGAGATGCCATAGCACGCAGTTCGAGTCGCCGGTGGCTTGCACGACGTACTGGTGACGGCCGGCCAATCCACGTGGCCGGCCGGTGAACCGCAGGGTCACGCTGCGGCCCGGTTCGTGATGCTCCACCCGGTAGCCGACCGGTCCGTGGCCTCCGACGCCGCCAGTGGTGATCCCGGGCCGATCGAAGCGCATCGCCGGCCAGTCCGCGTGCGGCCAGAGACGGTCACCCGGCGAGGCGAGACCGTCGATGAGGGAGCCGACCTCCTCGACGCTGGCCGCCACCTCTCGGCGGTGAATGTTGAAGACCTGCATCCCAACCTCCTCTGCTGTGTTGGGCCCCGCACCATGCGCGGCTGCCTGGATCATGTCGGGCCGGATGTACTGCTCGCATCGGCGAAATCACCGGTCAGACCGGATCACCTGTCGATCTGTTCGTCGCCGGAGGCGACGAGCATCTGGGCGAGGGATCGCACCGACGGGGTTGCCCTGATGAAGTCCTGAGTCCCTTGGTGCGGATCGAGTTCCGGCGGCGCACCACGAGGAACGCGGCCGCTCGCGGCGGGTCAGGCCGTTACGTCGGGCTTGGGGCGAGTGACGCGGCCTGCCAGGCCCGACCAGTGCGCCTCGATCCGCCGCATCAGTGCCGGGTAGACGATCAGGTAGCGGAACGGTTTGATCACGGACATGTATGCCCGTCCCGGCAGCCCGTTGACCTTGACCAGCATGGCCATCTGGCCGCGCCACCGGCCGCCGGCGTCTTCGACCCAGCCGAGGTGCAGGACCCCATGGATGGTGCGGTTCGCGATCTCCGCAGCGAACTCGTCACTGGTCCGGTAGAGCAGGCTGAACGGGAGCACACCGCCCAACGACCAGTACGGGCCCCAGAGGAAGGCGTAGTAGCGGGCGACTGTGCCGTCGCCCCACCCGTCCGGCGGGCCGATGAGGTCGGTGAAGGTCAGCAGCCCGGCGCCGCCCTCGGCCACGCCCCATAAGAGAAGCGCCGCACCGACGGCCCGTCAGGCCCCAGCCGACGACGAGCCGGACGCGTGCGGAGGTCCCGGCCGTGCCGGCCACGAGCAGGACGGCGGCGAGCAGGACCTTGAGGGCGCCCGTGACCCACAGCGCGCGGAGCACGCCGGGGTCCCCGGCGAGGACGAGGTCGCTGATCGCGGGCGCGACGAGCCCGGCGCCGTGACGGCCGCCGGACGCGATGTAGAGGCTGCCGCCGGCGAAGACCAGTGCCCAGGCGGCCGCGGCGAGGACCACGGGCGTCGGGCGGCGCCGGCGGCGGTCGGCATAGGGATCCCGGCGGTCACCGCGTGCTCACCTGGGGCAGGGGGAGCACGCGGTCCCGGCAGGGCCGGAACTCGTTGCTCTCAGGATCAGCCAGGAGGTACCAGCTCACCGTGCGGGAGTCCCGGTCGAGCCGGCAGGCGCCGAGGGCAACGAGTCGATCCAGCTCGACGTGCTGGCTGCGGTCGACCGGGTTGATGTCGAGCCACACGCACCGGGCCCGCGGTGGCGACCCGGCGACCCGGCGGAAGTCCAGCTCGACGACCGGCTCCGCGCCCAGCGCGACCGTCACGCCGGCGGGCCCGGCGGCGGTCAGGGGCCAGCCCGACGTACGGATCGCGCCGTCGAGCACCCCGGACCAGCCCGACGTACGGATCGCGCCGTCGAGCACCCCGGACCAGAATGCGCGCGGCGCTCGGGATCGACGGCGTCGATGACGACCGAGGTGATCCGACTGGTCATGCCGACCACGCTCGCCTGTGGCGCCTGCCCGCCGCATCCGCGAAATCGCCGGTGTGGTCACCTCTCCAGGTCGAGCGTGCGCAGCTGGGCGCGGGAGGAGATGCCGGTCTTCGTGAACACTTTGCGCAGGTGGTAGTCGACGGTGCGGGGACTAAGGAAGAGCTGGGCGGCCACGTGCTTGCTGGTGCCGCCTTCGGCCACCAGCCGCGCGATCTGGCGCTCCTGCGGGGTCAGCGACGCTGGCCCGGCGGACCGGTCCGAGCGGGCCGCCTCTCCGCTCGCGCGGAGCTCGGCCCGCGCCCGCTCCGCCCAAGGGACGGCGCCGAGGCGTTCGAATACCTGCCACGCCGCGCGGAGGTGGGGACGTGCGTCCGCCCGCCGCCGCACCCGGCGGAGGTGCTCGCCGTACAGCAGGTGCGTGCGGGCGAGGTCGAGCGACTCGCCCTGCCCCTCCTGGAGCCGCAGCGACTGCTCGAACCCGCGCTCGGCGTCCGGCCCGTCGGCGACCAGGGCCGCGCAGCGGGCCGCAATCGCGGCGGCCGACGGGGTCCGGCTGGTGCGGGCCCACCCGGTGACGAGACGGACGACATCGGTCGCGCGGTCCGGGCGGTCGGCGCGCAGCGCGGCCTCTACGAAGTCGACCGCCGACGACAACCGGATCACCGGGTGCGCGGTGGTCTCGAACAGGCGCTCCAAGCGATCCATGGCCGGCTCGGGCCTGCCCAGGCCGAGGTCGAGCACGGCAAGGGCTCCGATGGCGCGCGCCTCCGGCATCGCCAGACCGTGCCGGCGCGTCAGGTCGACGACCTCACCGGCCCACCGTTTGCACGCGGCCTCGTCGCCGCGGAAGGCCGCGATCGTCGCCAGCGTGCCGAGGTGGAAGGCGATCGACGGGTTCTGCCGTGTCTCGCGGGCCGTCTCCAGGCCCTCCTGGGCGCTCGACTCCGCGCGGGTCAGGGACGTGGCCAGGTCCGCGAAGGACACAATCTCCAACGCCCGGGCCAGCGTGCTCAAAGCACCCCGCTCCCGGGCCAGGACGGAGGCGCGGGTGGCGTCCTTGAGCGCACCACCAGGGTCCCCCGTATAGAGCGCCGCCATCGCGCTCAGGCACAGCGCGCCGGGCTCGTCGCTGGGCCGGCACCGCTCGGTCACGGCCGCGAGGAGGGGAGTGGCGCGGTCGGGGTCGTCGAGCCACAGCGCCGCCACCCCCGCGACGAAGGCACCGGCCGCGTCCTCGCCGTCGGTCCCGAGCCGGCCGGCCAGCTCCGCCGTCTCGCGCACGCGGTCATCGAGGCCCTCGAACGACGCGGCGCGGTAGGCATCGACGAGCACGGTCGCCGCGAGGCGCGGGTCGGCGACGCCCACCCGCGCGACCGTCGTACACAGGATCTCGAAGCCCTCGAGCAGGACGCCGGTGTTCATCTCCAACAGCCCGCGCAGGTGATCGGCTCGCGCGGCCGCGAGGTCGTCGCGGGCCAGCCCGCGGGCCTCCTCGACGAGCGTCGCGGCCGCGGTGGTGTCGCCGCACTCCCAGCTCGCCTCGGCCGCGCTCGTCAGGCAGCGCACCTGCTGGCCGACGTGCTCAGTCAGCTCGGCCGCCCGGCGGTAGGCACGCGCGGATGTCTGCATCGCGGCGCGGCGCTGGGCCGAGGACGCGAGCCCCTCCAGCTCCCGCGCGACCGCCTCGTCTGGGCGCACCGTCGCCGCGGCCCGGTGCCAGGTGGCCCGGAGCCGGTCGACCGGTTCGGTCGCCGTGGCGAGCGCCGCGTGGGCGGCCCGCCGCAGCTCGGGTCTCGCATCGCGGTAGATCGCGGACCGCACGAGCGGGTGGGCAAAGTCGATCGCGCCGTCCGCCACCGACACGAGCCGGGAACGCTCCACCTCGACCACCTCGGCCTCGCCGGCGCCGAAGGCCGCGCCCGCAGCCAGCGCCTCACGGACATCGCCGGAGTCGTTGGCGGCCGCCACGACCAGCAGCCGCCGTGCCGGCTCGCTCAGCGCGTGCGCGCGGCGGAGGAAGCCCTGCTCCAACCGGGTCGCCAGCGGCACCGAGCCCCGCTCCATGGTGGCGATCGCGTTCTCGGCCGAAAGCTCGGTCAGCGCCAGGGGGTTGCCGCGGGCCGCCTCGATGATCCGGTGGCGGATCCGGTGGTCGAGGGCCAGCGGAACGCGGGTGTCCAGGAACTCGGCGACCGCCGCCTCGTCCAGGGGCGCGACCTCGACCCGTCGGAAGTCGTCCCCGAGGTCCGAGGCGTCCGGCGCCGCGGACTCGGAGCTCCGGCACGCCAGCACCATGGCGACCCGGTCCGCGTCGAAGCGGCGCATCGCGAAGCGCAGCGCCTCGAGCGACTCGCGGTCGAGCCACTGGATGTCGTCGACCAGCAGCAGCACGGGGCGTTCCTCGGCCAGGGTGCCGACCAGGGTCACCACGGCGGCGCTGACGAGGAACGGACCGTCGAGCGCGGCGTCCTCCAGACCCAGCGCGGCGCGCAGTGCCGCGGCCTGCGGGGGCGGCAGCCGGTGGATCGCGCCCTCGTGAGTCCGGAACAGCGCGTGGAGCCCTGCCCATGCCAGCCGGCTCTCGCTCTCGACGCCGCCGGCCTCGAGCACCAGCATCCCGTCGGCCTGGGCCGCCGCGTGGGCGAGCAGCGACGATTTCCCGATGCCGGCCTCGCCGACGATCACCACGCCGGAGGCGTGTCCCTCACGCGCGGCGGTGAGCACGGAGGCGACGATTGCCGACTCCTGCCCGCGACCAAGAAGCACCGGCTCAATGTAGCGCGGGCCGCGGGACCGGCAATTTTGCTGATGCGCGCCCGCGGCGGCCGGTGCCATCGTCCCGACAGACGTATCGGAGGTCCCCATGACATCGCCCAGAACCGACCGCCCCAGCCTCGCCGACGCCCGCGGCGCAGGGCTTCAGCGCGCTCGTCGGCGCCGGCATCGTGCGCTTCGACCCCGAGGAGACGGTGCTCACCGTCCCGCTCGGCGCGCAGCACCGCCAACAGCACAGGCTCCTGCACGGCGGGCTCGTCGCCTACGCCGCCAGCGACGTGATGGCGTTCTGCGACGGGTCGATGCTCGGACCGAGTGTGGTGATCGCCGGGTTCAAGGGTTGTCACAAACAGGAGGCCCCATGTCACAACAGCCCACCACCCACACCCCGACCGCCGCCGGCCGCAGCCGGGTCGCACTCATCGCAGCACGCTGGCACGCCGACATAGTCGACCGCGCCGTCGAAGCCTGCCACGGCAGCCTGACGGCCGCCGGATTCGACGTGGACGTCGTGCACGTACCGGGCGCCTTCGAAATCCCGTTCCAGGCCCAACGCCTCGCAGTCACCGGCGGCTACGCCGCCATCGCAGGCTGCGCGTTCGTCATCGACGGCGGCATCTACCGGCACGACTTCGTGGCGAGCACAGTCGTCAACGCCCTCATGCGGGTCCAGCTCGACCATCACGTGCCCGTCTTCTCCGCGGTCCTCACCCCGCACCACTTCCACGAGAGTGGTGAACACCACCACATCTTCCTCCGTCACTTCGAACTGAAAGGCAGTGAACTCGCGGCCGCGATCGCTCAGGTCGTCCCGGAGCGTTAATGCGATCCCAGTGCGCGGCCCAGATTGGCGGCCGCTCGGTTCTACGGTCGATTCATCAAGATTCGCCGCAGGGAACCCCGTCAATCTTCGCTGCATCTCGACCGGCGTGGCGAACCGATGTCCCCGGGTGGTCGGTGCTTCGAAGCGACAATGGGCGTCATCGATCGGAGGAGAGCGTGGTGCATCCTGGGATCGAGGGTCAGATCGAGCGTCGGCTGTTGGTGAACTACCGGGTGGACCCTGAGGCGATAGGCCGTGTGCTTCCCCACCCGTTCCGGCCGCAGTTGGTCGGTGGCGCCGCGGTTGCCGGCATCTGCCTCATCCGCCTGGGCCAGATGCGCCCGCGGCACGCGCCGCGGTGGGTCGGGCTACGCAGCGAGAACGCCGCGCACCGTGTGGCGGTCGAGTGGGACACGGCGAACGGCCCGCAGGCAGGGGTTTACATCCCTAGGCGCGATAGCGACTCGTGGGTCAACGTCGTGCTCGGTGGCCGCATCTATCCCGGCGAGCACCACCGGGCGCGGTTCCGTGTGGACGAGACCGACGAGGATGTTCGGGTGGCCTACGCGTCTGTGGACGGTTCAGCCCGGGTTGATGTCTCGGTGCACATCACCGAAGAGTTCGGCGACAGTCGCCTGTTCGCCGGCTTGGAGGATGCCTCGGCTTTCTTTGAGACGGGCTCGGTCGGATACTCCGCCACACGCCGGCCGAACCGGTTCGACGGGCTGGGATTGAAGAGCTCCGCCTGGAAGGTCGAGCCCACGTCGGTGACGTACGCGCACTCGTCGTTCTTCGATGATGCCGGGATCTTCCCGGCCGGAACCGCTGAACTCGACGGCGCGCTGATCATGCGAAGAGTGCCGGTGCTGTGGGAGCCACTCGCGAGCCTGCGTCCCAACCCGAGCCCGCCGCATTGACGTCCGCAACTGGGGGCCCACCAGGACGCCATCTGGGCCGCACGCAAACGGCCAGCAAGCTCCGCTCGCTGCTGCGCGAGTACTACCCGGCATTCCTGGCCACCTTCGAGGACCTGACCAGCCGCGAAGCCCGAGCGACCCTGCACCTGGCACCGTCTCCGGCGGACTCCTCCCGGCTCCGCAAGAACAGCCTGACCGCGGCACTGCGCCGCGCCGGTCGTCGATGCGGGATCGAGAGCGCCACCGACCGAATTATCGCTGGGCTCAAGACGCAGCAACTGCGCCAGCCGCTGGTGATCGAGGCAGCAATGGCTGCCCAGGCCCGTGCCTTCGCACGCACCCTCGACACCATGGCAGGGAACATCACGAACCTGGACAACGCCCTGGCAACCGCCTATCAGAGCCATCCGGACTCCACGATCATCAGCAGCTTCCCCGGACTGGGACGGTCTTAGGCGCCCGACTGCTCGGCGAGATCGGTGACGACCGGAGCCGGTTCGCCGACGCCCGAGGACTGAAGGCCTTCGCCGGCACCGCACCCGTAACCCGCGCCAGCGGCATGAAGACCGTGATCACGATGCGCGTGGTCCGCAACAAGCGACTCGGCCAGGTCGCCTACCTATGGGCTCTGCCCATGCTCGCCCACTCCCCAGGCGCCCGAGCACACTACGACTGCCGCCGCGCAGCCGGCGACAGCTACAGCGCAGCCGCACGCAACCTCACCATCCGCGGACTCGGCATGCTCTACCACTACCTACAGACCCGCCAGCACTACAACGAGAACAAGGCGTTTCCAGTGGCACCCGACGTGACAGCGACCTCTGGCAGTCCCCGGGCCACCAAGGCCTCTCAAGAGATCGAGGCGCCCATCACAGGAGCGGTCGCTTGACCGCTGCCGACATGCGATGTCTCTTGAGCCTCTCCTGGCCCCTGGCGATGCCCGGCCCGCGCAGGCCAAGAGAGAGCCACACGACCAGCGTGGGCAGCCGATGTAAGAGCGACAGCCCGCGCGCCTGGACCGAGCCTTGCCAGGCGCCAGTCCTGGGTCAATGCAACAAGTAGCCGATGACAGGACGTATCAAAGTTCCTGCGGAAGCCGGGCCTATGACGTTTCGGTGTCAGCGGCGTCCGCATCTCACCACACAGCTCCGTCTCGCTCACCCGCGGGAGTGAATCGGTTCGATCTCGGGAGTGAGGACTGGGGCGTCGCACACCGCCGATGATCGCAGTGTGAGGCACACGACGGGCGCGGATGTGTCGCGCGCCAACAAGAGATCGGCCGGCCTGGCGTTCGTCTGGGTTTTGACGTTCCTGCTTTGGCATGTCGTCTGGTACGCCACCGGCCTTGGTTTCCCTGACCCGTCTGATCGGACAGGCGCTGCACGGACTATCGCCTACGGAGCCCAGGCGGCCTTCCTCGCGATGATCGTTGTGGGAACAGTCCTGCCCCTTGCATTGGGAATGGCGTGGGGTCGGCGACTCCCCCGCTGGTTGCTGCTGACGCTTGGATGGATCGGGTTCGCCGTACTCGCCGGCCGTGCGGCGGCGGGCATCGCCGACACTGCACTGCGTCTCACCGGTGTTGAGGGCGGGCTCACCGGCCTGACTGAACAGCAGGTCATGGGAACCGCAAACCCGGGGATGTGGGATTGGATCGCCGGCTACACCACTGACGCGCTGTTCGCTGCCGGAGCCGTCTGCTTTGGGCTTGCCACTCTCCAGTTCCAGCGAGCGACATATCGATCACAGCGGTTCGATCTCATCCCGATCCGACGTTGACTTCACGTCCGACCGAGGGACTAGTTCTGGGGGGCCAGGCAGAGGGTGTACTTCGACGAGCCCTGCTCCTCGGTGTAGGCGTCGGTGAAACCGCTGAACTTCTCGCAGTCGTCGTAGTTCGTGCTGTTCTCCAGCTTGCCGACGATCTTGAACTCGGCGTCCGCGGAGCCGCAGTCGACCACCCCGACGTCAGGCTTGTCGGCCGTGCCCTTGTTCTGGACGCAGTCGCCGACGCTCGCGTACTGCGGGTCGCCCTGCACGCCGAGCACGATCAGCCCGATGGCCACGACGGGCAGCAGCAGGCCGAGGATCGCTGGGCGCCGGAACAGCGACTTGCCCGGGTCCATCGGGCGGCCGGGCGCCCCGGGCACGGGCTCCGCCAGGCGGTTGAACTTGGCCCGCTGCGGCAGGTTGATCAGCATGGTGATCGGGTTGATGATCGCCGAGCCGATGCCCCACCAGCCCTGCCAGAGGCTCTTGGCGGTCATGTCACGGTGGGTGGCGATGCCACAGGACCGGCAGAACGGTCCCTCCAGCTTGAGGAAGCGCATGATGATCAGCAGGCCCTGATGCCCGCGCACGGTCGCCTGTACGGCAGGCACCGAACCGCAGAATCGGCAGGAAGGGCCCGCACCGGGGTGGACAGGCGGCGCTGCGAACGCGGGCCCCGGAGTGGCCCAGGGAGGTCCACCGGCGGGCTGCCCGGGCTGGACCGGCGGCGCCGTGTGGGGGTTGTGGCTCGGCGGCGGTGGCTGTGGGGGTGTTGTGCTCACGTGAGGTTCCTGTTGTTGGCGGAGGAATCTGAACACCGCACCCTATTCACGCCGGGGGTCTACGCGTGGGTGTCTCCGAGCGGCGCAGGATCGGTGGCCAGCCGGGCATGCAAGTGCGAGTCGTGCCGTACGCCGGAGTTCTCGACGTAGAAGTCCCGCATCGTGCCTTCCAGCAGGAAGCCGGCTTTGACAGCCACCCGGCACGAGCCGCGGTTGACCAAGGCGTGGTCGAGAGACAGTCGATGCAGGCCGAGCCCGCCCTCGGCCGCCGGGGCGAAGGCCCAGCGAGCGGCTGCGTCCAGAGCCAGGAAGGCCACGTTCCTGCCGCGCGCCGCCGGGGTCACCCAGTAGGCGACGACCGCCTGGTCCGGCAGCCGGTTGACCTCGCGGACGGTCACCGAGCCGAGCAGCGAGTCCGATTCCCTGTCGGCGACGGCGAAGACGGCGTTGCCGACGGACCAGCCGTCGATCCGCGGCCCGAGCCACTTGGCCGCCCGGGCGTCCGCCGGAGTCTGGATGACGGCGAGACCAGCCGTCCAGCGCAGGATGTCCGCGTCCCTCAGGGCCACTGCGACAGCCGGTTGGTCCGCCGGGGTCAACGGCCTGAGCAGCAGGTCGCCCACCTCGACTGTGACCGGGTCCAGCGCACGTTTGACGAACTTCATCCCACCGTTCTACCTGAGGGCGTTCCTTCGCCCGGCTTGCATCGCTTTGTTTAGTCGGCTAATTTCTTTGCTTAGCCGACTAAACAATCTTGAGAGCTTGGAGATCCGATGGATCTGGGACTGAAGAACGCTGCCGTGCTGGTGACCGGTGGATCCTCCGGGATCGGGCGGGAATCGGCGTTGGGCTTCGCCCGCGAGGGTGCCCGCGTCGGTATCACCTACCACTCCCGCAAGGACGCGGCCGAGGCCGTCGCCGACGAGATCACCGAGGCCGGTGGCGAGCCGTTCGTCGTGCCGATGGAGCTGGACGACAAGGACTCCGTCGCAGAGGCGGTCGGAGCGACCGTCAGCCATTGGGGCGGCCTGGACGTGCTCGTGGGCAACGCCGTGCACTGGGGCTCGGGTGACTTCCATGAGCGGCCGACCCGGATCGAGGACGCGCAACCCGAGCAGTGGTTGCCGGTCCTGCGGGCGAACCTGGTGGGCAACTTCCGTTTGGTGCAGCACGCCGCGCCTGCCCTGCGGCGGTCGAACCAAGGCCGGCTCGTGCTGGTGTCCACCGACCTGGCCGAGCGCGGTATGGCCGGGTCCTGGGCGTATGGCGCCGCCAAGGCCGGACTGCACGGACTGGTCGCCAGCCTGGCCCACGACCTCGGCAAGGACGGCGTCCTGGCGAACATCATGATGCCGGGCATCACCTTGGAGAAGGGCACCCACCGGGTGATCCCGGAGCCGGCGCTCGCCTCGATCGCCGCCCAGTTCACCGCCGGGCGGCTGCCCGAGGCCGCGGACGTGGCGGCGGCCATCGTCTTCCTCTGCTCGCCGCGCACCACCGCGACCCAGGGTGAGATCATCCGCGTCAACGGAGGCCAGCTGACCGCGGCCTGAACCGCCGCGGGCGCGCGCCATGCGCGTCCGCGCCTTGTAACGTGGCCTCAGGAGACCTTGAGGGAGCGTTGCGATGACCCGGGCATTGATCGTGACCGATGTTCAGAACGACTTCTGCGAGGGCGGCAGCCTGGCCGTCAAGGGCGGCGCGGACGTGGCTTTCCGGATCGGCGAGCTGCTGCACAAGTGGCAGGCCGCCGACCCGGAGGACAAGATCTACTCCTACGTCGTCGCGACCCGGGACCACCACATCAACCCGGGCGACCACTTCTCCGCCGACCCGGACTTCACCCACTCCTGGCCACCGCACTGCGTGGTCGGCACCGACGGGGTCAGCCTGCACCCCAACCTCGACCCGCAACCGTTCGACGCGATCTTCGACAAGGGCGAGTATGCCGCCGCCTACTCGGGCTTCGAGGGCAAGAGCCACGACGGGCACCAGCTCGCCGACTGGCTGCACGAGCGTGGCGTCACCCAGATCGACATCTGCGGTCTGACCACCGACTACTGCGTCCGGGCGACGGCGCTCGACGCCCTCAAGGCCGGCTTCAGCACGACGGTGCTGACCAGGCTCACCGCAGGGGTGCATCCGGTCAGCACCGCGCAGGCGCTGAACGACCTCCGGCACGCGGGCGTCCGCCTCGCCTGAAGCCCTCAGACAGTGACCGTGACGGGCGTGCCGTTGGCGGTGAGCATCCAGTCAGTGGTGTGGAAGGTGGACGGGTCCACCTCTCCGGTGGCGCTGACGTAGTCGATCATCAGCTGGCGGATCTCGACCTGCCGGTTGTAGACCACTGGCGCGGTCTTGATGTGCGGGAAGTTCCCGCCGCCGGACTGGCGGTAGTTGTTCACCGCAACGACGAACTGCTGGTCGGCCTGGACGGCCGCACCGTCGTACTGGAGATCGGTGATGCGCGAGCCGACGGGCTTGGCGATGTCGATCCGGTACGTGAGCCGCTTGGTGAGGCCCCCGAGGATGTCGTAGTTGTAGTCCGGCGTTCCGTTGGGTGCCGTTGCCGTGGGCGCGTTGGTGATCTGGTCCGGGCTGAACGGCCCGGGGCCGGTCACCTGCTTGAAGTACTGCGCCGAGAACTCCAGGTAGTCCCGCACCTGCGCACCGGTCATCGTCACGCCGAGTAGCGTGTTGTCGAAGATGTACAGCCCCGCGACGTCGCGCACGCTCACGTCGCCCGCCGGGATGGCGGCGCCCCGGTTGAAGGGTGCGGCGATGGCCAACATCGGCAGCGCAGCCTCGGGAGTGCCCACCAGCGCCTTGCTCACCGCATCGGCCTGGACCAGGTTCACAAAGTCCAGAGCCGCTGTGTCCTCCCACGGCGCAGTGGCGGCCGACATGGCCTCCTTGCAGGTGCCGATCTTGGAGTTGACGTAGGAGACCACCTTGTCGTGGTCCTTCACCAACAGGTCGGTGATGCTCGGGTCGGCCGCGACCGTGTTGGCGTTGAGCACCTGGCTGTGACGGCCGACGACCTTCCACCGGCCACGCACCTTCTGCAGGTCCAGCTCGATCAGCGCGAGCCGCATACCCCACTTGAGCGGCTCCACCAGCACGACCTGCTCACCGGTCTGCTTGTTCGTCACGAGCCGCTCGGGAATCTCCAGGTGGGCATGCCCGACCAGTACGGCGTCGATGCCCGGAACCTCCTGCGCCATCAGGGCCGAGGCGTTCTCCGGCACCGGCAGGGCGTCGCCGTACGAGGACGAGAGGTCCATGCCGGAGTGGGCCGACACGATCACAATGTCGGCACCGGCCCGGCGGACGCGCGGGACCCAGACCTTGGCCAGCTCGACGATGCCGCCGAACTTGAGCTTGTTCTCGACGTTCGCCTTGTCCCAGATCGCGATGCCCGGGTTCGTCAGGCCGAGGATGCCGACCGTGACAGGCCGGTCGCCGGGCACGTGCACACGCTTCAGCACGTACGGCGGGAACACCGGCAGGCCGGTGTTCCAGTCCTGGGCGTTGGCGCCGAGCAGCGGGAAGTCCAGTTGCCGCTGGAACTTGCGCAGGATGTCCAGGCCGTAGTTGAACTCATGGTTGCCCAGGGCAGCCGCGTCGTACCCGATCTCGTTCATGGCGGCGGCCATCGGGTGCGGGTGGCCACCGGTGATCGGCTCGATCTTCGCGAAGTAGTAGGCGAGCGGGGTGCCCTGGATCGTGTCGCCGGCGTCGAGGAGCAGCGGCCGCGGCGCGTTCCGGTCAGCCGCGATCCGTTGCCGGACCGCATCGACCAGGGTGGAGATCTTGGCCAGTCCGATGTCGTTGTGCGCGCTGTCGTCGTACTCGGCGTTCTTGAAGTAGTCCCAGTTGAAGACGTTGCCGTGCAGGTCGGTAGTCCCCATCACGCTGAGCCGGGTCGAACCCCCGGCGTACGCGGGGATCGCCTGGAAACCGGCGGCCGCGAGCGCCGTGGCGGCGGCACCGCCGATCACCGTTCGCCTGCCCAGGGTCCGGCCGTCACCTCTGCTGTCGGTCATGATCCGCCTCACGCGTCGTTGGTTGTGGCCCCTGAACCTTATGCACGACACGCCGAGCCGTTAGCGACCGAATCGCGCACTCGGTCGTGGATATTCGATTCATGCCTCTGCCGCCGGGCAGGCTCCTGGTCATCGCCGCCATCCTCACCGGAGCTGCCTTCGCACAGATCGTCCGGCCGTCGGACCACCCCGACGCGTCGCAGACGAGCGAGGCCGCCTCCCATCACACGGCCCCGCGCGCCACGCAGCCACAGGGATCGAACGGCAACGTGATCTACCTGACCTTCGACGACGGACCGCAGCCGGTCTGGACTCCGAAGGTCCTGGCCGTCCTCGCCAAGCATCACGCCGTGGCGACCTTCTTCGTGCTGGGCCGCCAGGCCGCGGCGTACCCGGACCTGGTCGCCACCACCCGGAGCCTCGGGCATCACGTCGGCAACCACACCTGGGACCACCCGATGCTGACCCGGCTGTCCACCGCCCGGATCCGGCAGGAGATCTCGACGGGCGTGTCGTCCAAGTGCTTCCGGCCGCCGTTCCGGGACACCGACGCCCGGGTAGCCGCGATCGCCGCGTCGTACCACCAGCGGCAGGTGCTCTGGGACGTCGACACGAAGGACTGGTCGAGGCCCGGTGCGGCCAGGATCGAGCGGACCGCACTGCAGGGCGCCCGGCCCGGCGCGATCATCTTGATGCACGACGGCGGCGGCGACCGCCGGCAGACGGTGGTCGCGCTCGACCGCGTCCTCACCAAGCTCGCCGCCAAGGGCTACAGCTTCCAGCCGCTCGACTGCTGACGCGTCAGGATCACCCGCGGAGGATGAGGACCCGCGGCCGCTGAGCAGGCGATGCTTCCAACGTCAGCAACCGAGGGGAGCTTGCCATGTCCGACACAGACCTGGGCGCATCGGAGCCGAGGCACTCGGCACCAGGGTCGTCGCAGGAAAGGCGGCAAACCGGCTGGGTGGGCTGGATCATGTTCGCCGGGACCATGATGGTCCTGCTGGGTTCTCTGCACGCCTTCCAGGGATTCATCGCCCTGTTCCAGGACGACTACTACGTCGTCGGGAAGAACGATCTCACCGTGCACGTCGACTACACAGCGTGGGGCTGGACACACCTGATCTTCGGCATCGTCATCGCGGCGGCGGGCGTCGGCCTACTCGCCGGACAGATGTGGGCCCGGGTGATCGGCGTGATCGTGGCCGTCCTGAGCGCACTGGTGAACGTCGCGTTCCTCGCGGCCTACCCGATGTGGTCGACCATCATGATCGCGATCGACATTCTGGTGATCTGGGCGTTGACGGTCCACGGTCGTGAGATGCAGGACTGGGACGCACCCGGGACCTACCAGGGGTAGTCCACTCCCGCTGTCAGGGTCGGAGAACGCCGGCCCGGCCGCCGGAGAAGTGACGCATCGCCTGGTCGATGACATGCACCGGCTGGTCCAGCGCGGCCACCGGGTACAGCCCGACGGGCTGGAGCAACGGGCTCGGCTTTACGACGGCCCTGACAGCGGGCTGAGCCAGCCCGCGGACACCGGCCGTCGTCGCACCCACACCCCGCGCCAGCACCAGTTCGAGCACGGACTGCCCGAGTCTCCGCTTCTGCCTGAAGCCCCGTACCGTCGCCCATGGCAGGACCACGGGAAACTCGGCTCCGTCGCAGGCGAGCTCCAGCACGGTCGCCGACATCCGCATCGCAGCCGGCGGCACGCCGTTGGCCGCATACCACCGCTGCTGCTCGACAGCCAGGCGCCGCGCCTGCACGGTGCTGAGCACCAGCGGGCTCATGCTCGCGACCAGCAGCAGCGCGTATGGCCAGAGGCCGGCGCCGGGAAAGGCCACGGTGAAGCCGACCGCGATGGCGATCCCGGTGACACCCAGCGCCAACGTGGTCCAGGCACCGAGCCGCCGGGCCCGCCGCACGACCTCCCGGCGGCGGAGCACCTCCGCCTGTTTCAGACCGACAACGAAGGTCTCGCTCATGCGGAGAGCATGGCAGCAGCGCGGACCAGGAGGCCCGGTCCGGCTCAGGTGGGACCGCGTCCGGCCCACGTCCAGGCGTAGACGCCGTCGTCCACCGCGCGGCCGCCCTCGCCGAGCTCGAGCGGGCGGAAGGTGTCGACCATCACCGCGAGCTCCTCGAACCGCTCGGCGCCGAGTGAGGCCTCGATCGCGCTCGGCTGCGGCCCGTGCGCGTAACCGCCCGGGTGCAGGGAGATCGAACCCAGCCCGATCCCGGATCCCTTGCGCGCCTCGTAGTCCCCGCCGCAGTAGAACATCACCTCGTCGGAGTCCACGTTCGAGTGGTAGTACGGCACCGGCACCGACGACGGGTGGTAGTCCACCTTGCGTGGCACGAAGTTGCAGACGACGAAGTTGTTGCCCTCGAACACCTGGTGGACCGGCGGCGGCTGGTGGATCCGGCCGGTGATCGGCTCGAAGTCGCTGACGTTGAACGTGTACGGGTAGAGGCAGCCGTCCCAGCCGACCACGTCGAAGGGGTGGGTGGCGTAGGTCATCCGGCTGCCGACGATGCCGCCCGGCCCGTTCCCGCGATGCTTCACCAGCACCTCGACATCGTTGCCTTCCACAATGAACGGGTCCCCGGGCATGTCCAGGTCACGCTCGCAGTACGGCGAGTGCTCGAGGAACTGCCCGTACCGGCTCAGATAGCGCTTCGGCGGCGCGATGTGGCTGTTCGCCTCGATGCAGTAGGCGTGCACGCCGTCCGCACCCGGCAGCCAGCGGTGCGTCGTGGCCCGCGGGATCAGCACGTAGTCGCCTTCGACGGCGTTCAGCACGCCGAAGACCGTCTCGACCGTCGCTGAACCCTTCTCGACGTACACGCACTCGTCGCCGATCGCGTTGCGGTAGTACGGCGAGGTGCCACTCGCGACGACGTAGGAGATGCGGACATCACCATTGCCCAGCACCAGGCGGCGGTGCTCGACCACGTTGGTCCCGCTGACGCCGGTCTCGAAGAGGTCGTGCAGCTTCAGGTGCCGCGGCGTGAGCGGGTGGTTCGGCACGGTGCCCAGGTCGGGCAGCTCCCAGACCTGGGAGTCCACGATCGCCGAGGGCACACCCGCGTGGTAGAGCAACGACGAGTCTGAGGAGAAGCCCTCCTCGCCCATCAGCTCCTCGTAGTACAGGCCGCCGTCGAACTTGCGGAACTGTGTGTGCCGCTTCGGCGGGACCTCTCCGACCTGCCGGTAGAACGCCATGACTCCCCTTCGATCGCCCGGAAGACGGGCATGCTGTACGTTTATCGGACGCATGTGTCCGCTTACCGAAAGCATCCGTTAGGCTCGCAGGCATGTCAACCGTGGAGCGGGGCGTCCCCGCGCTGTTCCGGCACCTGGTCGACGACGCGGCCATGTTCCCACCGGGTGATCTGCCGCTGGCGGAGGCCGTGGTCGCACACCGGACCCACCGGCAGGCCCCGTACGCCGACCTGGTCGGGACGTTCGTCTGCACCGACCAGGACCTGATGTCTGTCGCCGCCGAGGCCGCACACACCGGCGGCCCGCCGCTGGAGGTCTCGGTGGTCATCACCGGCGGCGCCGGCGGCATCGAGCCTGCCGTCCGGTACGGCGACCGGTCCCCTGACGTCGTCGTCCGAGCGGTCGAGGTGCGGCTGCGGGCCGAGAACGACCTGCCCCGCAACGCGCTGCGGGTGGTCCGTGCCTGCGACGACTGCATGGACGACGAGAACGCCTTCATCGAGATCGGCCTCGACGGCGCCTGGGAGCGTGCGCTCGACGTGGTGGCGGACGCGGGCTACGCCGCGAAGTTGCGCACCGGCGGCCTGGACGCGTCCCTGTTCCCCACCGCGGACCAGGTGGCCGCGTTCATCACCGCGTGCCTGGACCGCGAGGTGCCGTTCAAGTGCACCGCCGGCCTGCACAACGCCGTGCGGCACACCGCGCCCGACACAGGCTTCCAGCACCACGGTTTCCTCAACGTCCTGCTCGCCACTCGCGCCTCCCTCGACGGCGCGAGCCACGACGACCTGCTCGCCGTACTGGAGAACCGCGAGGGTCCGGCCCTTGCGGGTCAGGCTCGCGACCTGTCGCCCGAGCAGGCCGCCGGGACCCGCCGGTGGTTCACCTCGTACGGCTCGTGCAGTATCGACGAACCCCGTCAAGACCTGATCGACCTCGAGCTGATGGAGGACCTGTGAGCCAGGCCCAGACTTGGATCGACATGCCGGACGACTCCCCGTTCGGGCCGGAGAACCTGCCCCTCGGCGTCTTCCAGGTCGACGACGAGGATCCCCGGGTGGGCGCCGCGATCGGCGACCAGGTGATCGACCTGGCCCCGGTTGCGTCGGCACAGATGCTGGACGGCTCGCAGCTGTTCGCGGAGCCGTCGCTGAACGCCTTCCTGGCGCTCGGCAGGCCGGCCTGGCACGCCACCCGCGAATGGCTGCTCGAGCTGGTCCGCAACGAGCACGAGCGAGACACGGTCGAACCACACCTGATCCCGCGGTCCTCGGTCACCATGCTGCTGCCGTTCGAGGTTGCGGACTACGTCGACTTCTACGCCTCCGAGCACCACGCGAGCAACGTCGGCCGGCTCTTCCGCCCCGATGCGGAGCCGTTGCTGCCGAACTGGAAGCATCTCCCCGTCGGCTATCACGGCCGCGCCGGCACAGTCGTTGCCAGCGGCACCGACATCGTCCGGCCGAGCGGCCAGCGCAAGGCCCCCTCCGACCCTGCCCCGACGTTCGGGCCCTCGCAGCGGCTCGACATCGAGGTGGAGCTCGGTTATGTCGTCGGCACCCCCTCCAGCCTCGGCAAGCCGGTATCCGTCGACGAGTTCGCAGACCACGTGTACGGCGTGGTGCTGGTGAACGACTGGTCCGCCAGGGACATCCAGGCCTGGGAGTACGTGCCGCTCGGGCCCTTCCTCGGCAAGTCCTTCGCCACCTCGATCTCCCCCTGGGTGGTCTCCCTGGAGGCGCTCAAGGCGTCGGCCGTCCCACTGGGCCCGCAGGAGCCGGCCGTGCTGCCGTACCTGTCCGGCTCCGGTGACCTGACGACCTTCGACATCACCTTCGAGGTGTACTGGAACGGGCAGCTCGTCAGCCGGCCACCGTACGCGACGATGTACTGGTCGCCCGCCCAGATGCTGGCCCACCTGTCCGTCAACGGTGCGTCGGTCCGTACCGGGGACCTGTTCGCGTCGGGCACGGTGAGCGGGCCGGAGCGGGACCAGCGCGGCTCGTTCCTGGAGCTGAGCTGGGGAGGGCGCGAACCGCTGATCGTGAAGGGCGAGGAGCGCACCTTCCTGCGGGACGGCGACGAGGTCACCATCACCGGCTGGGCCACCACCCCCGGTGGGGACCGCATCGGCCTCGGCGAGGTCACCGGCCGCATCCTGCCCGCGGGCTGAGACCACAGCTGCGGGTCAGCCTTCCGGGGTCGGTGGCAACACAAGGCGGCTGCAGGCACCGCCGTCCGGCGCGGTGCCGAACACCAGGTCCGCCCCCAGCACCTTGGCGTGCCCGACCGCGATGGTCAGTCCGAGGCCGTGGCCGATTCCTCGCTCGGCGAGCCCGGACCGGAACCGGCGAGGCCCCTCGGCGATCAGCGCGTCGGGATAACCGCTGCCGTGGTCCACGACCTCGATGGTCCGGCCGTCGACCGTGACCTCGACCGGCGGGCGCCCGTGCCGCAGCCCGTTGACGATCAGGTTCGCCAGGATCCGTTCGATCCGGCGCGGATCGGTGGAGACCGTCACGTCGGGTCCGACCTTGCGGACCACGATGCTGTCAGGCGCGAGCTCTTGCTGCATCCGCAGCCGGCCGACCGCCGACTCGACGAACGCGCCGAGCCAGACGTGCTCCAGGTCGACGCGCTCGACCCCCGAGTCGAAGCGCGCTATCTCCAGCAGGTCCTCCACCAGCCGGCGCAGCACCTTCGCGCGGTCCCGGACCAGCTCGCTGGGCCGTCCGGGCGGTAGCAGCTCGGCCGCTGTCAACAGGCCGGTCACAGGGGTCCGCAGATCGTGCGCCACGTCCGCGGTGAACCTGCGCTCGGCCTCGAGCTGAGCCCGCAGCGAGCCGGCCATCGTGTCGAGTGCCCTGGCGAGCGAGGCGACCTCGTCCTTGCCCGCACCGACCGCGCTCACCGCCGACGCGTCCAGCTCACCGTTGGCGATGCGGCGCGCCGTACCGGCGACGGCGACGATCCGCCGGGACAGGCTGCCGGCGGCCACCACGCTGACCAGCGCGACCATCGCCACGGTGCCGATACCGCCGACGATCAGCGCCTGGCGCAGCGCATCCATGGAGGGATCGCTGTGCTCGTAGTCCTGCACGACCGAGATGATGTGGCTGCCCCTGACGGGTTGGGCGGCCCACATCCTCGCGTTCGGTGAGGCGGTCTTGTAGGTGGCCCGTTTCCCCTCCAGCACCGCCTGCTTGAGCTGCGGGGGCAGGGCCGGATCATCCAGCCGCGAGCCGAGCGTGTTCGCAACGCCGGTCCGTTCGTAGGTGTCGGCGGCCAGCTGGACCCGCTCGTCGGCGAAGCTCCGGGTCCGGTCCAGCCGGGCGGACTGTGCCTGGGTGTAGACCGCGACGCACAGGACAAGGATCGCCAGCGAGGAGACCAGCAGGAAGATCAGACCCAGCTTGCTGCGCAACCCCATCTCAGGCCCGCAGCTTGTACCCGAACCCGCGCACCGTCTCGATCCGGTCGGCGCCGATCTTGGTCCTCAACCGCTGCAGGTGTACGTCGACGAGACGGCCGTCGCCACCCCACTCGTAGTCCCACACCCGCTGCAGCAGGGTGGAACGGCTCAGCACCACGCCCGGGTTGTTGGCGAACTCGATCAGCAGCTTCAGCTCTGTCGGGGTGAGCTGCACCAGAGCGCCACCACGTCGTACCTCGAGGGCTTCGCGGTCGAGCACCAGGTCTCCGAACGTCTCGACGTGCCCGCCCGCCGACGGCGCCGGGCGACCTGGGCCGGCCACAGCACGCCGGAGCACCGCGCGGAGCCGGGCCACCAGGACCTGCGTGTCGAACGGTTTGGTCACGTAGTCGTCCGCGCCCGCCTCGAGGCCGAGCACGATGTCCAGGGCGTCAGCGCGGGCCGAGACCATCACGATCGGCACCGTGCTGGTCTCGCGGATCCGCCTGCACACGGAGATGCCGTCGAGACCGGGAAGCATGATGTCCAGCATCACGGCGTCGGGGTGGACCTTCTCGAAGGTCTCGATCGCCTCCAGGCCGTCCTCGGCCGTGGTGACGTCGTAGCCGTGACGTTCGAGGCTCAGCTGCGTCGCCTCGCGGATCACCGCGTCGTCCTCGACCATCAGGATCCGTGCTGCGGGCTCTTCGGGTGCCACTGAGGTCAGTCTCCCTCTTGGTACTGCTCGCTGAGCTTGGTCATCTGCCGGCCGTTCCAACGGTAGACCTCGACCTTGCTCCCGGACGGGCAGCAGACCTGGTCGTTCGGGCCGAAGACCTTCGACTCGACGACCAGATCACCTTGCCTGCTGGGATAGATCTTCAACTGGTCCGCGGTCAGGCTCCACACCGGCCGCGGTCCGGCCGGCTCCAGCGCGAGCAGGAAGCCGCCGAAGCTGAAGCCGTCGACAGTGTTCACGGTGACCACCTGCTGCGGTTGACCGGTGTGCATCACATCGACCCGCACCCCGCGGCGTAGGCATCGCTCGACCACTTCGCAGTTCTCGAGCACGGTGCGGATGTTCTTGTCCAGCCGATCGTCGGCCAGCAGCGTCTGCCGGATGGTGGCGAGACTGGTCTCCTCGGTGGTCATGATCGCAGGCGTCCGGGGCGGCCCGGGCGCGGTATTGACGGTCGGCGTCGGCGCGGTGTTGACGGTCGGCGTGGCGGCCGCGGTCGGCGTCACGGGGTCGTCGCCCTCGACGCGGAGGCCACCGCCGGTGGCGCAGCCGCCCGCGGGCATGGTCAGCATGACCAGCATCGCCGGCACGAGCCGCCGTCGCGTCATGCTCACCTCCTGCCCGGCCTCAGCCGCCCGTACCCGTCCGTCCATGGTGCGGCTGCGACGTCACATCCGGCGGCCACAGACGTCGACGGGTACCAGCAGTTGCGTTGCGGTTGGGTCACAGCCGTCAGTACGTCACGACCTTGCCCGGGTTGAGGATCCCGGCCGGGTCCAGCGCGGCCTTGATCGCCTGGTGCACAGCGATGCCGACCGGGCCGATCTCCTGGCGCAGCCAGTCCCGCTTGAGCACACCGACCCCGTGCTCGCCGGTGATGGTGCCCCCGAGCTCGAGCCCGACCTCCATGATCCGGTCGAACGCGACCTGCGCGCGCCTGGCCTGTTCCTCGTCGGCCGCATCGAACACCACAGTCGGGTGCATGTTGCCGTCGCCCGCGTGCCCGACCACCCCGACCGTGATGTCCAGGTCGGTGGCGATCCGCTCGACCGCGCCGATGAAGTCGGCCAGCCGGGACCGGGGCACGCAGACGTCGTCGATCATCGTCGTACCAAGCTGGTCGAGTGCGAGCAGCGCCGCCCGGCGGGCCTCGAGCAACAGCTCGCCCTCGGCCGGGTCGTCCGCCTCGATGCAGTCGATCGCGCCGTGGTCGCGGCAGGTCTTGGCCACGGCGGCGACGTCAGCCGCTCCGACCTCGCCGCCCGCGTCGGACTGGGCGATCAGCATCGCGGCGGCCTCGGTCGGCAGATCCATCCGCTTGTAGGCGTTGACCGCCCGGATCGTGGTCCGGTCCATGATCTCCAGCAGCGACAGCGACACCCCGCTCCGGACGATCTCGACGATCGCCTCGCCGGCCGTCACCGCCGAGTCGAACAGCGCGGCCATGGTGTGCGGCCGGGCTGCCTGCGGGCGCAGCAACAGCGTCGCCTCGGTGATGATCCCGAGCGTCCCCTCACTCCCGACCATCAGCTTGGTCAGGTCGTACCCTGCGACGCCTTTGACCGTACGGCGCCCGGTGCGCAGGACCTGGCCGTCGGCCAGCACGACCTCGAGGCCGAGCACGTAGTCGGTGGTTACGCCGTACTTCACGCAGCAGAGCCCGCCTGAGTTGGTCGACAGGTTGCCGCCGATCGAGCAGAACTCCCAGCTGGACGGATCCGGCGGGTAGAACAGCCCGTGCTCGGCGACGGCCCGGGACAGCACCGCGTTGAACACGCCCGGCTGCGTCACGACGTACCTGTCGACGGGCTCGATGGCCAGGATCTTGTCCATCTTCTCCAGCGAGATCACGATGCAGCCGTCCAGCGCGTTGGCGGCGCCGGACAAGCCGGACCGAGCCCCTTGCGGTACGACGGGAACGCCCGCGGCCGCGGCGATGCGTACGGCTGCCTGCACGTGCGCGGTCTCGCGGGCCAGCACCACGGCCAGTGGCTTGCCGGCCGGGCAGAACATCGCCCGGTCGTACCGGTAGCTCTCCATCCGGTCGGCGTCCGTCACCAGCGCCTCCGGCGGCAGTGCCTGCCGGAGTGCCTCGACAACCTCGCTCATACTGATCGAGCCTAGGCGGTTACCGCGGAGTCGGCGACGGTGTCAGCGGGTCCTGGAGGTCTGGCCCCAAGACACCCTGGTGTAGCCGCCGCCACCGTCGTGCAGCTCCTGCGCGGACGCGAGGAAGGGTGCTCCTGCCGCTCGTCGACCGGGCCTTCGGCGTGCGAACGAACACGCCCACGCACCCCGCGTCCAAGCAGGGTGCGTGAGCGGTGTCGCCCTACAGGTTGCCGCGGCGCTCCTGCTCCCGCTCGATCGCCTCGAACAGGGCCTTGAAGTTGCCCTTGCCGAACCCGAGCGAGCCGTGTCGCTCGATCAGCTCGTAGAACACCGTCGGGCGGTCGCCGATCGGCTTGGTGAAGATCTGCAGCAGGTAGCCGTCCTCGTCGCGGTCCACCAGGATCCGGCGGGCCTTGAGCTCCTCGATGGACACCCGCACCTCGCCGATCCGCGCCCGCAGCTCGGGATCGTCGTAGTACGAGTCCGGCGTCTCGAGGAACTCCACGCCGTTCGCGCGCATGATGTCGACGGTCCGCAGGATGTCGTTGGTGGCGAGCGCGATGTGCTGCGCGCCGGCGCCGTCGTAGAACTCCAGGAACTCGTCGATCTGCGACTTCTTCTTCGCCACCGCCGGCTCGTTCAGGGGGAACTTCACCCGGTGGTTGCCGTTCGCCACCACCTTGCTCATCAGCGCGGAGTAGTCGGTGGCGATATCGTCGCCGACGAACTCCGCCATGTTCACGAAGCCCATCACCTTGTTGTAGAAGGCGACCCACTCGTCCATCCGGCCCAGCTCCACGTTGCCGACCACGTGGTCGATGGCCTGGAAGAGCCGCTTCGGGTGGCCCTGCGGCCGGACCACCGAGGTCTCGGCTGCGACGAAGCCCGGCAGGTACGGGCCGTGGTACCGCGAACGGTCCACGAGCGAGTGGCGGGTGTCGCCGTACGCGGCGATCGCGGCGCGGCGGACAGTGCCGTGCTCGTCGGAGACGTCGTGCGGCTCCTCCAGCACCGTCGCACCCTGGGCGCGGGCGTGCTCGACGCACTTGTCCACGTCCGGCACCTCCAGGGCAATGTCGATCACGCCGTCGCCGTGCTTGCGGTGATGGTCGTGCAACTGGCTCGCCGGAGCCACGCCACCGGTGATCACAAAGCGGGCAGAGCCGGACTTCAGCACGAAGGCCTTGCTGTCCTTGGCGCCGGTCTCGGGCCCGGCATAGGCGACCAGGTCCATCCCGAACGCGAGCTGGTAGTACTTCGCCGTCTGGGTGGCGTTGCCGACCACGAACACCACCGCGTCCATGGCGGTGACGGGGAACGGGTCGGTGGTCTCGTCGTACGGCACCAGGCCCACGAGTTGCTTCAACTGGTCGAGGTCGAGATCGGCGTCGAGCTCTGCGGGGGTGAGGTCGGTGCTGGTCATCGTGTGCTCCCGGATCGTCGAAGTTTCGACCCGAGCCTTCCGTCGACCGACAGGTTGCGCAACAGTTCCTTGATCCGCTGCACAGTCTGCGCAGTATCCTGGCCATCTCGTTGGACTATTTGGTCACCCTGACCACTGACCGCCCGCTAACCGGCGGCGACGGCTCAATCAACCGGCGGGAGGGACCACCGGAGCTGCCAGGGTGGGCATGGCCACGCGAAGATCCTGGAGGGATCACATGGCCGGAGTGGACGCGCTGGACGCCCGCATCCTCGAACTGTTCGCCACCGAGCCGCGAGTCGGCGTCCTGGAGGCGTCGCGCCGGCTGGGCGTCGCCCGCGGCACCGTGCAGGCCCGGCTCGACCGGTTGCAGCGCGACGGCGTGGTCCGCGGCTGGGGCCCGGACATCAACGCCGGCGCGCTCGGCTATCCGGTGACCGCGTTCGCCACCTTGCAGATCGAGCAGGGCTCCGGTCACACCGTCGTAGCCGAAGCCCTGGCCGGAATCCCGGAGGTCCTGGAGGTCCACACGATCACGGGCGCCGAGGACCTGTGGTGCCGCATCGTGGCCCGCTCCAACTCCGACCTGCAACGCGTCATCGACCAGGTGGTCATGGTCCGCGGCATCCAGCGAGCCTCCACCGTCATAGCCCTCGCCGAGCAGATCCCCCACCGCGTCCTCCCCCTCCTCCACGCCACCATCCCCCACCCCTAACCCACCCCCGCCCTCACCCGGACCCTCTCTCCCCCCGCAACCGCCCCTCCCCCTCCTCCACCCATCGGTCCGAACCTGCCCCAGCGCGTCTCCTCCCAGTCGCCATCGGTCCGAACCTGCCCCCGGTCTCTCTGGCGATCGGTCCGAACCTGTCCTGCTCCTCTCCGTCGATCGCTCCGACCTGACCTGCTCGTCTCCGTCGATCGGTCCGACCTGCCCTGCTCCTCCCCGTCGATCGGTCCGAAGCTGCCCGCGCGCGTACCTCTAAGCCCCTGATACGCCGTACAGCGTGGACGCGGTGGCGGAGTGGGACGACCGATGGAGACACCTCGGGGCAGGTTCGGACAATGCCGACAGGGGGCAGCTTCGGACCGATGAGTGACGCCGATAGGGCGCATTCGGACCGATGGGCGGGGTGCCAGGGGCAACTCCGGACCGATCGCTGGCGACACGAGGGCAGGTTCGGACCGATGGGCGAGCAAGCGTGCGGCGGGGGCGGGTTCGGACCGATGGCTGAGGACGGCGCAGGGGCAGGTTCGGACCGATGGGTGTGGGGAGGGGCGG